>JBARIF010000389.1:0-1582 GCA_049799615.1 Terriglobales bacterium
GCGAGCCCAGCTGCGTAATGATTGCAGCTGGCAAAAAGCCAGACGGAGGATCATCGCCATGCAAAGTAAGTCGCAGATTCAGTCGATCGGGATTGATCTAGGCAAGACCACCTTCCACCTCGTCGCCTTAGGTATTCGTTCGCAAGTGGTAATCCGGAAGAAGTTTTCTCGTCAACAACTGCTGGCCTACACCGCCAATCTGCCCTCGTGTCTGATGGGGATGGAGGCAGGGGTGGGTTCGCATTTTCTAGGGCGGGTGTTGCGCGAGCAAGGGCACGAAGTGCGTCTGATTCCGGCGCAGTTTGTGCGGCCGTTCGTGAAGTCGAACAAGAACGACTATTGCGATGCGGAGGCGATTGCCGAAGCGGTGGAGCGCGAGAACATGCGTTTCGTGCCCATCAAGACGGAGGATCAGCTCGACCTGCAAGCTCTGCATCGGGTGCGCGAGCGGCTGGTCTCGCGACGCACCAGCGTCATCAATCAGATTCGGGCTTTCCTGTTGGAGCGCGGGATCAGTTTTCCAAAGGGCCCGGCCAGCCTGCGCCGGCAAATGCCGGAGATTCTGGAGAATGCCGACGAGAAACTGAGTGCTCGCATGCGCTGCCTGTTGGATTTTCTCTGGCAGGAGTGGAAACATCTGCAGCTGCAGATCGAGACCCTGAGTGAGGATCTGGAGAAGATCGCGAGCAGCGATGCGGCCTGCGTTCGGTTACAGCAAATCCCTGGCGTGGGTCCCCTGGTGGCGACGGCCGTAGTCTCTGCCATCGGGAATGGGTCTGCGTTTCACAAGGGACGAGAATTTGCAGCCTGGCTCGGGCTGGTGCCCCGGCAATGGTCCACGGGAGGTAAGCCCAAGCTGCTGGGTATCAGTAAGCGAGGGAACCCGTATCTGCGCAAGATGTTCATCCACGGGGCCCGAGCGGCGGTCCTGCGCGTCAAACGCGAAGGATCGTGCCTGGGACAGTGGATGAGCGGCTTGGAAACGAGAGCAACCCGCAATGTCGTGATCGTGGCGACCGCCAACAAGCTGGCCAGGATCAGTTGGGCTGTGCTGTCGAGCGGAAACAATTATCGCCCGATGCACGCCACCGTTGTCGGTTCCAACTAGACGAAGTGGTTTTGAAAATTCGCTTCGCAGAAGTCTGCAGAAGAACAGGAAGGACGAAAATACAGTCAAACGACGTGCCTGAGAACCTGTGTCGTAACAAGGTCTTTCGTGACCGTGGCGATTATTAAGGACAGGCACGTGCGGATCATCATCATGCGCCCGGAGACCACTCTCCACTAAGAGGCCGGATACATTTTCGCAGACTGCTTCTCGTCCCAACGAATTCCTCTTGCAGTTCGGCGGCGGACCATACATGTTACGACAACAATCCGTTGAAGGCCTCGCCAGCGAGCCCGATCTTATCGACCAGCTTGTGATTTCTTCGCCCGAACCGTCGCTGCCTTCAGGCTGGATAGTTTACGTAACATGTATGGTCCGCCGCCGAACTGAAGGAGGAATTCGATGGGACGAGAAGCAGTCAGCGAAAATGTATCCGGCCTCTTAGTGGAGAATGGTCTCCGGGCGCATGTTGAT
>JBARIF010000390.1:0-7957 GCA_049799615.1 Terriglobales bacterium
GCAGGTAGCGAGCTATCTGGGACTGGTACCGCTGGAAGAGTCGAGAGAGAACCGGCGCCGGTTGGGACCTATCACCAAGCAGGGCAGTTCGATGTTGCGCTTTTTGCTGGTGGAAGCGGCGCAGGTCACAGTGCGCAGCGTACCAGAGTGGCGCAGCCAGTACTTCCACCTGGCGATGCGACGAGGACGGAAGATTGCCAAGGTCGCGATGGCTCGTAAGCTGGCGGTTCGTCTGTACTGGATGATGCGTCGGGAATGGGGTTACGAGCAGGTGAAAAAGTCCCGCTCCTCTTCACCGGGGAGTCTGAACTGGTAATCATGATCGCAGTTGCGACCGAAGAGATGCATGGGTCGGACCGAGAGTCCTGACCGGAGTGGATTACAAGCGAGCCTGGGTTGGCACAGCAAACCTTCCTCGAGAGCGAAATGGCGCTCTTCCCTGAGTGCATGCTGAAGTGTGCTCAAAAAAGTGTTGACACCGCCGACATTGTCAGAGACGCGATGTTACGCCAACGATGCTCTAGCAAATGCGTTGGGTAGCGCGGAATCGGGATGGAATCGTTGAAGTAACCGCCAATCTTATACTCCTCTTGGGCAACGACGTGCTACAAACTACAGAAATGAAGAAGTTTGCCTTGCTCGCGTTCACCGCTTTTCTTTGCGGGTGTGCCACAAATAAGGCTACGCAGTTGGTCGTAGTTGGTAACAGCATTACACTTCATGGACCCACCCCAAGCATCGGTTGGCAGGGGGATTGGGGAATGGCTGCGCCGTCCGCAGATAAAGATTTCTCGCACTTGGTGGCTTCCACTCTTGATGTCCCGGTTTCCGTTTATAACCTAGGCATTGAGAGCGATCCGGCCGGATCAATGTCCGAAATTCCACCCATTGCAGGTATGGTTGGGTCACGCACGGATGTAGTTCTGGAATTTGGTGATAACGTTCACGTCATCAGCCCGGCAACCTTCGGTGCCGCCTATGATCAACTCGCAGGAGCGCTCGCCAAGGGACACTCGCTGGTCTGTGTAAGCACCTTCTGGGAAAATCCCGCGATTGACAGGGTCATTAAGGCCGGATGTGAAGCGCATGGCGGGCACTATGCCTTTATCGGCGACATTTTTACCAATCCCGACAACCCGGATCGGCAGAGCACGGAGTACTCTGATTGGATGGTCAACGTTCACCCTCAGGTGTGGGGTCATGCTCATATTGCCGAGCGAGTACTTGTTCAGCTACAAGGTCGGTAGCGCAATCTTCCCGGTCGGTGCATGATACGAATGCGCGTCGCAACGTAACTCGCTGACCGAATCAATTGATGTCAACAGGCGTTAGCACTCATTGACCCGTCGCATGTGCCTGATCTATTGCGCCGGTTCAGCAGACTCGATGTCCGATGCTGCAAGAGTGTACGCAGCCGAGCGATCCCGGTAACGCGCAGGGGAAGAGGTTTCCAAAACATCATCGATCAGATCGTCGTATTCCTCATCAACCACAAGTCAAGCACGAGCGGGACGCTCGCGCCCACATTGTTTTCAATGCGGCAAAGGATCAGGCATTGCAGCCATCGCGTATCCCATGACGGCCATGGCGGTAGCGTTTTCCCGCAGTTCCTGGGGGACGATCTTGTCCAGCGTATCTGCGGCGGTGTGATGGTAGTTGAAGTAAGTCCGGCCGTCCTGCAACAGGCCGAAAGCGGGCACGCCCTGCTTGGCGAAGGGCTCGATGTCGGCCTCGGGACTATCGCTGCTCAGCACCATCAGGTTGGCGCCGGAAGGCTGCAGAACGTCCAGCACGGGCTGCAGCCGGGCCGCAGCCTCGGCGCTGATCTTGGCGCGGAATCCCATGGGATGAGAAGCTCCCAAGTCGCTTTCTATCGCGGCCACGTGGTTGCCGATCTCGGCGGCGTGGGCTTTGGCATAGGCCGCGTGGCCTCGTCCCAGGTTTTCTTCATCGATCCAGGCAATCACCCGCAGCGTCCGCTTGGGGCGAAGGTGCAGTTGTTGCATCAGTTGTGCGGTTTCCATAGCGACGGCCACGCCCGCTGCGTCGTCAATCGCTCCTGTTCCCAGGTCCCAGGAATCGAGGTGGCCGGAGACGATTACTATCTGCTCCGGATGCTCGGAGCCCTTCAGGTCTCCCACCACGTTAAATGTGCCGACTTCTTCTGCCGTCTGGGAGGTCAAAATAACGTGCATGCGGACCTTGCCCTGAGAGGCGAGATGAGCGATCAGGTCAGCATCCTCGCTGGTCACGGCTCCGGCTGGAATGTTGGCTGCGCGGCTGTTTCCGGTATGCGCCAGGCGATAGTCCGCGCCGCCAACTGACCTGACCAGCGAGCCAACAGCTCCCAGCGCGGCTGCTTTTTGCGCCCCCAGCGCACGATAGGCCACCGCTTCGTCATAGGCCTCGCCGGCATAGCCGCCGGCCGCCTTCTGCTTGTCAAAGACAACGTTGAACAGGACGATCTTCCCCGCCACGTTCTGCCGCCCCAGGCGATCCAGGTCGGCAAAGCTATTGGCCACGACGACCTCCGCCGTGATTCCCCCGGGCGGCGTGGGACGATTTCCGCCCAATGCTGTTAGAACAATCTTTTGGGTGGTTCCCGGGGCTTGTCCGGGATACTCCACCAGTTCGGCGGATTCGGCTCCGCGTATCCAATGGCGCGCCTGGACCGGCTCCAGATGAACTTCCAGTCCAAGCTTCCGCATTTCGCCGGCCACGTACTCAATCGCCGCCTGCGCCTGGGGTGATCCCACTGGCCGTGGGCCGATATTCTCGGTGATGTGGGCCACCTGCTGGTAGGCGTAGTCGTCGGTCAGGGCGGCATCGCGAATCGCCGAGAGCTGCTGTATCAATTCCGGGGGCAATGGGGTGGTAGCTGTCGCCCGCGGACGCTCATAGTCGGAGTTGACGGGGACAGTTTGCTTCCGGGCGAGGAGAATGCCAGGGGTCAAGGCCAGCAGTAGGAGAAGGCTTGTATTTCGCATGTTGATGTAAAGACTACCTCAATCCTGGGACTAATGCCTTCGTGCCGGAGCGGGAACCAGGAGCAAAGTCCGCGGCAAAAAAATGGCCCCATTGCTGGGGCCACAATTAAAAGAGGCGAAGTGGAAGGTTAAGTCAGGAATGGCGAAGCGGAGAGCCGATCCGACGGCCGGAAAGGCAACAAGAGATGTCGAGAAAAACAGAGAGTGAAGGTCATTTATCAGCGGCCTCTTTTGGTTACTCACTTAAGTGCACTTGCGCAACCAAAGCCGACAAGTCCGGAGATAAACTGCCGATGGTTCGGCAAACTACTGCAAAATAATCACTTAGAAACGAAGGTGTCGGTCCGGAAGAAGAAGTCACAGGCAGGTGTGGTGAGGGTCAGAATGCAGAATCCTGCACATTCACTGCATACTCTGACCCTCTGTTATCTGACGTCAGACCGCAGACCTCAGCCCGAAAAGCTAAGGCCCAAGGTCTGAGGTCCGACGTCCGCTTTTAGGAGTTGCCCGCTACCATGCGCAGCTTGCCGGGCAGGAAATGATAAGGCGGCCAAGGGCCGCTGATGGCCAGCTCACAGTTCTTTAACTGCTTAGCGGCGCTGCTGTAGCGGTTCTGATATTTTTCGATGGATTTAGAATCAATCAGGTGGGCAATATCGATCAGCATTCCGTCGGAATCCACTCGCTTGCAGCTAATCTCTTCTTCCAGTGGATTGAACAACTTGTGGACTTGCACCGAGAGCGCACGGGCTTTGGTTCGCCGTTCGCGGTCCTGGGAGGCCTTTTCCCGCAGCTTGATCAGGTAGTCGCCGCCGACCGTGTCGGGCAGGACGATCTCGGCCATGGCTTCGCGCAGGGAGCCATCCTTCACCCGCAGCTTCAAATGCATTTCGGCCTTTCCGCGCAGCCGAGCTACGCTTTGGCCGAAGGTGCGGCGGTTTGACCGGACAGCCTGCCGCAACGCCTCATCCGAATCGAAAATAGTGCCAAAACGGAAAGGAAGCACGGTCCCGCTGCGGAAACAGACGCTCACGACGCGGGCATGTTCAAGGACGTTTTTCTCCCCAAACTGCACGTCATCGCGTTCGTACTCGCTGACGACTATGTTGAATTCTCCGCTGGGATAGGCCAGAACTGCGGCTCCGTTGACGCCTTGAACCCCGTCCAGCAAGGAAGGACGACGAGAACGGGTGCCGTTGGCCAGGGTCTGCTGCTCAGCAATGCAATACGCGTACCACGCCATAGGGTCTCTCCGAACCTGTTGCGAGGCGAGCTAGGGTCACCCCACGCATACTATTGGGCCACTTTTTGAACCGTTGGAAGAAAGGGCGTACAGTGACGAGTTGAACGCCTTACTGCTGCGTCCTATGTGCATCTTACCTTGGTGCGCTATAAAAATGCAACCATTTCGTTGCAGTGAGCATCTTCGGCCCCCGCCAAATACGTAGGGACAGATGTCCATCATCTGTCCAGTCGAGCGCAGCTCGACCGGTTCGTGCATCTCCCGAAAGACGGCGGAGCCTTGCTCCGCCGGACAGATGAGGACATCTGTCCCTACGCATGTCTTTGGAGTGATAACCTTGGCGGCATGCCCGAGCCCGCCAAAGCCGGCCGATCTGCAACCTCACTGGTGTTTGCCCTCATCGCCGGGCTGCTCCTCGGAGCACTCTTACTTGGCCTGATGGGATTCATCCTGCTGTCGCGGAGTTCTGGCCCGGCGTTGCTGGGCCGTTTCTGGTCGGCCGTGACCGGGCGAACTCTGAGCATTGATGTCAGCCAGCCCACTGTGGTCAATCGCATCCAGCAGCTCCAGCGGCTGGAGACGGTGGTCTACACCATGGACAAAGTAGTGAGCGGAGCGAAGGAAAACCCCATCTTCCCCGATTTTCTGGCGGGGGACCGCCTGCTGCTCCTGGTGCACGGAGAGGTTGTTGCCGGCATCGACTTCTCGACCCTGAAGCCGGGCGACGTCCGGGTGGAGGGCAAGCAGGTCCACCTGCACCTGCCTGCAGCCCAGGTGTTCAGCACGCGGCTGGACAGCGCCAAGACGCGGGTCTATTCTCGCCAGACCGGGCTGCTGGTTCCCACCGATCCCAATCTTGAGACCCAGGTGCGCCAGGAGGCGGAACGCCAGCTATTGGCGGCTGCCCTGGCCGATGGCATCCTGAAAACGGCCCAACAGAACGCGACTTCGACCATCACCAGCTTGTTGCAGGGTCTGGGGTTTGAAAGGATCGATCTGGACTGACCTGATCTCCAAGTGAATGGATCTCGGATAAAAAAAGCCCCACCCTCAAATTTTCCAAGAGCGGGGCTCCATATTGTTTCTTCGCTTTAGTTAACGGTTCTGTTCCGCCTCAATCGCCAGCTGGTCCTGTATTTCACGACTCCCGGCGTAGGATTTGGCGATTCGCACCACCTTATCGCGATCCTCGGCGCTGGGAACTGATCCCGAGAGCTTCACCGTTCCGGCGGTCAACGTCACATCCACCTTGGTGCTGTTCAATCCCGGCTCTTCCTTCAGCTTTTGCTGGATTGCGTTTTGCGCTTCTGAAGAAGTCAGCATCCGGGCGTGCGATTCAGACGCGGAGGCCGAACCTTCCGTCCGGTGGTCGGAGGCTTCGGCCACTTCCGCTTGGTTGGCATACTTCCTGATTGCCGCCATGAACTGGTGCGATCCTTCCGGCGGGGCCACTTCTCCCTTGAGAATCTGGGCGGCGGGAATCATCTTGCCGTAAAGGATGCGCGTGCCGTCCTTGTCCTGCTTGATGGACGCTCCGTTTACCGTAATGCCGGCGAAAATACCCCGGGCCCGCGAATAGGTCAAAATCTGGGCCCGCATCTTCCAGTCGGTTTCAGCTGAGGCATGACGGCCTACCGGTCCTGCTGCCGCGGATGCGTCGGCGCCGATCTTGAACTTGCTGGTTAGCATTTTGGCCATACCCTGGTCGTTCATGGCCAGCATCACCAGATCAACCGCCTCGCCGCCAATCTGAAGTCCCCAGCTGCCGCCGGTGATGGTGAAAGGGGCGGGGGCGCTCCATCCGGACTTGGTGCGGCAAGTGGCCAGGCCTCGTCCATGGCGGCCACCAAAGATGAACCCTATCTTCACCATGGACGGGACCACCGCCACGCATTCCGCGGAGCCGAGAATTTCTTCCGGGATCCCCTTGTCAGGAGTTCCCATAATTTCATCCAGCACCGCCGCCGAGGCGTCCAGGCGTTTCACCTGCTCGGAAGGCTCATCTTCAGCCATGGCGAATGTGCTTAAGAACAATCCGATAGTTAATGCCAGTATTAATGATTTCCTGATTTTCATTTGAAACTCCTTCGCCTGATTGGGCGCAATCATGTCGGAACTTGCCAGAACACAGGTTTGTGCGCGAGTACGGCGCCGCGCGTCGGCCAGAACCATGAAACATCACTCAGTTTGTTTTCGTTCTTTGTAATGCTACGTGGTAGCCACGCGACCCACCATCGGGCTCATCAAGTAGCATGGGAAGGACTTCACTGTAGAACGCCACTTTCGGGGAACAGCACCCTCAGCGGCGCTGTAGCTCAGGGCGCTTCATGTCGAAGCGTTCAGTGGTGCGGGAATATTGCGTGCCGCCCATGCGTCCGATCAGGTCGAGCGAGTCCGGATCCAGGCGCCCTTCCTTCACCACGTTTTCCTCAAGGTGTACGCACACGATCTCGCCGACCACCATGCTGCTGCTTGGTGCCTCTGTGCCAAAATCGATGATCCGGTTGAGTTTGCATTCAAAGCTGACCGGAGATTCCGCCACCTGTGGAGGCCGCACTACCTGGGAGGGCCGGGTGGTCAGTTTCGCCAGCGCGAATTCGTCCACCGAGGGGTCATACTCGCCACTGGTCAGGTTCATGGCTTCGGCTACCGCGAAGGTGACCACGTTGACCACGAATTCACCAGTCTCGCGAATGTTCCGCAGTGTGTCTTTGGGAGCGGACTGGCCATCTATTAGGCGCAGAGAGGGGCAGAAGCCCAGGAGCGGTGGTTTGGCTGAGAGCGCGTTAAAGAATGAGAAGGGGGCCAGGTTCAGGTGCCCATCGTTGAGCGTGGAGACCCATGCGATGGGACGCGGTACGACAGAGCTGATAAGAATCCGGTAAAACTCGCGATACGGGAGCTGGTCGGGACAAATGTTCATAGGTTAAGTTTAAATCGACTATGATGCGGTGCGTAAGGTGCCCCTTCCAGCCAGCTTGCCATTCCAGCCGGTCGATCGGGAGAGAAGGGTGAAGATATGAAACTCGACCACGACGCTTCTCTGCGCCAACACTTGCTGGAATTGCTCAAGGGCGGAAGCGCGCACGCCCGTTTCGAAGACGCAATCGCAGGCATCCCGCCCAAATTAAAGGGCGTGAAGCCGGCAGGGTTTCCGCATTCCCCGTGGATGCTGCTCGAGCACCTGCGCATCGCGCAATGGGACATCCTCGAATTCAGCCGCAGTCGAAAGCATGTATCGCCCGATTGGCCTAAGGGCTATTGGCCGCGCAGCGAAGCTCCGCCCAACACCGCCGCCTGGAATGCCAGCATCAAGGAATTTCGGCGGGACCTGAAAGCCATGCAGGACCTGGTCGCCAATCGAAAGACGGATCTCTTTTCGCGTATTCCCTGGGGTGATGGTCAGACCATCCTGCGCGAGGCCCTGCTGCTGGCCGATCACAATGCATATCACGTGGCCCAGCTGGTGGACGTCCGGCGCCTGCTGGGGGCCTGGCCTGAGAAGTAGATTTCTGCAGCGTCTCGCCGACACCTAAAGGCAATCCATGTCGAGCGAATCCGACCTCCTTTCGACTTACGCGTTGAGGCGGCGGGCCCCCTCGACAGCCGGCGAGACGCCGGCGCTACAACCGCAAGTGATGATATCTGCGTGTTCGTAAGGCCCGGTCAGGCGCAGTCTCGGGACCTGTCGTTTCGGGATTTGGGGTCGATCCTCAGTTCTATGTCT
>JBARIF010000391.1:0-15566 GCA_049799615.1 Terriglobales bacterium
GCGCATGAAGGAAAAGTTCGGAGCGGAAATTCGAACCATTATCGATTACAAGGACAAGCGCTAGATCGCCGAGAAAGGCGGGGACAAACGCCATGGGCGGATTCAACCTGCAGGAACTGATGTCGCAGGCCAAACAGCAGTACGAGACCCTGCAAAAGAAGATGCAGGAAACCGTGGTCGAGGGCTCGGCCGGCGGCGGCACGGTGACGGTGAAGATGGACGGCAGCAAGCAGGTGCTGGACATCAAGATCGATCCCGAAGCGGTGAAGGCGGGCGATCTGGAGATGCTGCAAGACCTGATCACTGCGGCCATCAACGGCGCGGGCCGGAAGGTCGATGAAGCCATGCAGTCCACCATGGGCGGGATGCTGGGCGGAATGGGGATACCGGGATTGTAAGAATTGAGGAATTGGGTAATCTTGTAATTGAGTAATTTGAAAATTCCAACTCTGCCAATTACCTAATTCTTTGATTTCAAATTACAGAATTTCTCAATTACACAATTAATCAACTTCTCAGTTACTCAATCAATCATGTCTAAATTTGCGGAGCCGATGGCGCGGCTGATCGAATCGCTAAAAAAACTGCCGGGCATTGGGAGCAAGAGTGCGCAGCGGCTGGCCTTTCATATTCTTCGTTCTTCCGACGAAGATGCGGAAGGGCTGGCAGCGGCGGTGCGCGATGTCAAGGCCAACCTGCGGCTGTGCTCCATCTGCAATAACATCACGGATGTCGATCCCTGCGTGTACTGCAGCAGCGCGACGCGCAACCAGCGGATGGTGTGCGTGGTGGAAGAACCCACCAACATCGCGGCCATCGAGAGGACCAGGCACTTCAACGGCGTCTATCACGTGCTGCATGGATCGATTTCGCCCTTGCACGGCGTGGGGCCGGACCAGTTGCGGATTTCGAACCTGATGCGGCGGGTGGACGACGGGCAGGTCGATGAGGTGATCCTGGCCACCAATCCGACAATCGAGGGCGAGGCAACCGCGACTTATCTTTCCGGCCAACTGCGCCGCGCGGGACTCAAAGTGACGCGGATTGCAATGGGGATTCCGGTGGGCAGCGATATCGAATATGCCGACGAGATCACCATGCTGAAGGCGATGGAAGGGCGTCGGGAACTGTAGGGTGTGGTTCTGCGCCGCATGCCTGCCGCCCGCGTAGGCCCGGACGCCCCGTCCGGGCGGACGAGCGCAGCTCGTCATGGTTTTCGGTCGGAGATCGTAAATGCATCCGCCGAGCTTTGCTCGGCTGGGCGGACGAGGCGTCCGCCCCTACGTGGTTCGTGGCAGGTTTTGTTCCCAGTTGAGAAAGTCTTTTCCCACAGGGCCGTCCGGCGCCCTGCAAGCCTGAGATATCGATAAATTAATACCTTATATATCAACCACTTACCAGTATTTTGGAAGGAGATGGATTATGTTGATGTTGGCATGGCGCGTGCACTAGCTAAGTCTATGTTCCTCCCGTCTCCGTTTATTTTTGGCTGGCACGAGATAGCAGTGACATTTCTGGTCAAACTGACCGGAGAACGCTTGTTGCCAGTACGCGCCGCGTGGTGATGTGAACGCATCTCAACTCGACGCTACTCGAAACCGGGCCAACCAGCCCGGTTTTGTTTTTGGGGTGTCGGACCTCGGACCTCGGCCCTCAGACTTCGGCTATCAGACTTCAGCTTGGTTGTGGGAACATCTCGTCGAGCTTTGCTCGATCGGACGGCTGAGGGCAGCCGTCCCTACGTGGTTTGTAGTGGCTACGTGCCCGTTTCCAGGAAATAGTTTTGCTCTTCCTGGGGGGCCTCTATGCCTGTGGGCCAGGCGCCGCCGTTGTAGTGCAGCATGCGATTTTTCCACTTCAGGAATTCGGTGATGGTTTGGGGCTCGATGCGGATCTCTACGCGGCGCAGGCTGGCCAGCAGCAGATTCATCTCATAGGCGAATCCGGCGGGAGTACGCAAGTCGCGGGCGGAGCGGCGGACGACTTCGACCTTGCGCTTGCGCAATTCCAGAAGGCCCCAGCCTGGGGGTAGTTCCTTGAGCTGAAGCAACGCCGGGGGAGTGAGATAGAAACGCTCGCAACCCAGCCCCAGTTCCTGCTTTTGCCGGAAGGGCTTGTCGCGGTCGGCCAAGAAGTCGGCGCGGGAAATCTTGCACTCGATCAGGACGGAATGGGAGGCTCGCTTCCATCCGATGGCGTCGGGCATCTCTCCACTGACGCAGGCCTGCTCGGAAAGGACCACGCCGCAGCGATAGGCGCGCAGCCACTCTACAGCCTTTTCCACCAGTTGCACGTGGGTCATGGTGTATCTGTACGCGGCGAGTGCGGAAGATGGAAGTGACTGGTTAGCTTCTAGCTTCTGGCTTGCCGCTTCTCGCTGCTGGCTGGTTTCCGGCCTCTCGTTTTCTGCGAACCTTCATGGGCTTGATCATCACGGGGCGGCGATAGGCGATTTCCAGTAGGTGGCGAGCAGCGGCGATGGCTTCTGCCTGGTTGTCGCGGGAGGAATAGCCCTGGGCTGCGATCAGCAGAATTTTGTTTTTGTTTGCGTCGTTTCCGTTCACGACTTGCAGGCGCTGAATGCGGTGGTCGCGGAGGGTATCGAAGGCGTTGGCCAGGCGAAGCACGGCTGCCAAACGTGATATGTCTTGCCTTTGCGCGAGGGACAAGCCACGGAGCGGTTTTTGTCCGGCACGGGGCAACGCACCGCGGTGATAGCGGGCAACGATTGCAGCGGTGAGCAGATCCTGCGCGCGCCAACCCAGCGGAGGCGAGAGGCGGCGGATCATCTGATAGGAGGCCTTGTGGTGACCTTTTTCATTTTTGGATCTGCCTACGTCATGGAGAAGCGCGGCAGCCTGCAGGATGGCGCGCTCCTTGACCGCGGATCCTGACCCTTTGCCTATGAACGTCAATCCGTCATAGAGCTGAAGTGTCAGGCGAGCCACGTGCCCGGAATGCTGGAAGTCGGGGTCCAGCGACGAGGCCCACAGCTTCAGGCGAAGCAGGGCGGCGGATTGGGTCTGCTGCCGGTCGGGGAGCTGGCCGCGCCAGACCTGCCAGAGCGAGTCCTTGTTCTGTGGCATCGCTTTCTGGCGGTAAGCCTCGATTCTCTGGACGCGCTCCTGGTGAATTCTGTTCTGCCAGCGGGAGCGGGCAGCACTGTCGGGGAAGATGTTGGCCGCGACGGCGGCGGGCCTGAGAACGTCGAGATCGTGAATCTCGCCCAGCAGGTCTTGCATATGCTTGAGATCGTCGCTCCAGGCGGCGTGCTGCTCAGGCAGGAAGTTTTCGACGATGTAGCGAAAGCGTTTGATGCCGATACGAAGCCGGTGAAATGCGGCCGGGGAGGCGTGGCGCATGGCCTGACGGTGGAGCTTGTGGGCCTCGGTCCAGCGCTCGAGGGCGAGATGACGAAAGACCAGACTACCCGGCCGGAATCTTGCCATCCGCCGGGGCAGCGAACGTCCCCAGCGCTGCCACTGCTTGCGGTCGAATTGTGAAAGGGCCTGCATCGCTTCCTGCTGCAATTGAGGCTCGCGGGCAGCGACGGATTGCAGCAGCGGTCCGGTGACGGGATCGTCCGGCGTATCCAGAAGGTGGACCCATTCCTGCATCACGTGCACGTCGCGCAGTTCTCCCAGGCGGCGGAACAGGCGTTTGCCTGCTTTCTTCATGTCTCTCCAGGCAGGATCAGGATCGAGGACAGCGATGCCGTCCGCCATGGAACAACAGCGGCGGAGGGCCACCCGCAGGTCGTGTACGGGGTCGGGGGCGAAGCTGAGGCTGGCCCGGCCGCATTCGTCGAGGGCGCGGTGCATCCAGAAAGCTAGACCGGATTTTTTTTTATTGGGCTGGGTGGGCATGGGCGACGATTTTCGTTAAGCTGCCTGCGAAACGGCCGGATGTATCGCAGCGGGTAAGCCGCCGTCCAGCCAGGCCTTTAATGCAACGCTGAAGCGCTGCTCACCCTGGGATAGCTCGGCTCCGCCATACGGCGGCCGGTTCGCGCCCGAAGCAGTTCGGCTCCACTATACGGCGGCGGGATTTGCACCGATGCAGTTCAGCTCTCTCCAAAAGTGACGCACTGAAGCTACGGCCTGAAATCACTGCCTGAAATCGGGACCCCATCACAGTTTTGCCCAGGGCTGGGCCCTCACGGAAGGCCAATTGGCGGCATTACCTCCGTAATGTGTATCTTCTCACAGTTTCGCATTACCCTTAGCCGTTAGCAGAAGGCCTTTAAGAGGAGCCGCGTATCTCAACGGCAGACACAAGCAAAGACAGCAGGATCGCGTCCGCCCGGGCGTTTGTCCACAGTCTGAACATATTGGTGAAGTACGTCCGCCTCTATGGTCTCGACCACAAACGCACCGAAGGGCAGTTCGCATCCACGTGGAAAGAACTGCAAGACGGCCTGCCCAAAGGAGCGGACGGAGCGTTCCTGTTGGGAGTCTCGGAAAACAAGTTGCTGCTGGACGGAATTCCCCTGGAGACGGGGCAGGCGGAGCGCAGCTTTGCTCAACTGCTGACCACGGCGGGTCTGGCCAGTATCCATTTTTCGAATCAGGTCACCAAAGACGAATTTATCCAACTGGTGCGGGCCTTCGCCATGGGCGGATCGCGGGCCCAGGATGTAGTCAAAGAGATCAAGAGCACCTTCGGGGACAGCAAGACAGCTTCCATCCGCATCAACGAAGTACGATTTGTCGCGGCCGATCCATCGACCGGCGAGATCAGTATCGCAGCCCAGATTGCGGCCCAGACGCTGGGCCCGGAATTCAAGCAGTGGCTTAACGATCCGCAGAAACTTCTGCAGTTGATTGCGGCTGCGGAAGGTGCGAAGAGCGGGGGAGTCGCCGGGGGCGCTCCGGTGGGCAGCGTTCCGAATGCCGGCCCTGCGATTGAAGGTGCAGTTCCAGCCACAGGTGGCGGAACCTGGGCGGGCGGCGTCGTGCCCCTGCAGGAAGAAGAAGTCATCCAGACCATCCGCCTGTTGACCCGATTTGGCGAAGTAGGCGGCGACCCCAATGCCGATACCACGGCTCTGCAGAAAGAGCTGACCACGGTTGACGCCAATACCAAAGTCAACCTGCAGCAACTGCTCGGGAGTCTGGCTTCCCAAGTCAATGTCAATGCGGAGCAATCGGACAACACTCCCTTGCTGATGAAAGCGGCCGAGCACATGGCCATTCGGTTCGCCCTGGAACGCTTCCAGAAGGGCGAAGTGAAGGTCAACGCGGTGCACCAGATGATGGAGCACATGAGCCGGCAGATGGACACGCTGCGCCAGATTCTCAAGCTCCAGGAAGACAAGATGAGCAAGGCCGGCATTCTGGTGGAGTCGCACGCCGACATTCTGGACCGGATGTTCTGGGCGGAAGTGCCAGAAGCGGGCAAGAAGAGCGTGCTGCTGTCGCATGAAGCCCCCTGCGTGCCGCCGCGCAACGTGCGCCAGTTTGTCGAGATACTGCTGGACCGCGGCGACAAGGAAACCGCGGTTGCCATTCTGCAAAATTACCTGAGTTGCCTGGACGCGAAAGATATTGACCCGCGTCGCAAGATCGCGACCGGCATAAGCCAGCTGGCCGACCTGTTCGCGGCTGCCGGCGGAGAATTGATGGCGGCATCCATCCGCAAGATCGGCGACCTGATGGGCAAGGAATCGGACCCCGACCTGCAAAGCATGCTGAGCGCGGCTTTTGTACGGCTCAGCACGGAAGCGAGTTCCAACAAACAGTTTGGGGCGCTGAACGAACTCTGTATCGCGATGGAGAATATCTCGAAGCAACGGCCGGTGCTGGCGACTGAGCTGCGCCCTCGCATCGGGGTGGAGAACCGGTTGCCGGAATTTATCGAAGAAGCGATGTATCTGCCCCAGCTTCCCACCGACCTGCTCCAGGTTTTACGCCGGACATCGGGAGCGGCGGTGGAACACCTCTCGGAGCGATTCTTCCGCTGCATGCGGCGGGAAGAGTGTGACCGGATCATAGACATTGTGAAGGAGCTGGGAGCGCCCGCTCAGCAACAGCTGCGCGAGATGTTGCGCATGGGACAGCCCCGCCAGGCCGCTTCGGTCGTTGGCCTTTTAAGCCGTCTGGATGTGCCTACTTTGCTGGAGTTGCTGCCGACGCGACTGCCGGAGTGGAACCGCTTCTATCACGACGTGGTGGTGCGCCAGGTGGCCTACGGCGCGGCCCATGATCGGGGACGGTCCCTGCTGGAGCTGCTGGAAATTCTTGATGCGCTGGTCCTGCCGCAGGCCATTGATGAAATCGGCATGAGTGGCGATCGCAGTGCGGTCCCACCCCTGGTAGTTATGGCGGAAGCAGGCGAGGCTCAGGGGCGCTCGGCGCTGATTCAGCTGAAGGCGGTAGAGTCGCTGGGCCGGCTGCGGGAAAACGATGCCGTGCCGGTGTTGCGCGGACTGCTAGAAGCGAAGAAGATGTGGCGATGGAGCCATCACCGGGATTTGCGCATTGCCGCGGCCCAGGCCCTGGTCAAGGTCGATCCGCGTTACGGTAGTCAGGTCATGGCGGAAAGCGGGCTGGAGCCCGGAGAGCTGGCCATCGCACCCCTGGATTCAGCGCCGGCGTGTCCGTGGGTGAGGCAGCGGCGCTACGAGCGCATCGTGCTGCGCCGGACGCTGCATGCGACCATCAGCAGTTCGTGGGGAAAATCCAGCATTCTGATCCGGGAATTGAGCCTGGGCGGCGGCATGGGCACGAAAGAGGACAATCTCCGCGTGGGCTCGGAAGCCAACATCGACATTGCCACCGGCGGCCGCCACATTCGCGGACAGGTATTGTTAAGACGAGCGCGGGTGAACGAAGTCGGCTTTGAGATCGTGAACACAGACCTCGAGAGCCGCTTCCGGCTGCGCCGTATTCTGATGGATTCTCTGGAACACTCGCCCGGAACCCGGGAAGGTGATTGGGACGGGCAGCGTAAGCCGCAATTGATGTAGGCCCTGCACACCTTCAAAAGATTAAGCCCCGGACCCGCCCTTTTCGCAAAATACGCGAAAGAGGGTGGAACACCCTACCCGGCAGCGTAACCCGCAAGTGATGTAGGCGGTCGCTTCAAAAAACTTCCCCACCCATTTCGCAAAGTGCGCGAAATGGATGGGGCACCTTCGATATCCACCAAAACTTCTTACTTTACCTTGGCGAAGATAATAACCAGGGTGTAAAGCGCCAGGGACTCGATCAGGGCCAGACCGAGAATGAGCGCGAACTGGATGCCGGAGCGGGCTGCCGGATTGCGGCCCAAAGCCTCGGCCGCAGCCGCCGTAGCTCTACCCTGCGCCAGGCCACAGACCGCGGACGCAATCGCCATGGAAAATCCAGCGGCGATGGCAACCCAATTGACCGCGCTGGCCGACTCTCCGCCCTGCGCGAATACGGGCACGGCCAAGAACATGAAAGCCAGGGCCATGAACAAATAGCTCAACAATCTACGCATTGTGTTTTCTCCTCGTATGAATTGCCGCCAGTGGGTGGTTGACGTCTTCGTGTAAAGCAGACGCCCTCACGCTGAACGGCGGTTTCCAGTTTTCAGTTTCTGGTTTCCAGTATCTGGAAACCAGAAACTCGAAACTGTTCTTTAATGCTCTTCCGCTACCGCGCCCGACAGATAAACCATGGTCAGGAGGACGAAGATATAGGTTTGCAGCAGCGACACTCCGATATGAAGGCCCAGGAAGATGATGGGCACTCCGATCGGGACCAGGGAGAAAAACACCATGGTCACCATGTCGCCGGCGAACATGTTGGCGTAGAGACGCACGGTCAGCGAAAGCATGCGTGCCAGATGGCTGATGATCTCGATGGGAACCATGATGATGGCCAGCCACCACATGGGTCCCATGAAATGCTTGAGGTACGCGATGCCGTGGTGTTTGAAGCCCTGGGCCTGGTAATAAACGAAGGCGCAGACGGCGCATCCCAGAGGGACCACGGGCACGGCGGTGGGCGACTCGAAGCCCGGAATTAATCCGATCAGGTTACAAATCAGAATGAAAAAAGTCAGGGTCACGAGGAAGGGGGTGAAGCGCTCGCTGTGATGTCCAATGATTTCCTGGCTCTGGCCTTCGACAAAACCATGGGCCCCTTCGAATACATGTTGCAGGGCGCCGGGTTTGTCCACGGAGAGCCGGGCGCGCACCAGGAAGAACAACGCCACCAGAAACAGAAACACCAGAAGCTCCATGGCCACGGCGTTAGTGATGGGGGCTTGAGGGTAATCGGGATCAATACGGAGAGCTTGCAGCAACCCAGTCACCGGGCCGGCAAAGAGGCGGTTGAGGATTTCGGTAAACCAGAGTTGTTCAGGCATAACCCAAGCTCTTAGCCTTTAGCTCTTGGCTTTTAGCTTAAAGCGACGGTGCTGCTCATTTTGTGTTCAGATACCGCGCGCCAGAGCGACCCAAGTCTCATAGGCGGCTTCGCACGCGATGGCAGCCACGGGCAAGAACAGGCCGGCAAATAACCCGTAGAGACTCGCGGGAGAAACAGTGAATATAACATAGGCTCCGAGGCCCATCAAAACGTAGCGCAGCAGGAAGCGGAACACTACTCCGCTACTGGAGTGCACCTGGCCGGGCTGGGTGGCGCGATCGGCCAGCGCGGTCACGACTCGCTTCAGCCAGTAGAAATTCAGGTAGGCGACCAGGCTGCCGCAGCCGAACCCGAGAGCGATGCGCCAGCCGTAACGCCACCACGCGGCCGCAGTCAAGGCGACTGCAAGCAACAGCATGAAGCGAGAGATGCGGTCGATAGCTCCGGAGTAAAAGGCTTCGCTGCTGGCGTCGTCTGTCACGGGCGCGGTGGCGTTCATGGGCGGGCCGTCATTTTGATTCCGAGGACAGCGCTGCCCGGATCAACTCGACGAAGCCCGCGATGATGCCGAGAATCAGGCCTGCGAGATAGAGCCAGGTGGTGTGCAGCCAGCGATCCAGGGCCAGGCCGATTAACCAACCGGCTACGGTTGCAGCCGGAAATACGAAGGCCAGTTGACTGTATCTGGCCAGCTGGACCCATCCGCTACGCTCCGGCTTCGAATTGTTGTCCTGACCAGACATGGCGACCGGCGGGAGCGTGCTTCCCTGCTCCTCTTCCCTGCACCGCGGGTCTTAGCGTATCAGAGTGGCGACCGACGTGGTCTGAGCGATCCCCAGAGACCAGTTCACGATGCGGATGAATTGCTCGGGGAAGATTCCAATGTAAACGGTGGCGAATGCGGTCACACCCAGAGCCAACCTCATCCCGGCGCTGATCGGGAGCAGGGTCTTGTCCAGGGCCTCGCGCATGAACATCTGGTTGGCGATGCGCATGTAGTAATAGAGTCCAAAGACGGCGTAGAGGACGGCCAGCGACGCCAGGATGTAGTGGCCGCTCTCGATCAGGCTCAGGAAAATAAAATATTTTCCGTAGAAGCCGGCCAGCGGCGGGATACCGGCCAGCGAGAGCAGGAAAATGAGCATCAGCACGGCTTCGGTGGGAGCGCGGAAGTAGAGACCGGCGATGTCGTCCATCTCGTCGCCGATCACATTGCGCTGGCGCAGGGACGCGATCACTCCGAAGGCGCCCAGGTTCATGAAGGTGTACACCAGCAGATACAAAAGAATGCCCTTGAAGCCGTCGAAGAACGCGGGCGCCGGGTAGGTAACCGAAGCCAGCGCCACCAGGCCCAGCAGCATGTATCCCACATGCGCGATGGACGAGTACGCCAGCAGGCGCTTGAGATTGCTCTGGGTCAACGCGGCCAGGTTCGCGCCGGTCATGGTCAGGATCGAAACGAAGATCAGCAGCGGCACGTACACCGTACGGAGAGGGTACAGGCCCCAGATGAAGATGCGCAGCAGCATAGCCCAGGCGGCAGCTTTGACCGCGACGGACATGAATCCGGTCACGCTGGTGGGAGCGCCTTCGTAGGCGTCGGGCAGCCACTGGTGGAAAGGGATGGCCGCGATTTTGAAGAACAGGCCGGTAGCGACCGTCAGCAGGGCGATCACGGCGATCGGGTCGATATGGTTGGGATGAGACGCCTCCATCCGAACCAGGCCGCTTCGAATTCCCAACAGGCTAGTGCTACCAGTCAGGCCGTAGAACAGGGACAAACCATAGGCAAAGATGCCGGAGGAGAAAGCACCCAGCAGCAGATATTTCAGCGCGGCTTCGTTGGAGCGGCGGTCGGTACGCAGGAATCCGACCAGCACATAGGTGGAGATCGCCATCAGCTCCAGACCGATGAAGATCAGCACCACATCGAAGCCGGCGGCCATGCACATCATGCCCACTACGGAAAACAGGAGCAGGGAGTAGAACTCGCCGTGGTTTTCGTGTTCAATCTCGAGATAGCGCATCGACATCAGGATGGAAATCGCGGCGCCGGCCAGGAACAGGTACCAGAAGTAGATGGTGAAGCGATCCACCACCATCGCATTCAGGAACGCTGATTCTCCCGATAGGCCGGCCGAGTTCAAGGCCATTTGAATCTTCACGATTCCGGTGGCAGAAAACAGAATGCCGACCAGGGCGGTCAGCGCATTGAGGCGTTTCCATTGGGCGGGCAAGATCAGGTCCAGGAGCAATATGCCCAGAGCGAACAGGGTCAGCAGGATGACGGGGAGCGCCATCAGGTAATCGACCCGGCCGAAATTTTGCGCCAGATTGCCCGACACTTATTTGGTTCCCTTCGACTGAGTCAACGCAGCCTGCACTGCCGCGGCATTGCCGGCCTCATCCGCCGGCCGAATCGCGGCATTCACATTTTGCACTCCGGGATAGTCCTTCCCCCGCACGCTGTAAACGATCTGGTTCACTGGCTGTTCCAGAATCTGGAAGAACGGCTTGGGGTAGAGGCCAATCCAGAAAGCAATGATGACCAGAGGAGCGAAAGTCAGCAGTTCGCGCGGCGTAAGATCGTGCAGCTTTTCATTCTTGGGATTGGTGACCGTCCCGAAGAATACGCGCTGGTAAAGCCAGAGCAGGTACGCGGCTGCCAGAATCACGCCCGGCACAGCCCAGGCAGCCCACTTCCAGTTTTCCATGAAGGTGCCCTGCAGGATGGTGAACTCGCCGACGAATCCGTTGAGCAGGGGCAACCCCATGGACGACAAGAACATGATCATGGTGATGGTGGCATAAACCGGCATGACGTTGGAGATGCCGCCGTATTCCGATATTTCGCGGGTGTGCCGCCGTTCGTACAGAATGCCGACGATCAAGAAGAGAGCGCCGGTCGAGATGCCGTGGTTGATCTGCTGCAGCACCGATCCGCTCAACCCCGCCTGATTCAGGGCGAAAATTCCCAGGGTGCAGAAACCCAGGTGGCTGACCGAGGAATACGCCACCAGTTTCTTCATGTCCTTCTGCATCAGGGAAACCAACGCGCCGTAGATGATGCCAACGATAGAAAGGAAAATCATCCAGCCGCGCACCTTGGGATGCATGACCACATCCGGGAAGAACGGCAGGGCGAAGCGGACGAAGCCGTAGGTCCCCATCTTCAGCAGGACGCCGGCCAGGATGACTGAGCCCGCGGTCGGTGCCTCGACGTGCGCGTCAGGCAGCCAGGTGTGAAACGGAAACATCGGCACCTTGATGGCGAAGGCCAGGAAGAAAGCCAGGAACAAAAGGATGGCGAAGGTTGAGCCGTATGCCGGATCGTGGAAGATCAGCGGGGCGGTCTTATATAGAGCCTGAATGCTGAATGTGTATTGCCCGGTCAGATGGAAATTATAGAAATACAGGAACAGCACGGAAAGCAGCATCAGGACCGAGCCGAAGAGCGTATAGAGGAAGAACTTGATGGCGGCGTAGAGTTTTCGCGGGCCACCCCAGATGCCGATCAGCAGATACATGGGGACCAGCATGGCTTCCCAGAAAACGAAGAACAGGAAGAAATCGAGGGCCATGAAGACGCCCAGCATGCCGGTCTGCAGGACCAGAAACCAGATGTAGTATTCCTTGACGCGATTTTCGATTGCGGTCCACGAGGAGAGGATGGAAATCCATCCCAGGAGCGTGGTCAGCATGATCAGCAGGAAGGAAATGCCGTCGATGCCGAGGACGTAACCGGCGCCGATGGAAGGTATCCAGTTGTTGGGCACGCCTTCCATGAACTTGAAACCGGGCTCGAAGCGCAGGGCCCAGAACCAGGGCACCAGCGGGATGGAAACCAGCAGGCCGGCCAGGGCGAAAATGTTTCCGATCCAGCGGATGGCATCTTTGTTTTCTTTAGGCACAAAGATGAGCAGCAGCGCGCCGGCCAGCGGCGTGAACAGGATGATCGAGAGAATGTGATTATGCATAAAGGCAATTCTCATTTGTAGCGCCGGCATCTTGCCGGCTGGCTCGGGGGCATCTTGCCCCCGGAAACTGAGGGCGGGACGCCCTCAGGCCAGCCGCCGGGACGGCGGCGCTACACAAAACCGCTCAGCGCACTGCGTAATAGAAAACGAATCCTACCAGGCCAATCACCATTACCAGGGCGTACCACTGCACCAGGCCCCACTCCAGCAGGCGTACAGGATAAGACAACATTCGGGACAAAATGGCGGGGCCGTTCACCAGGAGCCCGTCGATGATCCACTTGTCCCACCAACTTGAAATCGTTCCACTGAGCCGCGTCATCCAGCCGGCGCCGTTCACCGTGCCATCGATGAGGCGTGAATCGACCCAGTACGAGGCTTCACCCAATCCCATTACGCCCAGGCGCACGTCTCCCACCTTGCGACGTCCGGTGAAAGCGTAGTCGTAGGCCTCATCCACATAGTACTTGTTGAGCAGAACGGTATAGAGCTGCGGCGTTGCTTCGGCAATAGGCTCGGCGTAACCCTTGCCGGCATCACGATAGGCCTTCCACGCCATGCCGAATCCGGCCACGGCGGCGGCGATGGAGAAAACCATGAGGAAATATTCCACCGGACTGGCGTGCTCTTCCTCTTTGCGTCCGGCGGCCAGTTGGGACGACTCTCCTTCGGCGCGAAACACCGGCGCTTCCCGGGCGAACACGGGCCCGAGAAATGTCTCGAAACGATTCGATCCGCCCAGGCTGTGGGGCCAGCCCAGCCATCCGGCGCTGATGGCGCAGAGGGCAAGGATGATCAGCGGGACCGTCATCGATTTCGGGGATTCGTGGATGTGATGTTCCACCTCGTGGCTCATGCGCGGATGGCCGTGGAAAGTAAGAAACATCAGGCGAAACATGTAAAACGCAGTCATCAGCGCAGTAACGTAACCCACCAGCCACAACAGGCGGTACGCCCCGCCTTCGGAGGTCCAGGCTTGCCACAGAATCTCGTCCTTGGAGAAAAAGCCCGCGAAGGGCGGGATACCTGCGATGGCAAAAGTCGCGATGAACATGGTCCAGTGAGTGATCGGGATGCGGCGGTGCAGGTCGCCCATGTTGCGCATGTCCTGCTCGCCGCTCATGGCGTGGATCACCGATCCGGCGCCAAGGAAGAGAAGGGCTTTAAAGAAGGCATGCGTAAAGACGTGGAACGCACCCGCGGCGAAAGCACCGACTCCCAGGGCGAGGAACATGTACCCCAACTGCGAGACGGTGGAGTAGGCCAGCACACGCTTGATGTCGTTCTGCACCAGGGCGATGGTGGCGGCAAACAGCGCGGTGAATGCGCCGATGATCGCCATGGTTTTCATCGAGCCGGGGGCCAGAACAAACAGGGCATTCGAACGCGCCACCATATAGACCCCGGCGGTGACCATGGTCGCGGCGTGGATCAGGGCGGAAACCGGAGTTGGGCCTTCCATGGCGTCGGGTAGCCAGACGTAGAGCGGAAGCTGCGCCGACTTGCCGCACGCGCCCAGGAACAGCAACAGCGTGGCGGCGGTGATGATGGGATCGCCAATGGCAAAGTGTCCGCTACGCGCCATGTGCGTGATTTCCGTCAGACGCAGCGAGCCGAAATACCAGGCGATGGTGAACATGCCCAGCAGGAAGCCGGCGTCACCGATGCGGTTGACGATGAATGCCTTGTTGGCGGCGGTGCTGGCGGAGTGGCGATGGAAATAGAAACCGATCAGCAGATACGAACACAGGCCCACGCCCTCCCAACCAACGAACATCAAGGCGTAGTTATTGGCCAGGATGAGCGTGAGCATGGAGAACATGAACAGGTTGAGGTATCCGAAGAAGCGGTAGTACCCGCCTTCATGCGCCATGTATCCGATGGAATAAACATGGATGAGGGTGCCGACGCCGGTCACAAACAACAGCCATATGGAGGAGAGCGGATCGAGCAGGAAACCGGCGTCGGCGTGGAATGCGGCGGGAGTGCCGTCGTGTGTGACGTAGTTCATGTGGCCGGTGTCGGTGCCTAGCCAGGTGTAAACAATCTTCTCGAAGGGCTTGCCCGGGTTGTCGTGGGCATACGCGGTGTATTGCCAGACCGCAAGACAGGCGAAGACAAACGCCAGCGCCACCACGCCAACACAGACCGCGCTGACCGTCGCCTTTTGCAGCTTGCGGCCGAAAAAGAACATGATAGCCGCGCCGAAGGCGGGGAGCAGCGGGACGAGCCAGATGTAGTCGAGGAAGAACATGTTTTAATCGTCGGTCTTCAGTCGTCAGTCGTCGGATTCTAGCTTCCAGCTAGTAACCAGTAGCTAGCAGCTAGAAGCCTTCTTACCATTTCATCAAATCCACTTCATCGATGTTCACGGTCTCTTTGTTTCGGAAGAATGCAATCAGAATTCCCAGGCCGACGGCGGCTTCCGCGGCTGCGTCGGTGATCACGAATATTGCAAAAATCTGTCCGTGCAGGCCCCATATCCGGGAAAAGGCCACCAGGTTCAGGTTCACCGCATTCAGGATCAGTTCGATGGACATGAGCACGATGACGACGTTGCGGCGGGTCAGGACGCCGATGACGCCCAGAATGAAAAGGGCGGCCGCGACCACGAGATAGTGAATGGTTCCGATTGGACTCATAAAAGTCAGTTACTAGTTGTTGGTTCTCAGTTTTCAGTACCAGCTGCTAGATTCTCTTTTTTGCCATGACCACTGCGCCAATGATCGCCACCAGCAGCAGTAACGAGGCGATTTCGAAGGTGAACATGTAATTGCCGTAAAGCAGGACCGCCACCTGCTGGGTGTTGGATGGCTCCGGCATCTGGATGGCGCGGTCTGGGAACAGTGCCCTGCCCTTCACGTACACCAGCACGAAGAGTGCGCCCAGGGCGATGGCGGCCGCCAGTCCCACCAGCCATTGTTTGTTGAACTGGTCTTCTCTTTGCGACTTTTCAATGTTGACCAGCATAATCACGAACAGGAACAGGACCATGATGCCGCCGGCATAGAGAATGATTTGCACACCGGCGACGAAGGGCGCGTACAGCATCAGGTACAGAGCCGCTTGTCCCAGCAGCGACACGATCAGGGCCAGCGCGGAGTGCACCGCATTCTTGCGGGTGATGACCAGCACGCCGCTCAGCACCGTCAGTGCCGACAGAAAATAGAAGAAGAATGTTGTGGCCACCGGAGCCATATTTTTTCTCTACTTCAGAACAGTATTCCAGCAATCGCCGTCAGGACCAGCA
>JBARIF010000392.1:0-1700 GCA_049799615.1 Terriglobales bacterium
GCCCAGCTTTGGTCTGCTGTCGAGATCGCCTCAATGCGGTTCATTTCTCAACTGGCCATTTTGTGTTCAAGCCAATCGTTCAAGACTGAAGCGCGAAAACGCCAGAGCTTTCCGATCCGAACGCCGAGAATCCGGCCGCTACGGGCCATTTGCTGCAGAGTCTTGGGATGAATTTTTAAGAGAGCGGCCGCCTCATCTGTGTCCAGGAGCTGCTCAAAGTGCGCGTCAGCGTTTTCAATGCGGTGGGCTGGTTTGGAAACAAGGTCAGGCATAGCCGCCTCCGAGAGAGTTTTTCGCAGCTTCTGAGCTGCCAGAGCAGTTCGAGGTTAGTTTTGGTACTGCTGAGTAGTCCAATTCATTTGAGCTGAACCTTATGAATCCCAGTAATGAATCAGTGTGGACGGCTTGTCTGGACCCTGGATGCTCACTATAAGCGTAAGGAATGTGCTCGGCTGAGAAGTCATTGGACTGACGCAACTCGTCTCGACTACTCTCCCGAATCCACCGGCGATTCTCCGTTCACTTGACGTCAACGGCATGCCGGACATGGAAACCGAGACGAGAGTAGCCGGAGAAAGGCTGGACATCTTCCGGCTGTTTGCATCAAATGTCGGATTCCACGGGAAACATCTGGAATGCGGCCATCGCGCTCGGTAATTTAAAAGTGCCGCTGGACAAATCACCTGGAAGCGTCTCCACTGCGGTAGATCATCGGCCCTAAAAATCCCGCACGAACAGTGTCAGGTACGTTCTCGCGCTGAACGTCGGTGCCTCGCCGCTCTTCATGGCGGCAACCTCCTCCGGCGCCCAGGATGACTTCTTTCTCAATTGCGGACGTGGTGGAGATGCCCGTCTGGTGGAGAAAAGGGATCCGTCAAGGACACGTCCGCGTTCCCGAATCAGGCAATCGGACGCAGATTTATCGCGTACGTGCCAAACTGTTTTTTGAGGCCATTGGGGAGGAAGGCAACGCAATCGATGCTGGTGCCGACCCTATCCCGTCAAGGTCAAATTGATGGGTCTGGACTTTGTTTTGGTCCACCAGCAGCATCATTATTTAGCTACGGAAGTCGAAAAGCTCGACTACTTTGTCGGCAAGCTCGGCCTGATTAGCCACCTTTCGCGCGTATCTACCGATCGCGGCACGGCCCGCAATACTACCACACGTTATTTCGCCGACAAGTTTCCGCTGTTTCTCTCCGGCGCGTCGCGCGCGCCCCGGCCTGTGGTCGCGTTTTGCTATGTGGACGGTACCACAGGGAAGCCTTTGGGCCTTGATACCTACCTGCTGCAGTAGAGAGACTTATTCAGTCGGCTTGACGGCTTCAAGATCATTTTTGTGGCTGCGGATGACCGGAGGTTTCCGAAGGTAGAGCGGATCTTCAGGCGCTTGTGTGGGAGTACAGGTGATGGGCTGTGTGTTGCCCGAGATCCCGATATCGAGCGATTGCACGAGCACTTTCGGACTCGGCATCTGCTTGGGGCGTCGGGAGACGAGTTCTCGATAAAGCAAGGTTGGACCGGCTGTGAGAAGAGTTGGCCGAGTTTCGAGGGCCGGAGTATGACGCACTTTATCGGCAATGGCGAGATGGGGGCGATACGTTTCTCCTGGGGGTTCATAGGACCTATGCAAAGGTTCAGAGGCTTTGGGATCTAAACGGCTGGATCACGAAGTATGAGCTGTTAGGAGAGCTTAGGAG
>JBARIF010000393.1:0-2020 GCA_049799615.1 Terriglobales bacterium
GCCATTCAAAGCAAATCCGCCACTGGTCATTGATGCGAATGCTGTATTGGCCCTTTCGGTCCCCTCTCAGCGCTTCAAAACGATTGCCGGGCAATACGGCAAGGTCCTTAAGCACGACGGACGCCTCCAGTCGGTCTAGCTTCAGGCGGGCGGCGCGTTCGATTCCAAAGAACGCCTTTACCCGTTTACCGGAGGCGAAAGTCTTGGTCCGCTTGTCCCGGTAGCTGATGATCATGATCCAGCATAGCTATGATTATGCGTTACGTAAAGCGTAATTATTTGGAACATCGAAGTTCGCCACAGCTGCATCCGCCGTATCAAATACCCGCATGCACGGGGGTGCCAGCACCGGACCGCGCACCGTCGAAGGGTTGGCGCGGTCGCGGCGGGCGCGCTGGAAACATGGGCTTTATTCTGCCGAGGCCCGAGCCGAGCAAAAGCGGGTGCGCGAGCTGCTGACCCAGAGTCGAGAGCTATTGAAACAGATGCAGGTGGGCTGAACCGGCCGCTTCACGATGCTTGGTGCATCCCGCAGCTGACGTGATCCGCACGCAAGCGCCAAGGCGACACATCGTCGCTCAACCGACCGAATCTTCCAGGCACCGAGCAGATCCTAATGTCTCAGTACGCCAGCAAGCAACCCGCTCAGTGAATCCTGCCACGCGTGGGCGATCATTCCAGGGCGAACGCTTCCGCGCCAATGGGCCAGAATTCCGAACATTGCTCCGTATAGGCCGATCAGAATCACCATCCGGAATCCTTGGTATGCGTAAGCCGCGCCGAATCACGGGTGCTATTGGCAATCAGCCGAGAGTTTGGCAGGTCTGTAGATTGGTTGCTGACTGGGAAAGACTTACGATGAGTCACGAAAACGAAGAGCCAAAGACTCGGCCGAACTGAGATTGCGAGATATGAACTACGAGACCCGCGTTGGCGTCGCGGCGTCCGATCTTCACCTGCGACCCGGCCCGTTGTTCCACCGCCCCCTCACTTCGGTGACCTTACCCGCCGGCGGTGCCGGCGATATTCTCGGCCTATGGCAGATACAGGCACGAACCCCTCTCGTAAGCCCATCACCGCTCAGAACATGGAGGAGGCGAAAGCGGCGGCTTACGCAAACGATCCTCAAACGGAATTGGTGATTCTTGGACTGAGTGAGAACGCCACCGTGACAACCTGCGGGTGGGCGCGCCGTTTCTTCGACCGCGGCGGTTTGAGCCTGTTTTGATTCCTCCAACCTACAAACCGAAGACAAAATTCATGCAGCTTGCGATCGCGGAGGCAAAGCGCGCTCGCGACCGAGGCGACTATGCCATTGGCGCCGTAATCACGCAGCTCATTGGAAATCGGGAAGTGGTTATCGCATCTGCCGGCAACCGGGTAAAAACCTCGGGTTCCTCCATCAAGCACGTGGAGCTTGAAACATTGAAATATGTCTCCTCCGGCTACGGCCGGTATCTACCGGATTTCGTCTTGTATTCCACCCACGAACCTTGTGCGATGTGCGCAGGTGCCTGCGTCTGGTCGAAAATCGGAGCCGTGGTGTTTGGCGTTTCCCAGGAAGACATCACCGCCTACGGCAAGAAGCACGGTACCGAGCAATTCAAATGGCGTGCCTGTCTCATTTCATGCAAATTCGTCCTCGAAAAGGGCGGTCTCTACATTCCCGTCTTCGACGGTTTTTTAAGACTCGAGTGTCGAAAGTTATTCAGATATCGAGCCTCAGTCAACGAACACTTTCCGGTAGTCTAAAATTGTAAACTAAGCAATTTGTTTCCAAGTACGCCCTGATATGACCCTGGTGGGTGGGCCGTCGAACACCGAGTAATTGATGGGGCATCCCGCTCCCCGTCACCGGGGAGTCTGAACTAGTAATCATGATCGCAGTTGCAGACCGAAGAGATGCATGGGTCGGACTGAGTTTCCTGACCTGAAACCGATTACGAGCGAGCCTGGGTTGGCATGGCGGTTCTTCCACGAGAGCGAAATGGCGCGCTCTTCGGAGTGCACGGTTTGGTAC
>JBARIF010000394.1:0-10340 GCA_049799615.1 Terriglobales bacterium
GTGATCGCGTTGTCCATCGCCGCTCTCGCTCAACAACCCAAGAATCCTGTCACCGATGTCTTGCGCGACTCCCTGGCCGGCCGTCAGAAGAATACTGTCGCAGCCATTGAAGAAATGCCTGCGGACAAGTTTGCCTTTAAGCCCACGCCGGAGCAGATGTCCTTTGGCCACCTGGCGACGCACATCGTCGAAGGCAACTATTTCTTTTGTGCCAAGGTCGGCGACGTCCCCCAACCCAAGTTTGAGGAACTTCCAGAGACCGCGCCCAAGGACAAACTGGTTGCTGCGGTAAAAGCGTCGTTCGATTTCTGTGGCACGGCGTTGGCCAGAGCCGAAGACGCGAAGCTCGGTGATCCCATCGAGGATTTTGCCAAGAAGACAAAACCTCGCGCCTGGGCGGCGCTGGCTCTGGCCAGCAGCTGGGCCGATCACTACGGCGCGGCGGCCATGTATCTCCGGCTGAACGGCCTGCTGCCTCCGACCGCGCAGAAGAAACCCGCTGAAGAGAAGAAATGACTGTTGAGCGTCCCGCCGGGGTGACCGCAGTGGCGGCCGCATTTTTCCTGGCCGGCGCCTACCTGTTGGCCGTGGGGCTCACCATGCTGGCACGTCCCGGACTGGTTTCGATGGCGGCGGGCGCAGAATTGCTCGGCGGGCTCGAACTCGCCGGCCCTTACATGTTTCTCCTTGTGGGGGCGCTGGGCGCCGCGGTCGCGCTCGGCCTCTGGCGATGGCACAGATGGGCGCGCTGGCTGGCCATTCTGATCGCGCTGATTGGCCTCGTCCTGCTGCTGCCCAGCGTCTCTAGCGCGCTGATTGATTTTCGACTCGGAAGGCTGGCCTGGAGTGGTCTGGGAGTGATGGTGCGGACAATGATCGTCTGGTACCTCTTCCAGGGACCGGTGGCGGAAGCCTTTGGGTGAAACTAGGCATCCCACCATCTGCCGAGCGGAGCCGCGCGGAACAGTCCGGGCAACGAACTTCAATACTGAATGCCCGTTTGCGCTCAACCCTTCGGGATATTGCCATCACCTGTATGCCGGAATTACCGGATATCGCCACCTACATTACGGCGCTCGAACCACGCATCGTCGGACAGCCGCTCGAGCAGGTGCGGCTGGCCAGTCCTTTTCTGCTGCGAACCGTACAACCCCCGGTAGCCGCTGTGGAGGGAAGGATCGTTCGAGAACTGCAGCGCATCGGCAAACGCATCGCGATTGGAATGGAAGGCGATCTCTGGCTGGTGCTGCACCTGATGATTGCCGGACGACTGCACTGGAAGCCCGCTCAGGCCAAGCTGGCGGGCCGCAAAAGCCTGGCCGCCTTCGATTTTCCCACTGGCTCTCTGGTACTGACCGAAGCCGGCACCAAGCACCGCGCGTCGTTATCGGTTCTCGCGGGCGAGGAGGCGCTGCACTCCTTGGATCCGGGAGGAATTGACGTTTTCACCAGCGATCTCAACTCGTTTCGCGACGCGCTAACACTTGAAAATCGCACGCTCAAGAGAGCTCTTACCGACCCGCGCATCGTAAGCGGCATCGGCAATGCATATTCGGACGAAATTCTGCACGCAGCCCAACTGTCGCCGGTCACACTGACCCACAAGTTGCAGCCGGAGGAATGGCAAAGGCTGTTCACCGCGACCCGGGACACAATCAAGTTCTGGATAGATCGGCTGCACACTGAGGCCAAGTCTGGCTTTCCCGAGAAGGTGACTGCGTTTCGCAAGGACATGGCGGTTCATGGCCGCTATGGAGAGCCGTGCCCGAGGTGTCGTGAAAAGATCCAGCGCATTCGCTACGCCGACAACGAAACCAACTACTGTGCGCGCTGCCAGACCGGTGGGAAGCTTCTGGCCGATCGCAGCTTGTCCCGGCTGTTGCGATCGGATTGGCCGCGTACGCTCGAAGCGCTGGAGTCGCTCAAGCGTCGCTAGCGGAAGCCTGTGTGGATCGGACACTCCTGTCCGACCCAAACACTCTCTCGAGACTTATTCTTCCTCTTCCTTGACGTCGCCGCGGGCCGCCTTGGCCTTCTCTACAATTTTCTCCTGCAGCATTCCGGGCACCGTGTCGTAGTGATGCATTTCCATGTTGAAGCTGCCGCGGCCCTGGGTCATGGAAGTGAGATCGACGCCATAGGTAAGCATCTCGGCCATGGGCACTTCGGCTTTAACCACCGTGTTGCCGCCTTTGTTGTCCATGCCCTGAATGCGTCCGCGGCGGCTGTTCAGGTCGCCCATGATGCTGCCGGCAAAATCGTCAGGCACGGTGATCTCGACCGCCATCACGGGCTCGAGCAGCGTCGGCTTTGCTACCTCCATGGCTTTCTTGAACGCGATGCGGCCCGCCATCTGGAACGACATGTCATTCGAGTCCACATCGTGATAGGACCCGTCGTAAAGAATGACTCGGAAATCCACCACCGGAAATCCCGCGAGATACCCGCGGGCGGCCGCGTCTTTGATTCCCTTTTCGATGGCAGGAATATAGTTCTTAGGAATCGAGCCGCCGAAGATGTCGTTGACGAATTCGAACTCGCCGCCGCGCGGCAGCGGTTCCATTTTGATTTTGCAGTCGCCGTACTGCCCGTGCCCGCCGGTCTGCTTTTTGTGCTTTCCCTGGACATCGGCCTTGCCGCGAATGGTCTCGCGGTAGGGCACCTTGGGAGCTTTCAGCACGACTTCCGTGTGGTACCGCTTCTTCATCTTGGAGACAACCACTTCAATGTGCTGCTGGCCTGTGCCCGCGATCAGAAACTCCTTGGTCTGGGGATCGCGGAAGAAGCGCAGCATGGCATCTTCTTCCATCAACTTGTGGATACCGGGGCCCAGCTTGTCCTCGTCCGCGCGGCTCTTGGGTTCGATGGCGAAGGTGATGGCCGGTTCGGGCAGGTGGACGCGCGGATATTGAATCGGCGCGGACTTGTCGCCTAGAGTGTCCCCGGTGAGCGTGTCTTTCAGTTTGGCGACCGCGCCGATGTCACCCGCGTGAAGCTCTGTCACCGGCACCGCCGTCTTGCCTTGCATGATGGAAATGTGCGCGAACTTCTCCTGGGAACCGCGGCTGAAGTTAAGCAGCGTAGCATCGTTTTTCAGGACGCCGGAGAAAACCTTGAAATAAGAAATCCGCCCGGCGAAGGGATCGGAAACTGTCTTGAACACGTAAAGCGACACTGGTTCCGCATCGGTCTCATGCCGCCGCGGCGGCTCGCCATTGCTGGCTGACGCAGGGTCGCCCTGCACCCACTCGTGCTCCGAAGGCGCGGGCGTGTAGTCAACGATGAAGTCCATCACCCGGTCAGCGCCGATATTGCCCAGACCGGAGCCGAAGATCACGGGGAAGATTTTGTCCTCGCGAATCGCATTGTGCAGCGCCGGAATCAGGTCTTCTTCCGGGATCGTACCCTTTTCGAAAAATTCTTCCAGCAATGCGTCGTTGCCCTCGGCCACCAGTTCCACCAGTTTTTCGTGCTGAGCCTGGGCCTCATCTTTCATGTCGGCCGGAATCTCAACTTCTTTGCCTTTGCCGTTGCCGCCCAGCTCGTAGGTATAAGCCTTCATGGTCACCAGATCGACCACGCCGCGGAAGTTTTTCTCTTTCCCGATGGGCAGTTCGAGTGGGATGACGGCGCGCCCGAAGGCATTGGTCAGGGATTCCAGCACGCGCTCGGCGTCGGCGCGATCGCGGTCCATGCGGCTGGCCACAATCAGGCGCGGCGTCTGGTATTCCTCGCAGTAGTTCCACACCCGCTGAGTGACCACCTCGACGCCGGCAACGCCGTCCACCACAACAATGGCGGCATCCACTACTGGCAGCACCAGCTTGGCTTCGTGAACGAACATGTTGAAACCGGGCGTGTCCACGATATTGATTTTGGTCTTGCCCCACTCCACGTGGGCCAGGCCGGCGGAACTGGACATCTTGCGGGCGATTTCTTCCTCGTCATAGTCGGTGGTCGAGGTGCCGTCGTCCACGCGTCCCAGACGCTGGTTCGCACCCGCGGCATACAGCATGGCGGAAACCAGCGACGTCTTGCCTGCGTGTCCGTGCCCAATCACCGCTACATTCCGGATATTCGCACCTTCATAAGCCTTCACGGGTTCGCTCCTTGAGAAAAGGCGGGCTCATAGGGACTTAAAGAAGAGGACAACTTATAGACCGAAGCCCGACAGCCTGTCAAAACCTAGGATGCTACCACAGCGGAATTTGGCCGCTCAAGCGAGTTGCCGATCAGCAAGGTCTCACTTTCAGGTTTGGCTCGCAATCCAAGGCGTCATGCTGAGCTTGCGAAGCATCTGGCGTGAAGCATGTGCGCGGCGCGGGCAAGCGCGGGCGCTATGCTCGCTAGATCCTTCGGGACTGAGGTCCCTCAGGATGACGCCGGGTGGGAGGGGAACTGATCAAACTGAGTCTTTTTTTCTAAGCAAACTTCGCCCGGACATCCTTATTATGGAGCGCGGAGCTTAGATCATCTCAGCAGAGGAACTCGAATCTATGCGACGTTTGCTTGCTATTTTTCCCGGCCTGGCCTTGTTGGGTTTGTTCGTTCTCGCCTCGATTTTCCCCTCCCAGGCACACGCGGCCGCGTCCGACAAAGCTATCGCTTCGCGTGGCGCGACCGTTGAAGGTGTCAGCCTGCATTACCTGACTGCCGGCCAGGGCCCCATGGTGGTCCTGATCCACGGCTACGCTGAGACTTCGCGCATGTGGAGGCCGATCATTCCGATGCTGGCGGAGCGATTTACAGTGATCGCGCCCGACCTGCCCGGCATCGGCGACTCCGCCATCCCCGCCGACGGCCTGGACATGAAGACGGCGGCGATCCGCATTCATGCCCTCGCCCGCTCCCTCGGCGCCCAGAAAGCCGAAGTGGTTGGCCACGATATCGGGCTGATGGTCGCTTACGCCTACGCTGCGCAGTTTCCTTCGGAGGTAACGAAGCTGGTAGTGATGGACGCGTTTCTCCCGGGCGTGGCAGGATGGGAGGCGGTTTACAACAATCCGGGCATTTGGCACTTCCGCTTCAACGGGCCAACTCCCGAAGCCCTGGTGCAGGGACGCGAGCGGACTTACTTTGAACATTTCTGGAATGATTTCGCGGCGGACAAGACCCACTCCATTCCCGAAGCCGACCGCAAGGCATACACCGCGGCTTACTCTCGTCCGGGACGCATGCGCGCCGGCTGGGCGTACTTCGTTTCCTTCCAGCAAGCGGCGAAGGACTTTGCTGAACTCTCCCAAACCAAACTCACTATGCCGGTGCTCTCGATCGGAGGCGAAAAGGCGAACGGTGACGTGCTGGCTCAGCAGATGAGACTGGTGGCCTCCGACGTGACCTTCGTCGTCCTAAAAAACACCGGACACTGGGTGATGGAAGAAGACCCAAAGGAAACGACGGATGCCCTGGTGAAATTTCTCTGAAGCGACGGTCCGCGCTCTCACTTGATGCCGATCACCATTGAGTCGGGGCCCAGCAGGTGCTCCACGCGGGTTTCGCGGAAGCCGGCCTCTTTCATCCAGCCCATGCAATCGGCGCCGGTGTAGTCGAAGCCGCCGGGGGTTTCGATCAGCATATTCAGGCTCATGAGCAGGCCGAAGGCGTTTTTGCAACGGTCGTCATCAATGATGCCGTCATAAACGATCAACGCGCCTCCCTGGGGAATCGCCGCAAAGGCCTTTTTTACCAGCGTTTTCTTTTCTTCGAGGTTCCAGTCGTGCAGGATGTGTCCCATCATCACGACATCCGCCTTGGGCAAATCCCCATCGAAGAAGCTGCCGGCACGAAACGCCACGCGCGAGCCGAGGCCGTTAGCGGCAACATACTCTTCGAAGGTGGGAGCAACTTCGGCCAGATCGAAACCAATTCCCGAGATATGCGGGTTGGCCAGCGCCACCTGCACGATCAGATCTCCCTGAGCAGTGCCAACATCCACGGCTGTTTTGTAGTTCTTCCAGGGAAACTTGCTGGCGATGAGGCGGTTCGCCTCAGTGCTGATCCCGGTCATGGCCTTGAGAAAACCTTTCAGGTTTTCCGGGTCGGCGTAGAGCGCGCCAAAAAAATTTGGCCCGCCACCCTTGGCTTCGTTCTGTAATTCTCCCGTCCGGAGCGCGGCGGTGAGATTTCCCCAGAAGTGGTAAAGCCGGCGATTCGCCATCTCCAGAACCCCACCGACGTAGGTGGGCTTCCGCTTGTCCAGAAATCTGTCGGTCGCAGGCGTGTTCGAATATTTGCCGTTGACTCGCTGCAGGAAGCCGAGCGCGACCAGTGCGTCCAGAAAGTCACGCGCCGATCTCGGATGCAGCCCCAGCCGACCCTGCAAGGCACTTAAGTCCTCGGCACCGTGGGCCAGTTCGGTGAATACCTCCATTTCGATCGCGCTCAGCAGCGTCTTCGAGGCCCAGAATCCAAGGCCCACCTGCATGATGGCTTCTATGTTGGGTTCGTTCATGTTGACGAATTGTATCCCAGATCAAATTGGGTTGTAGCCAGCTCGAACAACGCCCTAGCCCGGCGTCATCCTCAGGGACTTCAGTCCCGAAGGATCCGGCGTGGAGGGCGCAACTGCGGCCACCAGCACATCGCTCCACGCCAGATGCTTCGCAAGCTCAGCATGACGCCTAACGGGCTAAACTGAATATCCATGGGGAACCCCAATCCAGCCGCACACGCAGTAAAAGCAATTTCTCTTCTCGGAATTCCATTCGACGGGAATTCTTCGTTCCTGCGCGGTCCGGCGCAAGCGCCGCAGGCGATTCGAGAAGAGTTGTACTCCGGCTCCAGCAATTTGTGGACCGAAGACGGCATTGACCTGGGCCGGCCAGGTTCCTTTCACGACGCCGGAGATGTCGTTATGCCCGACGACGTCGACGCAGCCTTTCCCGCGATCGAGTCCGCCGTCGATCAGACCTTGAAGCTCGGCCATCCGCTGATCTGTTTAAGCGGCGATCATTCGGTGACCTATCCCACCATCAGGGCCTTTCACGCGCACTATCCTGACCTGGCCATCCTGCACTTCGACGCTCATCCAGACCTTTACGATGTGCTCGATGGCAACCGCCTTTCACATGCCTGTCCCTTCGCGCGCATCATGGAGGAACATCTGGCCCACCGCCTCGTACAGGTGGGCATTCGCACCATCAACCGCCACCAGCTTTCGCAAGCCGCCAGGTTCGGCGTCGAAGTAATCACCATGCGGAACCTGGATCGCTTCTCCAGCCTGAAGTTCGAGGGACCGCTCTTTATCAGCTTAGACCTGGACGTGCTTGATCCCGCTTTCGCGCCGGGTATCTCGCACTACGAGCCGGGAGGAATGGCGGTTCGAGAAGTGCTGGACTGCATTCAGGGGTTGAAGGTGCCTGTCGTCGGCGCCGATATCGTTGAGTACAACCCAACCCGGGACCTGCACGGCCAGACCGCCATGGTTTGCGCCAAGTTCGTGAAGGAAATCGCTGCGGCAATTCTTCGCAAGGACAACGTCGCGCCCAGCGTCTGGCCTTAGGTGGATCAGATTTTGTGCGAGTGCCTATACCTTGGGCACACGTGCAGTCCAGAAAGTCCACCCACATTTGACCGATCCGGCGATCAGGAGCGCTCCACCCGACATTGCCAATGCAACAAACATACTGGTCCACTCATTTCCGTTGTGCGGAGCGGCGGACACCCGAGGCAAATGCACAATCAGCACCCACAAGAAAAACATGAGGCCTAACAGAATTGCGGAGAAGCGGGCCATCTTTTGAGCTGCAATAGAGACTGCGGCGCATGAAAAGGCAACCCCGACAAAATAAGCCCAGAACAGGCGTCCCGGAATCCACGCCGGCACCAAGGTTGCAATAAAGCGGGCATACAGGAAGTGCTGAATGGCGAATACCACGAGAGGCAAAGCAAACAGGATTCGTCCCAGTTTCTTTACTCCGGCCAGGACCAGGGTCGCACCGCACAGGGCCAGAAGTTCAGAGCCGCTGGTCCACGGGCCGGGATCGTGAATATTCGCGATCAATCTGGGGACATAAGCCAACAGCACGCGAACGCAAAGCAGGATTGCCAAAAATATTGCGGCGCAACGAGCCAAAATTCCGGTTGCAATACCCGTCGCCGCTGCGACCAGAATGATCGCGGTGACGTATCCCCAAAACAAGGGTGTCGGGGCCCACGGCGGGCCGGGCGCGGGTGCCGACGCGGCCAGGGCATGGAATAAATACTGAAGGCTAAATGCCGCCATCGCGGTGGCAAACAACGTGCGACCCAGGTTGGTCAGCTTTTTCATAATGTTCTTGGACTGTCCGCCTGCCTTCAGGTTAACTTGAAGCCGACATCCTAACCCTTCGGAGCGATCGATGAACAGGAGCATTTGGTTTCTTGGAGTTTTTACGGTTCTGGCTATGGCAGTTTCGATGGGGCAGACCGGACCACCGCAGGCGAGAGAGAGCGCCGGGTGGCCGACGCCGCAGGAGGGTGATTTCGTTGTCCACAACTTTCGCTTTCAATCGGGCGAGACCATGCCTGAGCTGCGAATGCACTACACAACGCTGGGAAAACCGGCGAAAGACGCCAGCGGACGCACTACGAATGCGGTACTCGTTCTGCATGGCACCGGAGGCACGGGGCGAGGATTGTTGCAGCCCATCTTCGCCGGCGTACTATTCGGGCCAGGCCAGTTGCTCGACGCGACCCGATATTTCATCATCCTCCCCGACAACATCGGTCACGGGAAATCCAGCAAGCCCAGTGACGGCATGCATGCACACTTTCCGCAATACGACTATACGGACATGATTGCCTTGCAACACGAACTGGTCGAAAAAGGTCTGGGCGTGAACCACCTGCGACTGGTGATGGGCACGTCGATGGGCTGTATGCACTCCTGGATGTGGGCCGAGGCCTATCCTGACGAAATGGACGCATTAATGCCACTGGCCTGTCTGCCGGTGCAGATTGCCGGACGAAATCGCATGTGGCGCAAGATGATCATCGACGGAATTCGTCAAGACCCGGATTGGAAGAACGGAGACTACGACAGCGAGCCTCGCGCGGCCCTGCAAATCTCCGCGGATTTTCTATTGATCGCGGGCAGCGCACCTCTCCACATGCAGGAGGACCTGCCGACCCGCGATGCCGCCGACGAGTTCCTGGAAGCAGCCATGAAGCGAATTACTGCCGGCCTCGACGCCAACGATTTGCTCTATGCGGTAAGCGCTTCACGAAACTATGATCCTTCGCCCCGGCTCGATGCCATCAAAGCGCCAGTGATGTTCATCAATTCCGCCGACGACTTCATCAATCCTCCCGAAATGGGGGTTGCAGAACGCGAAATCAAGAAAGTGAAGCGGGGGCAGTTCGTTTTATTGCCTGCTTCCGAAGAGACATACGGGCACGGCACACACACTCACGCCGCAGTCTGGCAGCAGTATCTCAAGCAACTGCTCGAGGAATCCCGGAGGTGAAGGATTCGACTCACCAATTCCTATTTCACCACTTCTTGAAAATCACGAACACCGCCGCCACGATCAGGGCAAATCCCACGATGTAATTCCACTTGATCTGTTCGTCCAGATACAGCACGGAGAACACCGAGAAAACAGTCAGGGTTATGACTTCCTGGATGGTCTTGAGTTGCACTACATTGAACTCGTACGATCCAATGCGATTTGCCGGGACCTGAAAACAATACTCGAAGAACGCAATGCCCCAGCTGATCACAATGACTTTGAACAAGGGTGCCTGTCGGAACTTCAAATGCCCGTACCAGGCGAAAGTCATAAAAATGTTGGAGATAGTGAGCAGGACGATCGTGGTCATAGTTTTGTTATGCTGCCTTAAAGGATGGTGCCATTTCCAGTCGTGATACGAAAGATCGAGTTTATGACTTCCAGTGGTGGCCAGTCGTTTTGAGGGCTAAGCTTAGCAATGAGTTGTGTTGAGCAATGTTTCCGCAACTGGCGCAATTCTCGGACTTCGGATTTCTGCTGCTCCGCCTCATGGTGGGCGCGGTATTCGTTACCAGTGGCTGGAGCCATCTCAAGGACCCAGAAAAGCGCGGCAAGAGCATTGGCATGAGCAAGGCCTTTACGGTTTTCCTGGGCGCCGCCGAAGTGGCCGGAAGCCTGGGAATCATCTTCGGCGTCCTGACCCAATGGGCTGCACTGGGGCTGATCCTGATCATGCTGGGCGCGATCCAGAAGAAGATTTTTGTGTGGCGTACCGGGTTTTGGGGCGAGAAGAATTCCGGCTGGCACTACGATCTGATGTTCGTGGTCATGAACCTGGTGATCGTGTTCACCGGTGGCGGACGCTGGGTGCTGATGAAGTAGCCAACAACAGATCAATGTTGGCGCGAG
>JBARIF010000395.1:0-2397 GCA_049799615.1 Terriglobales bacterium
GGCGAGTTCCGTGACCGGCCGCGAGCAAGAACGCCTTCATCGTCCCGTCATGATATCCGACAACCTAGGAGGTTGTTGAAAAACCACTGCCAATCCACAGCGGATGCGTGATAAGAAACAGGAATGCGAGGAGACGATCAGCAACTGCAAACGGGGATGTTCAGTTATGTGGCGTTGGAAGATCGGATACCAGCGGATCATCCACTGCGCGGAGTGAGGGCGCTGGTGGATGCGGTCTTGGCGGAGATGTCCAAGGATTTCGATGGGCTGTACTCGCAGGTAGGACGGCCCTCGATTGCCCCGGAACGGTTACTGCGGGCGTTGCTGCTGCAGGTGTTTTATTCGGTGCGCAGCGAGCGGCTGTTGATGGAGCAACTCAACTACAACTTGCTGTTCCGTTGGTTTGTGGGCTTGGAGATCGACGACGCGGTGTGGAACCACGCGGTGTTCAGCAAGAACCGCGACCGGCTGTTGAACCAGGATCTGGCGCAGAAGTTTTTCGCCCATGTCAAAGAGCAGGCGGCGGGGTTGATGTCGGACGAGCACTTCACGGTGGATGGGACGCTGATCGAGGCCTGGGCGGGACAGAAGAGCTTTCGCCGCAAGGACGACGGCGGGTCGGGGAGCGGAGGAGATTTTCACGGCGAGTCCCGCCGCAACCGGACGCACGTATCGAGCACCGACCCGGAAGCGCGGCTCTATAAGAAGTCGGCGGGTCAGGAAGCCAAGCTGAGTTATCTGGGCCATACCTTGGTGGAGAACCGGAACGGGTTGATCGCGGGGGCGATGACCACGCAAGCCGATGGCCGGGCGGAGCGCGATGCGGCTCTATTAATGTTGCATGAGTTGACCAAGAAACGAAGCGATCGGATCACGACGGGAGCGGACAAAGCCTACGACACGCGCGATTTCGTCAGCACGGTACGCGAGCTCGGCGTGACGCCGCACGTGGCCCGCCGGCAGTACGGTGCGATCGACGAACGAACCAGCCGCCATCCGGGTTACGCGATCAGTTTAAGCAAACGCTGGTTGGTAGAGAAACCGTTTGGATGGCTGAAGCAGATCGGACCCTTGAAGAAAGTGAAACTACGCGGACTGGCGAAGGTGGATTGGTTGTTCGTATTCAGCTGCGCCGCCTTCAACCTGATCCGAATCCCGAAACTGCGGGCGCAGAGCGCATGAAGAAGCGGTCCCGATCCTCGGTTGCCGCCGATGGTGGCCGAGCGGAATCCAAAACAACAAAGCGTGCGGCTCTCAGAAAGATCCACACGCCACGCAAACGATATTTTCAACAAGCTCCTAGGTGTTGGACGGACCAGGTCCAGGAATCGTAGATGAATCCGCCTCCAGGTGGGTGAGTTGGTACCGTTTTATGCCGCTCAGTTGCAACAAGATGTTTACCAGGAATACTGAATTGTTAATTAGGTACCTTTTCCACAGTCGCGATGGTTCCTGACAAAATCGATGAAACCATTGCAAGCCCGCCCGTTTCGCCCACGCAGGAGCGTCTTTCAAGCGGCCTGTATGAAGGTCGAACGCCGCGCCGATACCGAGCATAACTTTGCAGTCCAGATAGGGCAGGTACTCGGCCATGAATCGCTCTTGCTTTGGAGTGCTCAGACCGACCCACACGATATCAGGGGGTACTTTCGCAAATTGCTGTTGAAGCCGTGAACTCTCGGATGTCGACAAGTCGCGAAAAGGGGGAGTGAACGTCCCCACAATTTGTATGCCCGGAAACCAATGGCGAAGGTTATATTCCAGGTCCTCCACAACTCCTGGTTTGCCGCCATAGAGAAAGTGCGTACGACCGGTGGCGACTGACCGTCGGCAAACTTCAAGCAAAAGGTCTGGGCCAAACACACGTTCCATTTGCCTATGCCCTTGCCATCGGCCGACCCACACAGTGGGCATACCATCCGGCACAACCAGCATTGCAGACTCAAGCACGCGGCGAAATTTCGGATCTCGTCGCGCTTGGGTCACCCCGTGAACTCCGGTTACGCAAACATACCCCTTGTGCCGTGCGTCAACGGCCTCCAGAACCAGGCGAGCGGCTCGGTCCAGATCAAGCGCGTGAACGCCTACGCCCAGCACGTTGGCACGGGGCAGATCAGCGTATGGCGATTTTGCTTTCGTGGAGGCGACCAGCTTTTCGGAGCTCACTTTCGATCCATTTATAAGTGACTTCCAGTCCGACGTCGAGTTTGATCGAGGGTTCCCAACCGAGCACGCGGTTGAGCCTGGTGTTATCGCTGTTGCGTCCGCGGACTCCCTGCGGCTTGGTGAGATCGTGACGCAACGTCACCGATTTTCCAGCGATCCCAGCCACCATCCTGACGAGATCATTAATGGTAATCAGTTCGTCGGTCCCGAGATTCAGAGGCTCCCGACAAT
>JBARIF010000396.1:0-3406 GCA_049799615.1 Terriglobales bacterium
GACCTACGTTGAGTCTCAGGCCAAGCGCAACTATGTCATGCAATGGAACCTCAATATCCAACAGCAAATTACCCCGACCCTGGCGGCGTTGGTCGCGTACGTGGGCTCCCGTGGCGTTCATCAGCCCTTCCGGGTCGACGAAGCGAACCTGGTTTTGCCAACCAAGACTTCGGCCGGGTACTTATGGCCTCAAACGGATGTCCTGGGAAACATTTATTCCCCGCAATGCAATCAGACGGACCCCAACGGCAGCGATCCTTCACAATGTGCCCCGCCTAACCCCATCAACCCGAACTATGGCTCGGTTCGGGGAATGTTTTACAGAGGAAGTTCCTACTACAACGCTTTGGAAACCCAGTTGGCCAAGCGCATGAGCCACGGATTTCAGGTACAAGGCGCTTTCACTTGGGCGAAGAGCATCGACACCAGTTCAGCCTCGTTGGCCGGCGACACTTTTGGAAACTCGATCTCCAGCCTCCCGTGGTTTGACCTGAAATTGAACCGCGGGCTGTCGGATTTCAACGTAGGCCGCACTTTCGTCGTAAATAGCACATGGGAGATTCCATCCCCGACATCACTGTCCGGGCCAGCCCAATGGGCATTGGGCGGGTGGCAACTCGGACTTATCTTTACGGCCAGCGACGGCGTGCCGTTCAGCGCCACGTGGGGAACTGGGTCCGACCCTCTGGGCTCCCTCAGCAGTGACGATTGGGACGTTCCCAATCGCCTGGGCGGCTCGGGTTGCAAAACGCTGACGAATCCTGGGAATCCGACCAACTATGTAAAGACGAATTGCTTCGCTGTCCCCACCGCTCCCGACATGGCTTTTTGGACAAAGAACTGTAGCCCGTCGTCACCAAGCGCAGGAGGCCCAGTGCCCTTCCCCCTATGCTTCAACCTGCGCGGCAATGCTGGCCGCAATATCCTGATCGGTCCGGGCCTGACCGAACTGGACTTCTCGGTGTTCAAGAACAACTACATAAGGAGGATCTCGGAGCGTTTCAACGTGCAGTTCCGGGCGGAGATTTTCAACATTCTCAATCACGCCAACTTTGCCCCACCCGTCACCCCCGATAACAGCGATATCTTCGATGGGACGGGAGCACCGACTGGGGTTGCGGGCTTGTTGTCGAAAACCACCACTACGGCTCGGGAGGTTCAGTTCGCTGTAAAGATAATCTTTTAGTCAAGGCGGGCCTAGAGACAACGTGCATAAACAAGATCGAATCGCTGTGGTACGACGTGAATACTTCCCTCGAACCCTGAGCCGGCGTAGCTTTTTGCAGCACGCGGCCTGGATTACTGCCGGGGCAACCGCATTTCCAAAGTCAGCGCGGGCGTTTGACCAAGCTATCAGTCCGGTCATGGATAAGCTCAGCTCGTACATGGCTGAAGCGCGCACCCGCGCGCTTCCCGACGCCGTGGTGCTTGAGACAAAGCATCATATTCTCGACACCATCGCGGCTATGGTTTCGGGGTCGGAACTCCCCCCCGGTCGTATGGCGATCCAGTTCGCTCGCACCTACGGCGGCCAGAAGATCGCCACGGTAGTCGCCTCGCCGATTCTCTGCGGACCCCTCGAGGCAGCATTTTCAAATGGCGAGCTTGCCCACTCGGATGAAACCGATGACGATTTCACAACCGGAGGGGCGCACCCTGGATGCGCGGTGGTCCCCGCTGCGCTCGCCGTGGGCGAGCAGTTCGGTATCAGTGGGACGCATTTCGTGCGTGCCGTAGCACTCGGGTATGACGTTGCCATGCGCGCTATGAGGACCGTCGGTCCTGGGATGAAGGAAACGCATAACCTGGTGGGAACTATGGGCGCCACCGCCGCTGCCGGGTGCGCCGCCGGTCTGAATGCTCAGCAGATGCGCTGGCTGCTCGACTATGCCGCACAGCAGGCTGGGGCCGGAATCGGTGCGTGGCGGCGAGACACCGACCATATTGAGAAGGCTTTCCTGTTCGGCGCGATGGGAGCTCGTAATGGGGTCAACGCTGCCTTGGTGGTTCACTCGGGCTGGACCGGCGTCAACGACATTCTGTCCGGCCCCAATAATTTCGTGGAGTCTTACAACCCTAAGGCCGATCCGGCGGGGCTGATCGACCAACTAGGCGAGAGGTATGGGGTAACAATGACGACCCTCAAGAAGTGGACCACTGGAGGTCCTATCCAGGCACCGCTGGACGCGCTAGACAACCTACAGAAGCGAAGGCCCTTTCAGGCAGATCAGGTAAAACAGGTTGTGGTACGCGTCGCCACCAGCGCGGGCTACACCGTCAATAACCGCGATATGCCGGATATCTGTCTGCAGCATCTGGTTGCAGTGATGCTGATCGATAAGACGGTCTCTTTCCGCGCAGCGCACGACAAGGCACGCATGCAGGACCCAACGGTCCTCCGCGAGCGGGCTAAGGTGCAACTTGTACCCGACGAAGAGCTCGAACGGCTGATACCGGTACGAGTGGCCATCGTTGAAGTTACGCTGACCGACGGTACGCAACTCCGAGAGCGTGTCGAGCATGTGCGCGGTACTCCGGAGAATCCGATGACTACCCGCGAAGTAGTCGCAAAGGCACGCGAGTTGATGGCTCCCATCCTGGGCGCCACGGCATGCTCGAATTTGATCGAGCACGTGCTGGGACTCCACGACGTTAAGGACATCCGGGAGCTTCGGCCCATGCTCCAGAGACAACTGTAAACCTCTCGGAGGTGATGCAGACAGACTCCCTGGAGAATTTCCAAGGTCCGAGTCCAGAAGACTCCAGCGAGCGATCAGCAGGCCGAAGGAGTTGGTCGAGAAATCTCTAAACGGCTGGTCCAACGGCAGTCCGCGCAGACTGGCATACGTCTCGATTCTGCCGCTGAGGGGGTCATGGGAATGGGGCACTTAAGAAACACAACGCGCGTAATGTTTCTCATCGGTGCTCTCGGTACGGTGCTTCCCCGGCCTGGGGGTTTGGCCAACGCGTTTGTCCAGCAGGCGGCGCAATCTGCCCAAGGGCACGGAAACCCGGAACAGGAGCAGTCAGCGCTTGATTTTGAAGCCTATCGCACCCGCATCGAACCCATTTTCCTCAAGAAGCGGAAAGGCGGTGTACGCTGTTACGACTGCCATTCGATATTGGCGACACGCTTGCGATTGCAACCGCTGCCACCAGGTGGTGCCTCGTGGACGGAAGACCAATCACGCCGAAACTTCGAGGCCGTCTCGCATTTAGTCGCACCCTCCAATCCGTTGAAAAGCCGCTTGCTGCTTCACCCGTTGGCACCGCAAGCCGGCGGCGATCCAATCCACACCGGTGGCAAGTTCTGGACGTCGCAGGACGACCCAGAATGGAAAATGATTGCGGATTGGATCCGCCCAAGCTCTCCTGGTCCGCCGGCCGCTCAAGTGGCATCCCGCCC
>JBARIF010000397.1:0-6748 GCA_049799615.1 Terriglobales bacterium
GGCGAGGGCGCCCGCGCCACACTATACTGAACACCAAGCGAGGCCTCGTGAGTACTGCACCGATGGTTGAAATTCAGGGCAGGCAACTGAAGCTGTCCAATCTGGACAAGGTCCTGTATCCCGCAACCGGCTTTACCAAGGGACAGGTCATCGACTACTACGCCCGCATCGGTCCAGTCCTGGTTCCTCATCTGGCGGCAAGGCCGTTGACCCTGAAGCGGTATCCCAATGGGGTGGACAGCCAATATTTTTTTGAGAAGAACGCAACCGCGCATCGGCCCGACTGGGTCAAGACCGCGCCCATCTGGAGCGAGGGCAACCGGCGCAACGTCAACTACATTCTGGCGGACGATCTAAGCACGGTGGTCTGGATGGCGAACCTGGCTGCCATCGAACTGCATCCCTCGCTTTCGCTGGCGAAAGAGATTGACTGTCCCACCATGATGGTGTTCGATCTCGATCCCGGACCACCCGCCAACATCGTGCAGTGCGCCCAGGTCGGCATGTGGCTGCGGGAAATCTTTGAGCACTTCGGGCTGCAGAGTTTTCCCAAGACCTCCGGCTCGAAGGGGCTGCAGATTTACGTTCCGCTCAACACTCCCACCAGCTACGAGGCGACAAAGCCATTTGCCCACGCCCTTGCCCGCTTGCTGGAAGACCAGCATCGCGAGCTGGTGGTTTCAGACATGAAAAAGGAGCTGCGGAAAAGCAAGGTGCTGGTGGACTGGAGCCAGAACGACGAGCACAAAACGACGATTGCTGTGTACTCGTTGCGGGCAAGAGAGCATCCCACGGTTTCGACGCCCGTGAAGTGGGAAGAAGTCGAGCACATGCTGAAGAAGAAAGACCCAGGCCTGCTGGTGTTCGAGGCCGATCAGGTGCTCAAGCGCGTGGAAAAGATGGGAGATTTGTTCGAACCGGTTCTCAAACTCAAGCAAACGCTGCCGAAGTTGACGGCAAGTGTGGACGCGGGCGACCCCGCCCGCGAGGCGAGCGAAGCTCGCGGAACGTCGTCTGTCAGGACGGGGTTGAAAATGGCAGCCCAGGCCGGACGCCCGAAGAAGACCATCAAGCGTGGGAGCAAGAAAGCAGCAGGCAAAAAATCGAGAAAGATATAATCCGGGATCATGGCGCAACTCTACGTCGGAACTTCGGGATGGGCGTATCCTAGCTGGAAGCCGGATTTCTATCCCGCCAAGCTTCCGCAGAAAAATTTCCTGCAGCACTACGCCACCCGGCTCAATACCGTCGAAGTCAACTTCACCTTCCGGCAATTGATCAAGGAGATGACTGCGCAGAAGTGGATTGCGGAGACGCCCCCTGGTTTTCGCTTCGGAGTGAAGGCGCACCAGGTCATCACCCACATCAAGCGGCTGAAAGGGACGGCCGACTTCGTGCCCCGCTTTCTCAGCACGATTGAGCCCCTGGCCCAGGCTGGAAAACTGGGCCCGGTGTTGTTTCAGTTGCCGCCGAATTTGAAAGTCGATGTGAAATTGCTGGAGGAGTTTCTTCCCGCCTTGCCCAGGGCTGTCCAGGCGGCGTTTGAATTCCGCCATCCCTCCTGGTTTACCGACGAAATCTTCAATCTATTGAGAAGCGGCAATCGTGCCCTCTGTATCGCCGAGACCGAAGAACGGACCACACCCGACGTCGTAACCGCTGACTTCTGTTATTACCGCTACCGCAAGCCTTCCTACACCGCCGACGAGCGCCGCGTCATGATGGAGCGGATGCGCGAACATCTTGGCCAGGAACTCAACGTGTTTGCATACTTCAAACATGAGGAAACTCCCGAAGGCGTGCTGTATGCGGAAGAAATTCTGAAAGAGATTCATTGACCACCAAGGACACAAAGGACACTTAGGAAGGTCGAAACACTCCGTGTCCTCGGCGTCCTCCGTGGTTCACCTTCCAGATACTTTGCGCGATGTCCGATAACGAGCATACTCGGGGTGTGTCTTCCGCAAGCAACGCTCGCGTGGTTTCAGGATTTCTTGATTACCTGAAGATCGAAAAGGGACTGGCGCCGCTTACGGTCGCGGCCTACACCACCGACATCGGGCAATTCGCCGGTTTTCTGGAGAAGCGCAAGCGCACACTGCTCAATGCTCAGCGCAACCATGTACGCGAGTTCATCCAGCAGATGTTCGGCAATTCGGTTGACGGCAGGTCGGTAGGGCGCAAACTTTCCGCTCTGCGCCATTTGTATCGGTATCTGCTGCTCGACAAGATGGTCGACCATGACCCCACGCTGAACATCGATTCACCCAAGCAGTGGAAAGTGTTGCCCAAGGCGCTGGCCCGCGACGAAATTGAATTCATGTTGCGCGGTGCGACCTCGGATTCGAAGGGGAAGGACGCGGAAGCGCTGGCGATGCGCGATCGCGCCATGCTGGAAGTCTTTTATGCCGCGGCTTTACGCGTGTCCGAAATCACGGGCGTCAAACTGGAAGATCTGAAACTCGATCTAGGTTACCTGCTGGTTCGTGGCAAAGGTGATAAAGAACGGATTGTGCCCCTGGGTAAAGGCGCGCAGGATGCGCTGAGTCACTATATGAAAGCGGCGCGCGCGGTTCTGGCGAAAGGGAATGGCTCACCTCTTCTATTTCTTGGACGCGGAGGCAGAAAGTTGACCCGGCAACGGGTGTGGCAGATGGTTCGTGCGGCCTCGGAGGGCGCGGGACGCAAGGCCAGTCCGCACATGCTGCGGCATAGCTGTGCCACGCACATGGTCGAGAACGGCGCCGATCTGCGGACCTTGCAGAGCATCCTGGGCCACGCCGATATTTCCACTACGCAGGTGTACACGCATCTGGCGCTGGATCGACTGAAGAGTGTGTACCAGAAGCATCATCCCCGAGCGAAGACGAGGACGAATCCGTAGCGCCGGCGTCCCGCCGGCTGTCCGGAGGGCGCTAAAACAGGAGCTGACATGAAATCCAGCGTCGTCGATAAGGCCGTGCATGCGTTTCTGCAGTCGCTGCGCCAGCGCAACGCCTCGGTCCATACCATCAAGGCCTACCGGGGCGATCTGGAGGAATTCGCCGCTTACGCCGCCTCGCGGGGCTGGAAGCAAATCGATCACGTCACTATTCGCGGATTTTTGTCCCATCTCTACGAAAAAGGTTTGGGCAAGACGTCAGTAGCCCGGGCGTTGGCGGCGGTACGGTCGTTGTATCGCTGGCTGGCTCAGGAGGGAGTGGTTGTACAAAATCCGGCGGCCCTGGTGTCGACCCCGAAACTTCCAAAAACACTTCCGCGAGTTCCGACCATTGAGGAAATGAATGTTGTGCTCGACGGAGACATGCCTGAGGTCGCGGCCTTTCCCGAGCGCGACCGGATGATGTTCGAGTTGCTCTATGGCTGCGGCATCCGGAACTCCGAGCTGGTCGGGATCAACCTCGAGGACATCCGTTTAAGTAATGAGGCGATCCTCATCCGGGGCAAAGGGAAGAAAGAACGATACGTGCCGTTTGGTGACAACGTAAGGGTAGCACTCGCGTCTTACCTGCCTGCCCGACAGCGCGTCTTGGACGAACACAAGAAACATTCGTCGGCATTGCTGATCAATTGGCGGGGCGGCCGTCTCACCACCCGCAGCGTGGGACGGATCATCAAGAAAATTGCGGTGGCCAAGGGCCTGTCTCCAGACGTTCATCCCCACACCTTGCGGCATGCGTTTGGCACCCACCTGCTGGAGGAGGGCGCCGACCTGCGCGCGATTCAAGAGATGCTGGGCCATGAGCGCCTGGCTACCACCCAGCGCTACACCCAGCTTTCCATCAAACATGTGCTTCAGGTTTACGACCAGACCCACCCCCGGGCCAAATAGTGTCCTGTCGTAGAAGCGTTACGGATGCGGTGCTTCAGTCGATCCTGCCGCCGCCCCGCGCAACTCGTCCCACATTCCTACAACACGCGCCTTCAACTCCGCCGTGAGCTCCGCGTACGCCGATTCCGATGCCTCGGCGTCGGGCGGAGGATAGATGGGGTCCCCGATCTGGATCTTTAGCGGCGCGAACTTTTGAAAGCGCTGCCCGCGCGGCCATGCGTCATGAAAGCCCTCAATCGCTACCGGAACTATCGGCACCTGCAGATGAATGGAAAGAATCGCGGCACCTTTCTTGAAAGTCCGGGGCATGCCATTGATGCTGCGCTCGCCTTCAGGATAGAGAATGAGAATGCGGCCGTGGCGCAGTCCGAAGGCGCCGGCGCGCATGGCGGAAACCAGGTTGGCATCGGGGTCGACGACGATCACTCGCATCCAGCGTGCCAGACGGCGCATGAAGCCGGAACCGAAAATTTCGCTGGTGCCAACGGCAAACAGGTTGCGGAACACCCGCCACGGCAATATCGACCCGAGCAGAACCGGATCCAGGTAACTCTGATGATTGGAAGAAATGATGTAAGGGCCCTGCGCGGGAAGCTTTTCCAGACCGCTTACTCGCAGATGGAAGCGGTCGTAAGCAAAAATCTGGATCGGTTGGAACGCGGCGTACAGGAAGTGTTCGGCGATTCCCCCGGGCCTGGCCAGGGCAAGGACCTCGGGATCGGTGGGGTCCTCCTGTAGGACCGATTTCCAGCCGGCCGGTTGTTGGCTCGATGTGGTGCGCGTTTTCCCCCCGGCCGCACTCTCGCGGATCGCGTCCACTAGTTGGCGCACGCTATAAATTTCAGCCATGGCCGACTCTTCTACGTCACCACCAAGCTCTTTTTCGACTGCGACCAGCAATTCAATCCGTTGCATCGAGTCGAGGCCGAGGTCAAGCTCCAGATTGTCACTGGGACGGATCACTTCCGGCACACTCTTGCTGGATTCGCGAATGATCTTCAACGCCTGCTGCACCTCAGGCTGCTCCAGCCATTGAGCATCCTCGACGCTTAGCGACGGTGCGGAGCGGGCTTCGAAATCGGGCTGCCCCTTCTTCTGGGTGGCACGCACCCGTTCTTCCATTTCGAAGCGTTTGAGCTTGCGGGTCGTGGTGCGCGGCAGAGGGTCCTGCCAGATTTCGTAACTGCCCAGACGCTTGGTGGATGGAATCTTGGCCGAAATGCCTTCAATGTCGAAGCGGATGACTTCCTTCGCATTCACGACCTTGCGCTCTTTCAGCACATCGAAATCCGGCACGACCACGGCGTAAAGACGATCGGAAGCGGGATTGCCGGGGTCGCTCTCCAGCGCCATCACCCCGATTTCCTTGATGTAGGGAGATTTCAGGTAGTACGCCTCTATCTCTTCGGGATAGACATTCTTGCCATTGCTGAGCACAATCACGTCTTTCTCGCGGCCGGTAATAAACAGATTGCCGCCCGGGTCGAAGTAGCCCAGATCGCCGGTGTGTAGCCAGCCATCCTTTAGGACGGCCGCCGTCGCATCCGGCCGGTTCCAATAGCCCTTCATCACAATGGCGCCCTTGATAGCAATCTCTCCGACTGCGGGTCCGCCATCCTCGCCGGGCTTGGGATCGATAATCTTTCCTTCCACTCCGGGCAGGGGCGGTCCGACGGAGCCGATTACGTTGTGATGAGGTAGAGCTGCGAAAGCCGCGCCGGTAGTTTCGGTCAGACCATAGGCCTGGAGGACGTCGATGCCGAGGGCGTGGAAGTCGTATCCGATCTGGGGATCGAAGCGCGAGCCGCCGGTGATTAGATATCGCATGCGGTCGCCGAATGTGCGGTGCAGCTTGCCGAAAAAAATTCGCCCGGCGTTGAGGCCCATGGTGCGAAGGCTGCGGTTGATCGCCATCAAGGCCTTCAGCGCCCAGCCCGCCACTTTGCCGCGCTTGGCGACTTCCTTAAAGATGCGCTCATGGATCAGGTAAAAAAATTGTGGCACCACGGCAAAAATCGTGAACTGCCGCTCGTTGAGCGCTCGTAGCAGTTCCGTTGTGTTCAGCGTTTCCAGGTAGACCACTCGTGCGCCCTTCACCAGGGGAAGCAAAAGATTTGCCATCTGCGAGAGCACGTGAAAAAGCGGCAGCACCCCGAGGACGGCATCCGCCGGAGTGACGTGTGCCCATCGGAATACCGATTCCACTTCGCCCAGCAGGTTGGCATGAGTAAGCATCACGCCTTTGGGATCAGAAGTAGTGCCAGATGTATAGAGCAGGGAGGCGACGACATCCGCCTCGACCGCGGCCGGCGCGAAGCCGCCCGGGCCTGAAGCAAAAATACTCTCAAGATCGGCCACCGGCGCAAGCATGGACGGAGCGGAATGGATTTGAGCATTTGCAGACTTATGCTCGGCAGGATCGATAAGCGCAATCTTGATGGGAAGCTCCCCAATCGCCTCCTGTGCCGTCGCGAGATGTTTGACATCGCAAAATAACAGCGAGCTGCCGCTATCCTTTAACAGGGTCGTGATCTGGTCGGCGTGCAGGGCCGTGTCCAGCGGGACTGCGGTGCACCCGGAGGCGACCACGCCCAGAAATACGGCCACCCAGCGGGGATGATTGTCGGCCAGTATGACGACCCGCACGCCCGATTGGAATCCGTTGCCGCCCAGCCAGGACCCGACCGACTCCGCCATGTGCCGCAACTCGGCGTAGGTGCAGCTCTCAACCCGTTCCCGGCGCTGGATCTCCAGGGCAATGTTCTGGGGCCGGTGCTCGACGCACTCCACAAAACGATCGTAGAAAGTGGGCATGGGTTCGCGGAAATATTACATGAAAGGGGCACCGTTGCTTAAACTGCGAATGGGCATCCACCAGGTAGCGCTGGCATCTTGCCGGCTGTCCCGAGGGCGTCT
>JBARIF010000398.1:0-9877 GCA_049799615.1 Terriglobales bacterium
CGCAGCGGCGCAGAAGTCATCGAAGTTCGCGTCAAGGACGGCATCGCCAGCGGGGTCGTGCTTTCGAATGGCGAAGAAATTACCGCCAAGGCGGTGATCTCCAATGCGGATCCCAAACGGACGCTGCTGAAACTGGTCGATCCGGCGCAACTCTCGCCCGATTTTGTCATGAAGCTGCAGCACTATCGCATGCCGGGCACGGTGGCCAAGGTGAACCTTGCGCTCGCCGGACTGCCCAAATTCACCGCCCTTGAAGGCGAGAATCACGACCGGGCTCTGAGCAGCCGCATTCACATTGGACCTGAAATCGACTATCTGGAACGCGCCTTCGACGAATCCAAGTACGGAAATTTCTCCCGGCAACCCTATCTCGAAGTTGCAATTCCGTCGCTCACCGATCCCTCGCTCGCGCCCGCGGGCAAGCATGTGATGTCGATCTACATGCAATATGCTCCTTACAAACTAAAAGGCAGCGACTGGGAAAAGCAGCGTGTCCCGCTCGGCGACACGGTGGTCAAAACGCTGGCGCAATATGCGCCCAATCTTCCCGAGCTGATCCTGAGCCACCAGATCATCACTCCCCAGGACCTGGAAGAGACCTATGGCCTCACTGGCGGGCACATCTTCCACGGCGAACTCTCACTGGACCAGTTCTTCACCATGCGCCCGCTACTGGATTGGGCGCGCTATCGCACTCCTATTCAAAATCTTTACCTGTGCGGCTCCGGCACGCATCCCGGCGCGGGTTTGACCGGCGGCTCAGGAGCAAACGCAGCCCGCGAAATCTTGAAAGATCTGAAGAAGTAAAATTCCGAGGGTGCCCCGTCCAAGCTCCGCTTGGGCGGGGATTTCTTGGGGTGATGGTCAGCAGCCAGTCCGCAGGCATTGAAAATCGCAGGACTCCACGAATCAGGAACCACGGGATTTCCTGGTGGGAGACCGACAACAAACACCCGCCCAAGCGAAGCTTGGACGGGGCACCCTAGGGCGTCGGATATAGATCTCTCAAATCTGAATTCCCGCTCCAAAACCATCCTCCATTGTGACTTTAGTGCCATCCCTTCGGGAAAACGATTGTGCAGGACGCTCGCCTTAGGTTTTACTAATCCAAACCTGTGTTCACAGCATTCCGCAGGCTCAGATCAGCGGGAGTGAAAGTGTGGTAGAGGATCCTAAATGGGAGCTGGCCATCCTGGCCACGGTGCAGGGCTTCTATGAGAAGCTGCTGCAGGATTCCATTGGAGGCGAAGTCCCGGTTCCCGCCGGCCTGGAGGCCATCTCGCTGCAGGAAGGCGATGGCGAAGTGCATGCCACGCTTGAGCGCATGCGGCGCTGGTTGCGCCTGCTCGATCAGGCCATTACGCCGGCCATGCTGCGGCGCGCATTCACGGCCGAGACCGACCCCGAAATCGCCGAAGCTGTCCTGCGTTACTTCACCCGCAAGAAAGATACCAGCGACGTAAATCGCGACAAGACCGACCTGGTGGCCACGTTTCTCTATCGTCATCCCCGCGTGCCCGGACAGTGGGAGCGCCGCGGCTATGGACTCGACGGCTCGCTGCCGCTTTCGCCCTTCGAGATTGCCCTGATCGAAATACTGGCCGACAGCGATGTTCCCTCGTTGCCCGAGGAGCATGTCCAACTGCTGCGGCGTTTCGATCCCTTGCAAGAGCAGGCCCAGAACTGCCACGACCTGAACTCGCTGCTCGAGTCGGAGATCATCACCCGGGTTCGCGAGCTCAAACAATCGCTGGATGCATCGTTCTATCATCCTGGGGTGCTGGCCACCATCGCGCCTTACAACGCGGCTTTCGGCAAAAAGTTTGACGAGTTCTTTCATGCCGCAGCCACCGAGATAAGAGATTTCGCCGCGGCCCTGCAGGAGCAGGGCGGCACGATTCTGGGCAATGTCGAAGGCGTGGACGTCACCGTCGAACACGTGGCCGCCCTGGAAGAGAGCGAATTGCTGAAAGTCGATTACGGCACCGCCCTGGAGAAGTTTCGCCGCGTCTCCAAGCTGAAACAGGCTTTGAAACACCGTCCGCCGATTCGCCGGACGTCTTATTTTGCCACTGTCCACACTCCGTCGCCGGCCAAGACTTCTCGCACAACCTCGGCTCCGGCGCAACCCGCACGCCGCTCGCGACCGGCGGTCGATGTTCAGGCCATGCGTGCGGCGGTCACTCCGCAACAGATTTCCACCGAAGAAACGAAGATCCGCCAGGTCGAGGAATCCATCCGCGTGTTCGTGCGGGTGGCCGACCCGAAATTCCGCCAGGTCGTGCCCATGCGGTTCTTCAATCTCACCCTGACCCCGGCCGAAGCGGAAGCTTGCAGCGCTGACTACCTTGAAGAAAAGAGCCCGCGCGGGAGCGTGGCCCGGGTGCTGTTGCGAATTGTGGCCGCTGTGGCCCGCATGACCACGGAACTCGAAGAACTCAAGCGGGCAGAAAATGCGCCTTCGTTGTGGAAGCTGCACGCCGACTCGCTCCTGGCCCTGCTGGAAGTGGCTTCTGCCCTGTCGGAAAAGGCCGCCCGGGTGGCTGCGGAAGCGGGCGCGTCAGGCAATAGGGCGGTCCGCGAGACCATCCCAATTTCGCTTCAAAGACTTCGCCACCGCTGCGAGCAGATTGGCGACACGCTGGCCCAGACCGGGAGCCAAGCCCAGACGGTGTAAACTTGCCGCCGAAACAACCACGCACTGCCTTGCTCTCGCCGTATCAGCGCGGCTTACGCTGTCTCCGCAACCGCCCGTCCTGAATCAGTAAACCACGCAAGAACACTTCCGACTTGCCATGGGCGCGCATACTCAGGCACCTTATAGGCTCGCCGAACTCGAGGGGTGGCCGCGATGAGCACTGCCGACGACAAGTTTTACCAGGCCAGAATCACCCAGCGCAGGGACTTCGCTTCCGATCTGTGGATGATCCGCGTGCAGCCGAGCGGCGAATTCAAATTCGCACCTGGCCAGTACGCCACCCTCGGGCTGCAGCGCACGGACAAGCGTTCGGAGCGTCCCTATTCCATCGTGTCTTCCCCTTACGAGAGCGAAATCGAATTTTTCTTCGAACTCGTCCCCCACGGTGAGCTGACGCCCGACATTTACGAGCTGCAAGTCGGCGATGAAATGCTGATGCGAAAAGTTCCCAAGGGACGCTTCACCCTCGACACCAGGAGTGGCCGCACCAATCATTTGCTGATTTCCACGGTTACCGGGATTGCGCCCTTCGTGAGCTACGTCCGCACTCTCTACAGAGACTGGAAAGAGGGCAGGTTTGCGGGCGAACAGAAATTATTCCTGCTCAACGGCGCCAGCCGCTCCTGGGAATTCGGGTACCTCGACGAGTTGCAGAAATTCGCAGTGGAAGTGCCGTGGCTGGAGTACGTCCCCACGGTGAGCCGCCCCTGGGACGATCTGAAGTGGACGGGAGAAATCGGCCGGGTGGATGATTTGATCCGCAAATACACCGACCAGTGGGGCTTGAACGGCACCAATTCGGTCGGCTATTTGTGCGGTCATCCCCAAATGATTGAGCATGGCAAGGGCATGCTGCAGCGCATCGGCTTCACCAAGGAATTGTTAAAGGAAGAAATTTACTGGATCCCGGGTAAGGAGACCAAGACGGCGTAGGCTTCGGAAAAGACTGCGGTCGCGGCAATCACGCGTTCACCCTTCACTTCATGCGCCCCGTCATGTCTATGCTGTGTCCCGCTTTGCGACTTTCTCCAGGCCGCGCTCCGTGGTTTCGATCTCCCTGATCCTGAACTTCTGGATCTTCCCGGTCACCGTCATGGGAAATTGCTCCACGAAGCGCACATGCTGCGGAATCTTGAAGTAAGCAATTTTCCCCTCGCAAAATCTCCGTATCTCTTCTTCGGTAGAGCTTTCATTCGCCTTCAACCGGATCCAGGCCAACACCACTTCTCCCAGGCGCTCGTCCGGAATTCCCACCACCTGCGCCTCCGCCACCTTGGGGTGGGTATATAAGAACTCTTCCACCTCGCGGGGATAAACATTCTCGCCGCCGCGAATGATCATGTCCTTGGCCCGCCCGGTCAGGTGGATGTAACCGTCTTCGCGCATCAGCCCCAGGTCTCCGGTGTGCAGCCAGCCCTCCGCGTCGATGGCACGCGCCGTCGCCTCGGGTTCGTCGTCGTATCCCTTCATCACCATGTAGCCGCGGGCGCAAACCTCGCCCTGCTCGCCAGTGGGCAAGGTCTCGCCATCGAGCACGGAAACAATCTTCATTTCGGTGCAGGGCAAGGCCTTTCCGATGGTCGAAACCCGGAGCTCCATGGGATCATCCGGCTGTGACATGGTCACCACCGGCGCGCTCTCCGTCTGTCCATACCCGATGGTCAGCTCGGCGCAACGCATCTCGCACATCACCCGCTTGATGATTTCCACCGGACAGGGCGCCCCCGCCATCATCCCGGTCCGCAGGCTCGACAAGTCAAACGAATTGAAGTCGGGTAGCCCCAGCTCCGCTATGAACATGGCGGGCACGCCATAAAGCGATGTCGCCCGCTCCGCTTGCACCGCCTGCAGCGTTGCCCGGGGATCGAATGTCCAGTTGGGCAGAATCATGGCAGCGCCGCTGGCCAGCGCCGACATGGTCCCGATCACGCAGCCGAAGCAGTGATACAGCGGCACCGGCACGCAGATCCGGTCGCGTTCCGAGTAGCGCATGCCCCAGGCCAGCATCTTCCCGTTATTCACCTGGTTGCTATGCGTGAGCATCACGCCTTTGGGCTGGCCGGTTGTGCCCGAGGTGTACTGAATGTTGGCGACATCCGTCGGCTTCACGGCTGTACTGAACTCGGCCGTGGCGGCCAGCAATTCATTCCACTGGTCCGTGCCGAAAAAGATTGCATGCTCCAGGCTCAGCTGCTTACCCGACCGCGCCTCGTCCAGAATCTGCGCGTACTCCGCCCGACTGTCGCGTTCCCACAGGAGCAGGACCTTCATTCGCGACTTCCGCAGCGTGAACGCGAGTTCGTGGGTGCGATACGCCGGATTCACATTGACCAGCACCGCTCCCGCGCGCGCGCATGCCAGGTGCACCAGCACCCACTCGGCGCAGTTCGTGGACCACAATCCCACCCGGTCGCCGGGGCGTATGCCGAGTGACACCAGACCGCGCGCCAGGGCGTCGGCCGCATCGCGTAGCTGGCGCCAGGTGTAGCGCTTCGATTGATGACAGGAAACCAGGGCCAGACTGTCGCCCCAGCGCTCGACCGCGCGATCGAGCACCTGTGCGATCGTCAGCTCCCACAATTCATCTTCGGGGCCGTGCGAGTAGCTCAGCATGACGCCTCCGCCGGTTTGTCTTGCGATCTGGGGACTTCTAGGTTTCTGCCGGAGCAAAGAACACTAACACGACGAGTTCTTCAGCGATCTCGTAGAAGCGATGCTCCACCTGCGCCGCCACAAAAATCACGCTTCCCTGGCTAACGGCCCGATCTTCCCCTCCCACCTTCATCCGCGCCCGGACCCGTACTACGTAGTACATCTCGTCTTCCCGGTGAGGCTTCTGCGGATCGACGCCGCCGGCGGGCAAGGCATAAACTCCGGCGCTCATCGCCGTCACGCGGAGAAATTCCAGGTACGACTTCCCTGCCAGCGCCCGCTCCTGCTCGATTTCATCAATCTGGAAAAAGCCCTCATCTCGCTTCATATTTTTCCCAATGTCATCCTGAGCGCAGCAGGTCCGTTCGCGTGCGAACGGACCTGCGGAGTCGAAGGCCCCCCCAACCCAAATCCGCTCATTCCCCGAGCTGTCGGCATTCGCTCAACCGCACGCGAAAGAATATACAGCACGAAAGCGTGAAAGGCCTCTTACCGCAAAGGACGGAAAGCAATGCCCCAAAGAACGCAAAGAAAACATCTGTCCAGATTTTCTTCCCGCCCTCCAGGTTTCTAAGATGAAGCCATCTCTGTCATAATCTTTCTCCCATGGACCTCAAGCACATCAGTCACGGCATCACCGACGGGCGCGACCGCGCCCCTTCCCGCGCTATGTTCAAGGCGATCGGATTCACCGACAGCGATCTGAGTAAGCCACTCATCGGCGTGGCCAACACCTGGATCGAAACCATGCCCTGCAACTTCCACCTGCGGCGGCTTTCGGCCAAAGTGAAGGAAGGCATCCGCGCCGCCGGCGGCACTCCCATGGAGTTCAACACCATCGCCATCAGTGACGGCGAGACCATGGGCACCGAAGGCATGCGCGCTTCGCTGGTCAGCCGCGAGCTTATCGCGGACTCCATCGAACTGGTTTGCCGGGGACAGATGTTCGACGCAGTGGTCTGCGTAGTGGGGTGCGACAAGACCATTCCCGCCGGGGCCATGGCCCTGGCGCGGCTGAATATTCCCGGCCTCGTGCTCTACGGCGGCACCATCGCGCCCGGCAGCTATCGCGGCAAAGACGTCACCATTCAGGATGTATTCGAAGCCGTGGGTGCCAACGCCGCCGGAAAGATGACGGACGCCGAACTGCACGAACTGGAAGATGTTGCCTGCCCCGCGGCCGGCGCCTGCGGTGGGCAATACACCGCCAACACCATGTCCACGGTGATGGAGATGATCGGACTTTCTCCCATGGGCTTCAACAGCGTTCCCGCCATGGATCCGAAGAAAGACCAGGTCGCGTTTGACTGCGGCGCGGTGGTCATGAATCTTCTGCGACAGGGGGTCAACCCCAGAGACATTCTCACCCGCCCCGCATTCGAGAACGCCATCGCGGGCGTCGCCGCAACCGGAGGCTCAACCAACGCCGTCCTGCACTTGCTCGCTATCGCCCGCGAGGCCGGCGTCCCCCTGCACATTGACGATTTCCAGAAGGTCAGTGAGCGCACTCCGTTGCTGGCCGACCTGAAGCCTTCGGGCCGTTTTGTCGCTTCCGATATGCACCGCGCTGGAGGGATCGGCTTGCTGGTGCAAAGATTGCTGCAGGGGAAATACCTGCGCGAGGACGCACTTACGGTCAGCGGCAAGACCCTGGGCGCAGAAGGTGAGAGCGCAGTCGAAACCCCGGGCCAGGAAGTGATCGCGCCGCTGGACAAGCCGTTAAAGAAAACCGGCGGCTTGGTCATTCTGCACGGCAACCTGGCGCCCGAGGGATGCGTGGCCAAAATCAGCGGCCACGAACGTCTGAGCCATCGCGGACCGGCGCGCGTTTTCGATTCCGAAGAAGATGCCATGACCGCGGTCACCGAAAAACGCATCAAGGCGGGCGACGTGGTCGTGATCCGCTACGAAGGACCCAAAGGCGGCCCGGGGATGCGCGAGATGCTGAGCGTGACGGCGGCAATTGTCGGCGAAGGGCTGGGCGGATCGGTGGCTCTGCTGACCGACGGACGCTTCAGCGGAGCCACCCGCGGCCTGATGGCCGGACACGTCTCTCCCGAAGCCGCGCTGGGCGGCCCCATCGCCGCCGTACAGGAAGGCGATACCATTCACTTTGATGTCAACCAGCGCGTTCTGGAGGTCGAAGTCAGCGACGCCGCTCTGCGCCAGCGCATGGCCCAGTGGAAGCCGCCGCAGCCCAGATATCCTACCGGCGTGTTCGCCAAGTACGCGGCGCTGGTGTCCACGGCCTCTGAAGGCGCAATCACCCGGCCCAAGTAGCCGGCCTTTCGGTTTACTTCAGCTCGTCGTTCAAAAGGTTTGCCAGCCTCACGCCGGCCAGGGCCACACGCTCTTTGGCCAATTTCCGGGCGGCGGCACGGTAGGCGGCCGTGGTGGTAAAAGGCCCGTCGCCCGCGCCGATGGGTGTCACGTAAACGAAGGTCGCCGCGTCGTCGAAGCTTTCCTTGATCCAGTGCGTGGCATCCAGGTCGCTTCCGTCCGCCGCACTCACCGCGGGTAGTGTCTTGGCATACGCCACGGCGGAGTTCGGATCCGAGCCGGTGCCGGGAAGTCCGTCCCAGAAACCGTGCAGCTCGTCCCGGCAAGGGGCTGCGCATAACTTCACATTATTTCCGCCGTTGTCCCCGCCAGGATCGGTCGAGCTGACCCGGGTCGAGGAGTGCAGCGGTTGGTGCACGTCGCCCACCAGGTGGAGCAGCCAGACCAGATCGTAAGATTTTACATCGCCCGCCGGAGTCGTCCCCAGCACCGCCCGAAAAGTTGCGATTTGAGTTTCCGCGTTGGGGGAAGGTATCGCGGGCAACGCGGTGCCGTCGGTAGAAAAAGGTGTGTCCACGAAGTGCCAGTACTTGTGGTGCAGATGGTCCGAGTACCCGACGTTCAGGGAGGACGAGGCGCCGTCGGGACGATTGCCGTGCGGGTCGGGCCCGTCGTCCGTATAGCCGGTCTCGCTCTTGATCTGGTCCGGCCACGTGGACGCGATCATGAAGATCATCATCGGGCGAAACTTCTGCGCGGTGCCGGCGGGAACCATTCCGACCCATTTGTTGTAATCCGGATTTTGCTTGAGCAGCACCTTGACCCGGCCCTTGGTGGCCGGAGTTAACCGGTTATACGCGATATATGCCACCGCCATGTGTCCAACCGATAACCACCCAAACAGCTGCGTGTTGAATACCAGGAGATACATCAGAACCAACGCGAGAGCGCGGCGAATCCACTTCATAAATCACCTCGTCGGCACGAGAGCCCTTCGCGCGGCAGGGCCACGCGCGCCACTTGGCGCACAAGACTCCAGTGGGAATTTTTGAGGGAAGGAGAGGATAGTGCCACACCTCTTGCCGCTGGGCAAGCGAATTTCAGTCCGGGGCCTTTTCGCCGTCCTCTGCGGCTTTTCTTGACGAACTTTGCGGCAAGGGGTTTGACTTCGCTTGGCCATTCCCAAAGCCTGAACCGCAAAGGGCGCGAAGTAGGGGTAAGTTCGAAGGCAGCTTGATTATCCTGCCGTTCTTTTTCCAACCGGCGAAAACGATCACCGCGTGAATCCCATGCAGTCGCGCAAGATGACGGCACGGTTGCAAGCAGCGCCCAGTTCGGGCCGTCCCATTCTTCTGCGTACCAGCTCCAGCACAGGACACGGCATCGGAACCGCGGTTGATGAACAGATCGAGGAAGAGTCGGACGTGCTCAGCTTCCTCTTCGACCAGCTGGGAATTCAGTACACCGCTCCAGCCAAGTAGTAAGCCCTGACCAGTTGCCGCCACAGGTGTGCAAGTCTTTGCGCAAGTCGCTTCTGCGATAGAGTCTCGAGCAGCAAAAATCTCATCCCATCAGTTATTTAGAGAGAATGGCTTTTGGCATTTAAACTGCGATTAGGGAGTTCAGGTACGCGAGATTCAGCCGTGTTTGATACCCGCCGGACTCGCCGCCGAGATTGTCTGGAGAACAGCTTTTCGGGGGAGAGGTTGTTCAACGAACGCCCCAGGACTTAACCGAGTCCGGGGCGTTTCGTTTTGCGCCGAGATGACGGAATGGAGGGGCGAGGGAGGCTTAAGGCCGACGAGCGGGAGCTGGGCCCGGAGGCAGAATTTCAGGTTCTCCCGGCTGCACCTGCTGGCGGGTCACGAAGAAAACCGCCGCCGTCCAGGTAGGAAACAGGTCAAAGCCGGGAACCAGCTCTGCCGCCAGCGTGGGCAGAAAGGCCCAATGCCATCCCAGCAGCTGGATGAGAATCACCGCTGCGACCGCATCGAGCACGGCGTCCGCCGGTGACAACCCCCCAGCGACAAAAAGAGGAAGAGCTCCGATTTGAATGGCGTCAACGGCGATGGCCACCAGCCAAGCGAGACGATGCTCTGGAGACTTGATCGACTTCAGATAGTCAAGTACCCGCATAAAAGTCCTTGTCTAGGATACACCTGGCCAGACCTCACGGAGAACCACGTAGGCCCGGACGCCCTCGTCCGGGCGGGCGAGCAGAGCTCGCCTGGTTTTGTTTTAAGACTC
>JBARIF010000399.1:0-3570 GCA_049799615.1 Terriglobales bacterium
TTCGTGGCCCGCAATTCTGCCCGTGCCTATGAGTTAGGCGAAATAGTGTTGGTCGAACAGATCTTGCACAGCTTGCGACTGCAAATCCTACTGCTGGAGCGACGCCTTGAAAAGTACCTGCTGAACAACCACTTACTCATTAACGCCGAGGCTCTCATGTTTGCGGGGGCCCTCCTTGAATGTCGCGAAGCCCCACGCTGGTGGCTGACTGGCGAGTCCCTGTTGAAGACTCAACTCTCGAAACAGATCCTTCCGGATGGGGGACAAGTGGAGCGCTCCCCGAGCTACCAAGCTTGGCTACTGGAACACATAGTTGACGTCAGAGATCTTGTGCATTGGACCAAGCCTAAGGGGAATATTGAAAGCCTCCTTCAGAACTACGCTTGGAGAATGGCAGATTTTTTGCGACAAATAAAGCATCCGGACGGTCAGATCCCACTGTTGAACGACTCCGCGATGGATTTTGCCGCCTCCAAGGTGGAATTGGATGTCCTGCTTGCCCGAGCTGGTGCCGTTGCGACCGTCGACTTCCAACCGCAGTCGGACATTTCAATCTTGTCCGACTCCGGGTACGGCGTCATCCGCGATCCGGCTTCAGGTAGTCATCTTATCCTAGACTGCGGCCCCCTGGGCCCGGTCTATCAACTTGGCCACGGCCATTGCGATGTGCTCAGTTTTGAGCTCTCGCTTCGCGGCCAGCGGCTTGTAGTCGACACCGGTACGAGTACGTACCGGGCCGGCAAGAAAAGACACTATGAACGGTCGACCGCTGCTCATAACACTCTGCGCATCGACGGAGAAGACCAAGCGGAACTCTGGTCGTCCTATCGCGTGGGGCGCAATCCCCGAGTTGGTTCAATCAGGGGAGGACATATTGAAGAATCCCCGTTTCTCCGGGGGGAGCACTATGCTTATGATCGCCAGAACGTAACCCATTGCCGGACTGTTGTCCGCCGCCCGAACGATTGCTGGATCATCCTGGACTATCTCTATGGAACGGGTCGTCATAAGGTAGAATCCTTCCTCCACCTACATCCGCTCGTTCACGTCAAGCACCGCAACCTCAATTGCTTTCTTAGTTTCGCGTCCGATCGATATGTATTGACGACTTACGGCGTGGACGAACTCACCCTAACGGAAAGCTACTACTCTCCGGGCTACGGAGTTCGCCAGACTGGCGCTACAATTCACTGCAAGAGACAGGGGAGCCTTCCAATGATTCTGGGCTTTGTTCTGAGACCGGCAGCATCCGAGTCTCCAAGCATCCGGTTCGATGGAGGCAAGCGTGTAACAATCGACGGCGTTGTCGTGCCACTCCGCCATGCTGAGAGTGGCACGGGAGAATCGTGAGCCAATCCCAGCTGTCATCCCGCGCTCCGCATCCGAATTGGAACGACCGCGCCTACTGGACCTGGGCGGTCAGTCCGGTAGGTGCCGCCGGCACCCCTGTCGCTGAAGACGACCCCTGTTCGTAGGCACCGATGTCCACGGTTGAGCCGGTCAGTCGCGCCACTCCGACGAAATCTACAGCCGGAACACAGGGCGAGATCCCGGGTGACGAAGCGCAGCTTGTCGTCCCGTTCTGAATCGCACTGCTTCCCGCTTTGATCTGGTAGTTATCGGCATTGTAGTTGGATGCCGGAGCGGTGTTGCCATCGAACTGAAAACTGACAAACGTAATCGAGCTGCTGGGATCACTCTTCGGATTGGTCGAAGGGCACCCGCCAGCCGTTCCATTGGCATCCGACCCGGAAATCGGCGTGCCCCCCGCGCAAGCTACGTCATGATGGGCGTAGTCGCTGGGCTTGTTCCCGTAGATCAGGTTGTTGGCGACCAGGTTGTGTGTCCCGGTAACGTGGTAGAAGTTGATTCCAAACCTGCCACCCCCAGGCGTATCTACCCCATTGTTCACAATAACGTTGTTGGTCAAGGAGTTGTAATCCCAGGCACACACAAAGCCCGCATCGGAATCTTCGGTCAGGTCAATACCGCCACCGTTGTTGAAAACGGTGTTGTTAGAGATCACTCCAGGGCCGCATGCGCCGGGAGCCATATTCCGCTTAATGCCCCATCCCGTTATGCCTGAAATGATATTGTTTTGAATGATCGTGTTCTTTCCTTCAGAGTAGATGCCGTGTAACTCGACGCAGTGGACAGCAGTAGGGCCGGAGGTGGGGTTGTAATTTCCGGCGTGCCGGATCACGTTTCCACTGATGACGCTGTCAGAAATCGGATTATTGGTTTCATTGATAATGCCGTACGGCCCACATCCTGATACGTTGAAGTCGTGCATGTAGTTATTGAGAATGTGCACCGACTTGGCGGAGGCGATGTTGACCGCGTAGCCGCCAGAACCCGGATTCGTAAACTCGAATCCGTTGATGTCCACGTAGTCGCCCCCCGCCTGCCAGCTGGAATTGGCGATTTTGGCCTTCCACTTGGTATCGGAAATAAAAACGATGCGGGCAGATGAGGTGCCCGACTTGCTGGTGCTGGGTCCGCTGTATGTCCCCGGGCCCACATGTACGATGGCTCCGCCGGATCCCAGCGAGAGAGCCGAATCCGCTCTCTGAATGGTCTTCCACGGACGGGCCTGGGAACCATCATTCGAATCGCTGCCAGTGCTGGCATTCACATAGTAGTTGTTCTGGGCCATGGCGGTTCCGGCGAGCGCAAGAGAGCCAGCGAGCAAGAAAAAGAATAAGAAAACCTGATGGACGACCTTCGGGGAAATGAATTTCACGAAACAACCTCTTGTCGCTGTGCCGAGGCCGGTAGCAGCGGGGGATTCAGAGTAAGAAACTCTGTTTGCCGGAACCCGGAACGGCTTGCCCGGGCCAGGTTACGGTACCCCTATCCTGCTCTTCCAGCGCGGCTTCTGCCCAGATGTCAGAAGTACATATACCCGTGACGAAAAGGATAATAACCTTGCGTTTAGTCAAAAAGAATATAACAGCCCCATTGCGGGAAGCATACCTTTGTGGAGAGGGATCAGACTGGAGCGGAAGGATACAAACCGGATAGCGTGGTCAAACCCCGGAACGGTCGCCGACGCCGGACAATTCCGCCGTCCGGTCACCAGGGAGACTGGCGACCTCACGGTGGCAGCGCGCATCCAGCAGGGCGGAAAAGTTCCGCGCCATGGCCGGGTGCGTGTATTTCATCAACTCGTCGGGGTTGCCCCTGAACCGCACTTCGCCGCGCTCTCGAAATTCGGCGTACGACTGGATCAGGAACTGGCGCAACTGGGACTTCGAAAGAGCGTGGATACCAGCCCCGGTCTCCTCCAGCGCCTCTGTCAGCACCCCCCGGACGCCTCCCACCGCCAGAATCGGACGGCGCGATCCGAAGTACTCAAACAGTTTGCCAGTGTGCTGCCCGGTCTCCTGCGGGTTCGCCCAGCCCAGCAGCAGAAGAATCTGCGACTCGCGCTGCCGCCGTAGAGCTTCACTGCGGGAGACAACCCCATGAAGCGTGACCACTCCTTGCAAATCGTAGCGCTCCATCAAGGCCTGCATCCAAGGCTCGCTCGGTCCGTAGAAGCCGATCCGCAGCTTCTCTCGCGCTCCG
>JBARIF010000400.1:0-4317 GCA_049799615.1 Terriglobales bacterium
AAGCGGCGGGCGAGGGCGCCCGCCCCACACACCTGCGATGATTCTGTTACCTCGGCTCTACGCCATCCTCGACGCATCGTCTTTCGCGGACCCTGATGCCCTCTGTAAATCCGCCCTCGAACTGGTCGCCGGCGGTGCCACACTCCTGCAGTATCGGAACAAAGCGGAAAATGCCCGCCAGATGCTGGAACAGGCCCGGGAGTTAAGACGTCGCCTCCCCGCTTCCGTCAAACTGATCATGAACGACCGGGCGGACCTTTGCCTGGCGGCGGGCTTTGATGGAGTCCACGTCGGGCAGGATGACCTGTCTCCCGAAGGCGCTAGAAAAGTAATCGGCGAAGCCCTCTGGCTGGGCGTATCCACCCACACGCCCAAACAACTCGCCGCAGCCGACAAGACTACGGCAAACTATCTGGCCATCGGGCCGGTGTTTCCGACCAGGAGCAAGACCGATCCCGACCCTGTGGTTGGCCTCGATGGAGTCCGCCGGGCGAGGGGGTTAACTCGCAAACCAATTGTGGCAATCGGCGGGATCACCCGCGACAATTGCCGGTCGGTCGTCGAAGCGGGGGCGGATGCGGTTGCGGTGATATCCGACTTGATACGGGAGCCCCGCAAATCAGCAGAGGAATTTTTCCGCATATTAGGGTAAAGTCCCATTGAGTTTGGCGGGCGAGGGCGAGACGCCCTCGGGACCGGCGCTACAGTAAACCGCACCCCGGGAGGGCTGTGAGTACCGACACCAATCGACCCACGCCTGCAGCCGCAACCGACTGGGACGTCCATAGCCATCAGGATAAAGAACTGGTAAAGGGCCTGGGGCTGACCAGCGCCACCATGCTGGTCATGGGCTCCATGATCGGTTCCGGCATCTTTATTGTTTCGGCGGAAATAGGCCGCGAGGTTGGTTCGCCTGCGCTTCTGATCGGGGCCTGGCTGGTGACCGGCTTCCTGACCATCGTTGGCGCCCTCAGCTACGGCGAACTGGCAGCCATGATGCCGCGCGCCGGCGGCCAGTACGTTTACCTCCGAGAAGCACTCGGGCCGCTGTGGGGATTTCTCTACGGCTGGACGCTGTTTCTGGTGATCCAGACCGGAACCATCGCCGCAGTCGGCGTGGCCTTCGGCAAATTCCTCGGCATCTTCTTTCCCTCGATCGCGTCGTCCCACTGGATTGTGCACTTCTGGAAAGTGCCGCCCATTCACATTGGACCCATGGTTTTGGGAAATATGGAGACTGGGCTCAGCACACAGAATCTGGTTGCGATCCTGGTGGTAGTGCTGCTTTCCGTGATCAACGTAACCGGCCTGAAAACCGGAGCGATGATCCAAAATGTTTTTACCTTCGCCAAGGTTTCCGCGTTGCTCGGCCTGGTTTTTCTGGGCCTGTTCGTCGGACGCAATGCGCAGGCCCTGGCGGCCAATTTTCAGGGCAACTTCTGGCATAACGCAGGCCTGGGCGCGCAGCACGCGGTGCAGGTGGGCGTGGGCGGCCCAACGGTGCTGGTGGGTACTCTGACCATCCTTGCGGTCGCCCAGGTGGGATCGCTGTTCTCGGCGGACGCGTGGAACAATGTGACCTTTACCGCCGGTGAAGTGAAAAATCCCAGCCGCAATCTGCCGCTGTCACTGGCGATCGGGACGGGGGTGGTGATTGCCCTGTACGTCGCCTGCAATTTTATCTATCTGAGTGTTCTGCCCCTGGACGGCAGCACGGCGGGCGCGACCATTCTGGAGCGCGGCATCAAGTACGCCACCGAAGACCGCGTGGGCACAGCCGTAATGTCCCAGATGCTGGGTGCCACGGGCGGAACGCTGATGGCCATCGCCATCATGCTTTCCACTTTTGGTTGCTGCAACGGGCTGATTCTGGCGGGCTCGCGGGTTTACTACGCCATGGCCAAGGATGGATTGTTTTTCAAGAGCGTGGCCAAGCTGCATCCCAAGTACAAGACCCCGGCCGTTTCGCTCATGGTGCAGATGGTCTGGACCTGCATCCTGTGCGTCTCCGGCAGTTACGGACAGCTGCTCGACTACATCATCTTCGCGGTACTGGTTTTTTATATCCTCACCATCTTTGGACTGTTCGTGTTGCGGCGCACTCACCCCAAGGCGGAACGTCCCTACCGGGCGATTGGTTACCCTGTACTTCCGGCGATTTATATTGTGATGGCTTTATTTATCGATGTCGTACTATTACGCTACAAACCGCAGTACACCTGGCCGGGATTGATCATTGTGCTGCTGGGGATTCCGGTGTACTTCCTGTGGTCGCGGCGACTGGAGACAGGCGCTTCAGCCTAACTGCTTAGGAGAATCGAACCGCATGGCAAATCTGCTGGTAACCAAGCCTCTTGAGATGATTCTGAACGAGTCTAAGGAGGAGGGCGAACATTCTCTTAAACGCGCTCTCGGCGCCACCAATCTGATTACTCTGGGAATAGGGGCAATTATTGGGGCGGGAATCTTCGTTCTGACGGGCGCCGCGGCGGCGCAATATGCCGGTCCCGCAATCGTGCTTTCCTTTATTCTCGCCGGAATCGCCTGCGCGTTTGCCGGCCTTTGCTATTCAGAATTCGCTTCGTTGATTCCGATCGCCGGCTCCGCCTACACCTACGGCTATGCTACGCTGGGAGAAATTTTTGCCTGGATCATCGGATGGGACCTGATCCTTGAATATGCCTTCGGGGCGGCAACCGTCGCCTCCGGCTGGAGCGGATACGTCAACAGCTTTCTTCAAGACTTTGGCATTCACCTTCCGCCCTCCCTTACCGCTACTCCCGGCACCGAACTGGTGAGCTACGCCGGCCGCTGGGAGAGGTTGGCCACCATCCTGCCCACGCTAAAGGCGCATGGTGTAGATCCAGCCACCCTTCCCCACGTGCAGGGAACGTTTAACCTGGTGGCGTTTCTCGCGATCGCTGCCGTGACCGTGATTCTGATCATCGGCATCAAGGAGTCGGCGAACCTGAACTCCGGGATCGTTATCGTTAAGGTTGCGATTGTCCTGACTTTCATCGGCATCGCCGGGGTTTTCGTCTTCGGCCATCCCGAGATCGCAAAGGCCAATTGGCATCCCTTCGTACCTCCCAATACCGGGGAATTCGGGCACTATGGCTGGTCGGGGGTGGCCCGCGGAGCCGCCGTGATTTTCTTTGCCTACATCGGGTTCGACGCGGTCTCCACCGCGGCCCAGGAAGCCAAGAATCCTCAACGTGATATGCCCATCGGCATTCTGGGCTCGCTGGTGATTTGTACCGTCCTGTACATTCTGGTCTCGGGATTGTTGACTGGGGTTGTTTCTTATACGGCATTGAATGTCCCCGATCCCGTAGCGGTTGGAATCGACAGTACCGGCGTACGCTGGGGCAGTATCTTGGTAAAGTTGGGAGCCATCGCCGGACTGGGTAGCGTGATGCTGGTGATGCTGCTGGGTCAGTCGCGGGTGTTCTTCTCTATGTCGCGAGACGGCTTGCTGCCCGAGTGGGCCGGAGCGGTTCATCCCCGCTTCCGCACGCCCTGGATCTCCAGCATCATCGTGGGCATTTTCGTCGCAATTTTCGCTTCGGTAATCCCGATCGGGATTCTGGGCGAACTGGTAAGCATCGGAACCCTGCTGGCATTCGTGATTGTTTGTGCAGGCGTCTGGATCCTGCGCGTCCGGCGTCCGAACCTGGCTCGTCCTTTCAAAACACCCTGGGTCCCGTTCGTGCCCCTCATGGGAATCCTGATCTCCGGCCTGATGATGGCCAGCTTGCCGGGCGATACCTGGCTGCGGCTGATTATCTGGCTCGTCATCGGCATGGCGGTGTACTTTGGCTACGGACGCCATCATAGCCGCGTGCAATTGGCGGCTGCAGCTTCCCAAAAGCCTAAGCCAACTCCGTCCGTGACTGCCTGAACTTCCGACGATCGCGTTTCCTCGGCCCTACCGTACAGCGCGGTGGGCCTTTTTGTTTTATAGTCTCTTTCGTCGCTGGTCCCCGGTTGTTGGCGATACGACAACCGCCCAAGGGGAGGTTGCCAACGACCAACGGCCAACCCATGAAATCTCTCCGCAACCTGCGGCTCATCGGCGTGGCCCTGCTCGGGCTCACGCTGGCCGGCACTGCCGGCTTTCACTTCATCGAAGGCTGGTCGTGGTTCGATGGCTTCTACATGGTGATCACAACCTTCACCACCATCGGATACCAGGAGACTCATCCCCTCTCGCATGCCGGACGCGCGTTTAATGTCGGTCTGATCATCGTGGGCGTTTCGCTGGTATTTCTCGCCATCGGTTCGTTGACTCAGGCTTTGCTAGAATTCGAGCTGGGC
>JBARIF010000401.1:0-4302 GCA_049799615.1 Terriglobales bacterium
GCTCCTGAGAACTTTTCATCCTGCGCATACCGGATTTGATTTCGTACGCGCTCAACGCATAAAAACAGAGGCGCCAAAATGAGGCAATTGGACGATGGTATTGGGGATACGTTGGTATGGGCCCTTAAGCACTATCGAGCAAGAAAAGGTGGACGCTACCTAAACGGCTCCAGTTTGGCGAGAATTATCGGCAGATACTCCGCGACCGTCGGATGAATGTGCATGGCGCGCTGGATGACCGTGTACGGCGCCTTCGCATACATCACGTCCAGCAAAACGTGAATCATTTCATCGCCCCCGACTCCGAGAATCGCGGCACCGAGAATCTGTTTCGTTTCTGCATCAACGCAGATTTTGATGAAACCCTGTGTCTCGCCTTTTTCGTAGGCCCGGCTCACTTCACTCATCGGATATTTCGCAGTGAGGGCGCGACGTCCGGATTTCCGTATCTCTGCGTCCGTCATGCCGCATCGCCCCAGTGGCGGATCGATATACAGCGCGTAGGCTTGGATCCGGTCGGAAACCCGGCGACGGTCGCCGTTAAACAGATTATCCGCAACAATCTCGTAGTCGTTATAGGAAGTATGCGTAAAAGCGCCGCGGCCATTGCAGTCCCCCAGCGCCCAGATGCCCGGCACGTTCGTTTGCAGCTGATCATCAACAACTATGTAGCCGCGGTGGTCGGTGGCAACCCCTGGCCGGTCCAGTCCCAAGTCGCTCGTGTTGGGAAGACGGCCCACGGCCAGAAGAACGTGAGTGCCTAGTACTTCTGGAGGACCTTCTTCGCATGTGATGCCAACGGCAACACCGCCATCGCGTTTCGCCAGAGAGATGCATTTGGCATTCAGCCGGATGTGTATGCCCTCAGCCTCTAGGATCTCGTGCACGGCTTTGGAAACGTCTTCGTCTTCCCGTCCGATCAGGCGTGGTCCCATTTCCACAATCGTGACTTCGCTCCCCAGCCGGCGATAGATCTGGGCGAACTCCAGCCCGACATAACTTCCGCCAACAATGATGAAATGCTCGGGCAAAAAATCGATGTCCATCAATGATGAGTTGGTGAGAAATGGGACATCGTGAATTCCCGGCATGTCAGGGATACGAGCGCGCGCACCGACATTCACATAGATCTTGTCGGCCTGCAGAACTTCATCGTTGACCACGACAGTGTTCGACGACTGAAAGCTGGCCTGTCCCTGAATGACAGTACAATTTGTCATTCCTCGGAGCCATTCCTCCACTCCGTTGCTTGACCGCGCAGAGGCCTCATCTTTGCGGGCTTTTACCCGCTTTATATCGACGCGAACGTCACCGGTGGCGAAACCATATTCCGCACCTCGGCGGGCAACATGGATCGCATAGGCACTCGCCACAAGCGTTTTGGTCGGAGTGCATCCTGTATTCACGCACGTGCCGCCGAATTTATCGCGTTCGATGATAGCGACGGTTTTGCCAGCACCCGCAAACCGCGCCGCCAGCGACGGCCCGGCCTGGCCCGTCCCGATGATGATTGCGTCGAAGTGCTTCGTTGTACTGGTCAACGCGCGCCCTCTACGTGGAGCTTGCCTTCTTGAGCTGCCGCTTCGGGAGTCTTGCCGCTTTGACGCGCGACAATGTAGGCGGCGTACCAGTCCGACCAGTGGTGCTTTGGAGCAGTAGGCTCGTATTCGCCATGGTGTTTCTCTGCCTCTTGCAAGAGGTCGGTGAGTGTCGCGACGTCCAAATTACTAAGTCCTCGGCCCGGTAGACGCGTTGTGACTTCCTGCAAGAGCCATCCATTGCCGTCGGGATCACGAAACGTGGCGAACGAGTTGTAAGTGGCATGCTCGGGCGCTGGACCGCTGATGCGACCGCTGCCTCCGATCTGGAACTGAGCGCCTGGTGTTCCTGGGTGGAACACCTCACTCACCTCAACGCCGCGTGCGACAAGATCTGTGCGCGCAGCCGCAACATCGGAGACTATCAGATAGAGGCCTTGGGCCGACCCCGGTGGGGCCGATGTTATCTTCGCGCCAAACTGAACTGAGCACCCGGAGCCGGGCGGCGTGAACTGGACGACCCGGAAACCGTTATCGAACGGGAAGTCGGCGTCGAGCCGCCAGCCCAGTTTGGAGTAGAACTCCTTCGAGCGGTCGACATCCGCAACGGGGATAACGACCACCTCGAACTTCGTATCTACCGTCCTGGCGCTAGCTCCGCTATCGACGTGAGAAGCAGTGACCGCAGTGCTCATAGTTCCCTCCCGGTAGACCAGTTTGGATTAAGCCATAATCGCGATGACGAATCTATTAGACGAACGTATCGACCAGGACAAAGTACGAAATTAGGGCTATGAAACGGGTTCGGGCGCACTCTATTCCACGGACCCCAATACAAAAGTATCGCCGATACCATCGTCCAATTGATTCGCCGCAACACCTCGGGTGTAATCGCTCCATCGCGACCGATTCGGCCCTTTGCTGACTATTTCAAGAAAGGATGGTAGAGATATGCCGGGAGCAACTTGGAGGCCTCACGAGAAACATGGACGGTTGACGACGCAGAGCGACTTGCCCGACAGCGTCTACGCATTTCCGAAGCAGCGTAAAGAACCACTGACCGACGCACAACATGTCCGTAATGCGGTCGCGCGATTCGATCAAGTCATTGACGTTTCCGATGCAGATCGCGCTTTGGCCTTCGCCAACATCGAGAAAGCTGCAAGCTACTACGACGTGAACCTCGCGGAAACGTCGTGGCACAAACTGGGCATTCATCCTCAAAAGAAAGCGGTGACTCGTTGAACGCATCGTGGGACAGATCAAAGTGAGGCTGAACTTGTCTGTGGAACCTCGCCCCACGCCATTCGCAACGGAAGAATGATTGTGAGAGTTATGCCGAGAGATAAATCCATCCGATCTGGTTGGCGATGTGATAGTTGCGGCCAACTTGTGCCAGATCTACAGGCCGGATGGGTGGAGTGGCTTGCGGCGGAGGATACAAGGGGGAAGCCAAAAGTAAGTGGTTTACGGTTAGTGCACCGCCGCAATCCCAGCGCAAGATCGCCAGAGCCATGCGGGTGTCGGTACAATCCGCGAGACGAATTCAGAAACAACCGGGGCATCGTAGAGGGATTAGCTCTTGACCGGTTCGCGGGTCCCGACGGTCTTATGTTACTGCTTTCGATGATTGCTGAACGTGAACTTCCGCCGCAAGAACTGATCGAACTCGCCAAGCGAGTGCAGATTCCGGGTTACGAAGCGGTGTACGAAATGGTTCAGGATGCCGTCAGCGAAGGAGTGATCACGCCTTCTATCTCGGCAGGTTTTTACCTGCAATGCGAGATCTGGCAGGTGCTGGAGTGGGCCAAGTACCGAACCTCAGCGAAGACGCGCCAACTGGAGTCAGCTCTTTCGGGGGCGTGTGTGGCCGGAAACTCAAAATAGAAGGGCCATCCAGAGATTCGATTGAGGAGACTAGCATGGCAGTCACCACGGAAATCGCGCCGAACATCTATCGCATCTCGATCTTTGCGCAATCGGGCAACTTGCAGTTCAACCATTTTCTGGTGAAAGACGATGAACCGCTGCTGTTCCACACTGGGCTGCGCGGAATGCACTCGGAAATTCGCGAGGCCGTCTCCAAGCTCATCAACCTCTCCGAGTTGCGGCACATCAGCTTCAGCCATTTTGAGTCAGACGAGTGCGGGTCGCTCAATGAATGGCTCGCCGCAGCGCCCAAGGCCGATGTGATCTGCAGCCAGGTTGGCGCCCTCGTTTGCGTGAACGACTTCATTGGCCGGGAGTCACGCGCCCTCAGTGACGGCGGAACCTTCGTGACGGGGAAGTACCGCTTTCGCTATTGCCGGACTCCCCATCTGCCCCACGGATGGGACGCTGGAGTCCTCTTTGAAGAAACGCAGAGAACACTGCTCTGTTCGGACCTGTTCCATCAGAACGGGAATGTCGAACCGCTCAGCTCTGCCGATGTCGTGGGCCGCTCGCATCGGGCGATGAAGGAATATCAGGCGGGTATCCTCGCGGAGTATGTGCCCTACACACCACACACCGCGCAGAACTTGAAGAAGCTCGCCGAACTAAAGCCCAAGACGCTCGCCATCATGCATGGCTCCAGCTTTACAGGTGACTGCGCCCGAGCACTCGACGACCTCAATGTGATGTTACGCGAGGTGTTTGGTCCGAAGGACTAGAGACGGAGATCGGTCCTCCATCGACCTGGTGACCGATTCTAGCGTTGTTCATCTAAATTTGTTTCGGCGACTGTTGGCGTACCGTACATAAGGAGATGAAATATGAAAGCGAT
>JBARIF010000402.1:0-2747 GCA_049799615.1 Terriglobales bacterium
GAGAAAATGTTTCCAGGAGCATAGAATCAAATAGGCCTCTCCACGCCGGGGCAATACGCCACGCTGGCCGGGGTGGCTCGCGACTGGACAGGATTGTGCGCACACCGTCGCCGAGCGAGGGCAGAAAAACCTGCCTTAGCCAAGAGTCAAGCAGACGGAAAGATTCGTAACTGTCGAGCACCAGGAGAGTTCGCTTGGCCCCGTCCGACAGACTGGTCGCCACGACCGCGGAATCTTCGGACTCCGAGGCACTGATTTCCCTGCAGATCGCTCGACACAAGGCCGCCGGGGAAGGCTCGCACCAGCGGGCGTCCATCCGCACGACGAAAACGCCCTTTCCGCCGATACTTGCCGCCAGCGCATTCAGCAGGTGAGTTTTTCCTATGCCCGGGATGCCCTGAATATGCATCACTAGCGGTTCATCTCCTAAGGCAAAAACCTCCAAACGCTCGAGCTCTGCGCGGCGGCCAGCTAGTGCTTCAACCACACGCCGTTCCAATCTGTCTCCTAGGGGCATGGCCCCACAGTTTACGCTGTCTTCAAGCGTCTTGATCACTCTTGACACACAACGCACTTTTCTTCGTAGCCGCTCAGGCGGGGCGGAAATCCGTGCAGCACGTTCCGTCGCCCCGGAGGAGCAGTTGCGGCCATTAGACAAATTACTTCTCGGCCGTTCTGCTCCTGGAGTTCACCGCGTCAAAGCTCGAACGTCCGACGGACGTCAGTTGCAGCACATTCGCGGTGGAGAACGGAACGCTAAGCCCCCTTTTCAAGGCTTCTGAGCGCGCTCGCTGGACGGCCCCAGAGCTTATGTCGCAACCTCGACATCGAAACCTTTCATCGTGAGCCCCAGCGATTGAGTTCGATGCCGCAGGCACAATCCAGAAACCTGGGATGGTACGTCTCTCACCACACTCGCGGCGCACGATGCGGCCAAGCACCGTCGCCTGTCGCACAATGCTGACCCGCATCGACGGCATCGACGTGATGGTAGCCCAAACGCTCCTGAGTGAAGTAGGAATGGACATGAGTCGCTGGAACACCGAAGCCCACTTCTCCTCATGGTTGGGGCTATGTCCGGACAACCGCATCAGTGGTGACAAGTTGTTGGGCAAAGGCACACGGCACGTGGTCAACCGCGCTGCCACAGCACTGCGGCTGGCTGCCAGAAATCTAATCCGCAGTCGCAGCTACCTGGGAGCCCCAACACCGTCGTTTGCGCACCAAGCTGGGTGCCCCCAAGGCCATCACAGCCATGGCTCACCGTCTCGCACGACTCGTCTATCGTATGCTGAAGTACGGTCAAAGATACGTCGACAAAGGGACTGAGTACTACGAGAACCGATACCACCAACAGCAGATCCACTTACTTCAAAAAAAGGCGGCCAAACTCGGCCTCCAGGTCACGGTAGCGGTGCAATCTTGAGTTTGTTTCTGGGGAGGGATGTCAAGAAAAAAAGCTCCGCCTCGACCGGAGGCGAGAGCTGTAGGGGTGCCCCGATATCACACGCAAGGGTAACCAAAATCACAGAAATCCTGGGCGTCATGTGGCCAAATGCCGTCGGCTTTGGCTCGCTGTCTCCATTTCTCACCAAGGGATGGTAGTCCTCCATTGAGGCGAAGGGCCCCATCCAGAAGCCGAGTTAAATGTCCGACAGGGAGACCTTCCAAATCTATGAAAGGAGGGACTGTCGCATGAAATCAAGAAAGTTTTTGCTATTTGCATTGAGGCTGGCCGTAGTTGCCGCCCTTGCATCAGTTGCAACCCTCCCAGTTGCGGCACAGGGGGCTCGGGACCAGCTCAAGGGAACCTATTCCTTCACGGGCGACCAATCGTGTCTTGTTTCATCGTTGGGATTCAATCCTAATCTGACTCCCACAACCGGAAGCGTGGTGACTGTGCAATCTGCCAGCACACAGGCACTTTTAAATTCAAAGCCGATGGCACAGGAACGGCGCAATTCAAAGAGCTCTTGATCGGGCATCCTCCGGCTTCTCTATTATTCGCAAGTTCGCTAGAGGCCTCGTTCTCGTTCACTTACACGGTGGCCGATGACGGTGCATTGACGCTTGTGCCCGGATTGGTGAACGGAACATTCTCCACGGGGCCGTTCGCCGGTCTGACCGTTACCAACAATCCGCCACCGCTGATTGGTCAGATTGCGCGGAGCGGAGCTGCTATTGCGCTTACCACCACAGACCCGGCGGTCGAAACCTCGACATTGGGGCCGCCCGCTAACGCCGTGTTCCCGCGCATCTGCCATCGGATGCGCGTCCTAATTCCGGTTCACGTGGACAGGGAGCATTAAGGATTGGCGTAGACGGGGGTTGGCAATAGGGAAAACCAAGATCGCTCCAGACGGAACGACCTTGGGTTAACTCTATTTGAGGACGGGGCGCCAATCATTCGCCCCTGCCCCCGCATACGGTCCGGACGGTTGTTGGCGAAACATCCCCAATTTCACCAACTAAGAGCCGGACTCCAATGCTGGACGATGCTGGGGAACGGGGAGCAGGTAATCGTGAGTCTCGGAGTGAAGCAACAGCGGCCGGCCGCCCACCGATAAAAAGTAAGCGAGATACCGCCAGGAGGTGGAAACATGGGGAATGGGAGTGTAAGAGGACCTTCGGGGCTGGAACCCGTCGCCGTTCCGCTGCCAGACCAAAAAGCCACGGTGGCGGCCGAAGTCGCACCGCCCACCGACACGCAACCCGACATGGCACCGGAGTCGGAGATCCGGAAGAGG
>JBARIF010000403.1:0-8090 GCA_049799615.1 Terriglobales bacterium
GCACTTTGCCGACCACTGCGCTTCCTGCCACGGCAACGACGGCGGCGGCAACACCGAGGTTGGACGGAATCTGTACCCGCCCGCGCCCGACATGCGGGAAGCCGCTACCCAGCAGCTCAGTGACGGAGAGCTTTACTACATCATTCACAATGGCGTTCGCTGGACAGGCATGCCGGCATGGGGCGAGCCCGGCAATGATAACGACCTGGATAGCTGGATGCTGGTCCTCTTCATCCGCCATCTGCCCAACCTGACCGCGGACGAACTCGGCGACATGGAACGTTTTAATCCGAAGAGCGATGCTGACCGTAAAGAAGAGAAGGAAGAACAGGATTTCCTGAATGGCGCTGGAGATCAGGCCCCAAAATCCCGATGAATGACTCAGGGAGGCAAGCGTGACAAAGCAGACGTTGAGGGTGGCTCGGATTCTGATTTGCACTTTGTTTTTGGGCACGCTGGCCTGGGCTCACGGGGGCATGGAACACATTCTGGGAACGGTCACTGCAATTACCGACCATTCCCTCTCGGTGAAGACCCGCGACGGGGCGGCCAGGACGGTGGAGTTCGATGGCGAGACCAGGTTCGTGAAAGGCGATGCCGCGGCCACGATCAAGGACGTTCACGTGGGAAGCCGGGTCGTGATTCATGCTCACAAGAACGAAGACTCGCTGCATGCGGCGGAAGTCAGGATCGGCGCTGACGCAGCTCCTGGGCGGCACTAGAGCGACAAACTGGGGAGGAAACGTGACTTACAGGAACAAAGTGGCGCTGCTTGCGGCCGGAATGTTGCTGAGCAGCCTGATTGCCTTCGCCACCATCTTTGGCACGGTCAGTGGGCTGATCCACGACCCACAGCACCGTCCGGTTCAGAGGGCGCAGGTCACACTGCACGCCGCCAATTCCGCCTGGACGAAGTCCGCCAGCAGCAACGACTCGGGAGAATTTCGCTTTGACAGCGTGCCCCTCGGCGAGTACACGGTAACCGTGGAATTGGCCGGCTTCGCCACGCAGGAGCAAGAAGTCGTTCTCAGCTCGGGCCGTGATGTCCGCACGCACTTTTCGCTGACCGTTGCTCAAGCCAAGGAAACGGTCGAGGTCAAGGACGAATCCGTGGCTGTCAATCCCGAGTCCTCTACAACCGCAACCCTGGTGAGCCGCCGGCAGATTGCGCAGACTCCAGGCGCCGACCAGACCAACAGCCTGAGCATGATCACGAATTACGTGCCTAGCGCCTACATGGTCCACGACCAGCTTCACATTCGCGGCGGGCATCAGGTTTCCTGGTTAATTGACGGCGTGCCCGTGCCCAATACGAATATTGCTTCGAACGTCGGACCGCAGTTCGATCCCAAGGACATCGATTATCTCGAAGTGCAGCGCGGCGGCTACTCCGCGGAATACGGCGACCGTACCTACGGCGTCTTTAACGTGGTGACCCGCTCCGGGTTTGAGCGCGATCACCAGGCTGAGCTGGTGACCAGCTATGGCAGCTTCAATCGCACCGAAGATCAGTTCAGCATCGGCGACCACACCGACCGCTTCGCGTACTACGCCAGCGTCTCTGGCAACCGCACTGATCTCGGACTGGAAACGGGAAGTACGGAGGTGTTGCACGATCTGGGTGCGGGACTCAGCGCCTTTACTTCCCTGACGTTCAACAAGACGCCGAAAGACCAGCTTCGGCTCATTGTGTCTTCTCGCGGCGACCACTACCAAGTCCCCAACGATCCTGAACAACAGGCCCTGGGTATTCGTGACGTGGAAAATGAACGCGATGATCTGGTCAATTTTTCCTGGCTGCATGTCGTCAGCCCGTGGACCGTCCTCACGGTTTCGCCCTTCTACCATTTCAACCAGGCGCACTACATTGGCGATTACGTGGGCCAGCCCGATCCCGACGTAGTGATTCCCGAGGACAACCGGGGTTCCAACTACATGGGCGGCGTGGTGTCGCTGGCCGTCAATCACGGGAAACACAATTTTCGTGGCGGATTTCAGGTGTTCGGGGCGCGCGACAACCAGCTCTTTGGCGTTGTCACCAGCGATGGCAGCAACCCGCCGCTGAGCCAGCGTGAAAAAGTATGGGGGGATGTGGAGGTGCTGTTTCTGGAAGATCAGTACAAGCTCACCCGCTGGCTGACCATCAATGGCGGAGTACGGCTTACCCATTTCGGTTCAACCGTGAGCGAAAACGCCGTTGATCCGAGGATCGGCGCCGCCATTCGCGTGCCGCGCCTCAACTGGGTCTTCCGCGGCTTCTACGGGCGATACTATCAAGCCCCGCCGCTGCTCACGGTGAACGGTCCGCTGCTGGAGCAGGCCGCGCAGCAGGGGTTTGGTTTCCTGCCACTGCGGGGCGAGCGCGATGAGCAGCACGAATTCGGTTTGACTATCCCGGTGGCGGGATGGACTTTCGATCTCTCCAACTTCCGCACCGGCGCCAAGAACTTTTTTGACCACGACATTCTTGGCAATTCCGACATTTTCTTCCCCCTCACTCTCGAGCGCGCCCGCATCCGCGGATGGGAAGGCACGATGAACTCGCCGCGCCTCGCAGGACGGGCCCAGTTCCATGCCGCCTATTCTCATCAGTACACGGAAGGCGCAGGCGGGGTCACCGGCGGCCTTACCGATTTCGAACCGCCGAACGAAGGCTACTTCTTCCTCGATCACGACCAGCGCCACACCCTCTCTACCGGGGTAAACCTCACGTTGCCGTGGCACGCCTGGGCCGACTTCAACGCCAACTACGGCTCCGGCTTTGTCGATGGCGAAGGACCCGAGCACCTGCCCTCGCATGAGACCTTTGACTTTTCGCTGGGGAAGTCGTTTGGCGAGAACTGGGACGTGCGCTTGACCGGGCTCAATTTGTCCAATCACCGTTATTTGCTGGACAACAGCAATACCTTCGGGGGAACGCACTACGTGAACCCGCGTGAGATCTCGGTGCAGGTAAAATACAGGTTCCGCTTTTAGAGGCGGGCGTCGGACCTCAGGCGTCGGGCCTCGGCCGGCGCACCGAATACGCGGGGAATTATGGAGAATACGAGCAGATGAGAGTAGTTCTGGTTCTGCTGGCGGTCGCAGGTATGGCAGTTTCCGCGATGGCCTTGCGTGAGCACTATCGCACTGACACTTCGCCCTGCAGCATCAATGAGAAGTGGGATTGCGGGATCGTGAACCACAGTCCCTACGCCGTGCTCTGGGGCGTGCCCGTGGCGACTATCGGGATTGTCGGCTATCTGCTGCTCGGCGTGCTGGCGCTTAAGCGGTGGTATTCGGTCCTATTGCCACTTTCGTTGGGCGCGCTTGCGTTTTCCCTCTATCTTGCCCACATCGAAGCGCACCTTTTGGGAGTTTGGTGCATTTACTGCGTGGCATCACTGGGTGTGATTTCGGTTTTCAGCCTCCTGGCGATAGGGACAGTTGTAGAGCGCGGCCGGCGCAAAAGCGTAAGCCACTGAGGACAACAAAGTACATAAAGGAATCTCCGCGGCCGAAAACTCAGTGTGAACTTACCGCTCTTCTTCAGCCCGCCCCACCGGTCTTTTTCAGCGCTGCCAGTAGTTCCTCGTTATTGGGCGCCTGGTCCAGCGGATAGATCTTGGCGAACGCGATCTTTCCTTTCTTGTCTACGATAAACACGGCGCGCTCACTGATGCCGGGAAAGGGCTGCTCTTGGCGCAGGATGCCAAACTGTTCAGAGACCTTGCCGTGAGGATAGAAATCTGCGCACATGGGCATGTGCATCTGGCCAATTTCTTTCTTCTGCCAGGCTATCTTGCTGGGAATGGAATCCACGCTGATGTCCACGACCTGGGCGTCGAGGCCGGCGAATTTCTCGCGGTCGGCGTCGAATGCCGGGACCTGCGCCGCGCATGTCGGCGTCCAGTCCAGGGGATGGAAGCTCAGCACTACATTCTTCTTGCCGCGGAAATCACTGAGTTTAACGCTTAGATGGCGCTCGCCTTCGACCGCGGGCAACTCAAAATCCGGCGCTGTATCTCCCACTTTCAGGGGCATGACTCTCTCCTGCACTCATGTTAACCGAACTGGTTATGCTGCGGCGCGGCCAGTCTCCTTCGTCCTGACGCTGCACTCGGGCCGCGACAGGCCCACGTCCTGCGCCGCTTCTCGGCCAAAATTAACATTCCTTTAACAATTTTCGAATTGGTCCCGGCTACTATCTTGCGATGCCACAGGAGCCTCTCGTCATTGAAGATATCCCTGGCCCGAAAGAAGGACAGCGCATTTTGCGGTTGAGCGGGCCTCTGACCATGACCACGCTGTTCGATTTCCAATCCAAGGTCCGCACCGATAGCTCGAAGGTGCTGTTGCTTGATTTCACCAACGTTCCCTACGTGGACTCAGCCGGGATTGGAGCGCTGGTGGGCGCTTACGTCACCCACGAGAAGGATGGCCGCAGTTTGTACCTGGTCGGAGTGAATGATCGGGTCCACAGCGCGCTCAAAGTCACTCGGGTAGAGCAATTCTTCCACTTTGTCGATTCCGTGACGGCGGCGGAGCAGGCGCTCAGGGCGTAGAGAACCGACCCCTCTCGTCAGGCTTATCATTTATTATTATTCGGGTATGGTTCCTCGTCTTCTCGCCACTCTCCTGGTGCTTTCGACAACCTCGTTTGCTGGCATCAGCGATGATGTGCGGCAGGCCTTGGCGCAAAATAACTTTTCCGCCGCCGAGGCCGAGTTGCAGAGCTATCGCGGAGAAAAGGGTGCCACACCCGACTACGTGGAGGCTCTTTCCTGGATGGCCCGGGCTAGCCTGCAATCGAACCAGTTGGACCGCGCCCAGACCTATGCCCGGCAGACCGAGAGTCTGTCACGGCAATTGCTGACCAAACGCCCGTTGGATGCCGAGCCTCATCTTCCGACTGCTCTCGGCGCCGCCATTGAAGTCCAGGCCCAGGTGCTGGCGACCCGGGGAGAGCCTGCCCAGGCGGTCGCTCTACTCCGCCACAACCTGGTGGCTTACCGCAACACCTCCATCCATGACCGATTGCAAAAGAATCTTAATCTTCTGGCGCTCGCGGGACAGCCTGCGCCTGCTCTGACGATCACTCCGCACCTGGGCCCAAAGCCCGTGACCCTGGCCGAACTCAAGGGCTCGCCCATACTGCTTTTCTTCTGGGCCCACTGGTGTTCGGACTGCAAGGCGGAGGGTCCGATTATTGCCCGCATGCGGTCCGAGTTCGGGCCGCGAGGTCTGATTCTGCTGGCGCCCACTACCCTCTACGGTTATAAAGCGCGCGGGGAGGATGCCGAACCGAATGAAGAGTTGCTTTATATTGAAAGCGTATGGAAGCAGTTCTATCCCGGGCTACAGGCCGCTCCCGTCCCCGTCAGCAAAGATAATTTCAAGGTTTACGGTGTGAGTACGGTGCCAACCATGGTCTTGATTGATCGCTCGGGCCGCGTGTCCCTCTATCATCCTGACGTAATGCCCTACGAGGAACTCCGATCAGCCATCGAGAAAGTGGTTCGCTGACCTGAGGACTGTGAACGGTTAACCGAAAACTGGGTCTTTCCTTCAGTTCTCCAGGGCATCCCGGTTTCAAGATTCCTGTCCGCCATCTACAATCTGCAATCGCATGGATGAGGCCCGCATCGCGGAGTTGCTCGAACCGTTCCTGAACGGTGGCGTCGCCAACCAGCATCCTGAAGGGACACCCGGCGTCAGGAATTCGGCCACTCTTTCCCCGCTTCAACTCCGACATATATCGATGTACATCGATCTATTATTGCGATGGAACGCTCGCATCAATCTCACCGCCGTACGGGAGCCAGAAAGAATTGTCACACGCCACTTTGGTGAATCCATTTTCGTCGCCCGGCAACTGTTTTCGCCGGCCGAGGTCGGGGTGGGAACCGGCCCGCACGTCATTGATGTTGGTTCCGGGGCAGGCTTCCCGGGTCTGCCCATCAAAATATGGGCGCCGGACATCCACCTTATCCTCATTGAATCTAGCCAGAAGAAGGCGACATTCCTGCGGGAGGTGGTGCGAAGGCTGGGATTATCGAATGTCGATGTATTTGCCGGACGGGTAGAAGCCTTCCCCGGACCGAAAGGCGATGTGGTTACGTTTCGGGCGGTTGAGCGCTTCGTATCGATCCTTCAGATCGCCGCTCGCTTGTTAGCTGATGGCGGCTGCCTGGCGATTCTGCTTGGAGGATCTCAGCTGAGTGGTGTCCAGGCGCTCCTTCCGAGCCTGAAGTGGGAGGAGCCAGCCAAATTACCACTGTCGTCGAACCGCGCCGTGATCATCGGGAGGAAGGAATCAGGAGGATAACTAGGCTCGTTAATTGTGGTACAAAGCAGCTATTTAATCGATGGTTATGGGGGTACTAGTTTACATTTATAGCCTGCAGGATGGGAATGTGGGAATTACGCGATCCGATGGGTACACCCATGGCTATGAATCAACATGTTAACGGGCGCCGCACCAAGAGAGTAACAAGTGGAACTCTCTGGTATCGCAGTCCTGCCGACCCAATGGACGGTCGGAGATGCCTGCCAAAATCAGATTGGGGCTAGACTGCGCAACAAGAGAGACACAAGGAAGATCCCGCCTAGGTGCAACTCTGTGGCCCGAGCTTACCCTCGGTTGAACAACCGGGGTGGCTGGTCGACGTGGTTGGTGTTTGACGATTGACCCCGATATTCCTCGTGCGCGGTTTCGCGCCGAAGGCATGGTTAATGTTCCACGTGGAACATCCTCTGGCGGTGTGATGGTGGTTAGCGAATCCAACCCGAAGTATGCACTGGTAGCCTCTTGTCAATGAGCCCTTGCCGGACCTAGTTTTGTCCGGGTTGATCGACCCGAATGCCCGCCCCACAAATGACTGACTGAGTGATTCGCATATCTCTTGAGATTGTTCCACGTGGAACATTGCACCCTGAATTGTTGATTATGTTCCGCAGCGGACACTTCTGTGGAAACTTAAGCTTCGACTCCCCGCAACCACGCACCCAATCAACACGATGTCCTGATCCGCGACTTGCACCAAAATACGTCATTGCAATCGCGTATTGCTTCGGCCTATTCTGCCTACATCTCTGGATTCTCTAAAATCTAAATGGGACGCATCATTGCCGTAGCCAACCAGAAGGGCGGCGTCGGGAAAACTACGACCGCCATCAATCTGGCCGCGTCTTTCGCGGCCGCCGAAGTCAACACACTGCTTGTGGATTGCGATCCGCAGTCGAATACGACCAGCGGACTGGGGCTGGCCAGGGACCCGGAGCGGATCTCTACCTACCATTTGCTGATGGGTGCGGCCGATTCAGAACAGGCGGTGCACCCGACTGAAATAGAACAACTTTGGCTGGTGCCGGCGCACAAGAACATGATCGGTGCCAATATTGAGCTGGTCGACATCGAGCGCAGAGAGTTTCGCCTGCGTGACGCGCTGTCCTCTGTTCGAGAGCGCTTTCAGTTCATCGTGCTCGATTGCCCACCCGCGCTCGATCTGCTCACCCTCAATGCCCTGGTCGCCGCCGACGCAGTTCTGATTCCGATGCAGGCCGAATATTTTGCCCTGGAAGGTATCAGCGAGCTGATGGACACCATAGAACGCATCCGCGGCAGCTTCAATCCTGAACTCACTATCGAGGGCGTGGTCCTGACCATGCTTGACGAGCGCACTAACCTGGCGCAGCAAGTCATGGCGGAGTTGAAGAGGTTTTTTGGCGAGAAGCTCTGCGAGACCACGATTCCCCGGAATATCCGGCTGGCGGAGGCGCCCAGTCACGGACGGCCGGCGCTGCTCTACGATCCGCGCTCCAAGGGCGCGGAGAGCTACATCCGCCTGGCCAAGGAGATTATCTCGCACCACTTGCCGGTGGAGGCCGAACCGGTGCAGGAGATGGACAAGACGGCGTAGTAGATTGATATCGGTCTATATTATACATTGATGCCTATCTATGTAGCTTGCACGCGGACCCGGTAGCCGAGTACGGCCGTCTTCACGCGGGCACTTCCAGATTCGAGGGAACATGACAACGACAGCGGAGAAGGTGGTTAGCGAAGCGGAGAAGGCTGCACCTGACAAGCGCAGGGCTTTGGGTAGGGG
>JBARIF010000404.1:0-25511 GCA_049799615.1 Terriglobales bacterium
ATGTTTCACAGCAGCCGCCCGACGAAGCCATGAACACCCTGCCCGTCACCCAGCCGGAAATCGAAATCACCTACCTGGTTGCCAGCGTCCTTTTCATTCTCTCGCTGAAATGGATGAGTTCGCCGAGCACGGCCCGGCGCGGTATTTGGGCCGGCGAAATTGGCATGCTGCTGGCCATCGGCGGGACTCTGTTGCAGCATGGCATCGTCGATTACAGAGGGATTGCGATCGGGCTGGTGCTGGGGACTTGTATCGGAATTCCTCTCGGCCTGGTGCAGATGACCGCGGTGCCTCAGCGGACCGCACTCAGCCACGCTTTCGGCGCGCTCTGCGTCGGCCTGGTGGGCACCGCCGAATTCTATCTGCGGAGTCCAGACATTCCCCGCTTTACCATGGCCGTGCTCTCCGCCGAGGTCATCCTCGGCTCGCTGACCTTCACCGGCAGCCTGATGGCGGCGGGAAAACTACAGGAGATTCTGCCGCAGCGCCCGCTTACCTATAAGGGCCAAAACCTGGTCAACCTGTTATTTCTGGCGGTTGCGGTAGCGGCAGCCGGGTACCTGGTGCTGCATCCCGGCGCGCGGCAACTGTTTCCGCTGATGGTGGGGATTTCGCTTCTGTTCGGAGTGCTCATGATCGTTCCGATCGGCGGGGCAGACATGCCGACCGTCATCTCCCTGCTCAATTCTTATGCCGGGTTGTCGGCGGCGGCGATGGGATTCGTTCTCGACAGCAAGCTTCTGATTATTGCGGGCGCGCTTGACGGTTCTTCGGGTTTCATCCTTTCGGTCATCATGTCGAAGGCGATGAATCGCTCGTTCGGCAATGTCCTCTTCGGCGCCTTCGGCCAGGTCCAGCCCGCGGCTGTGGCCGGGCAGGAAGCCAAGACGGTGCGCAGCGCGACTGCGGAAGAAGCAGCCGCGATCCTGGCCGCGGCTAATAAAGTCGTCATCATTCCGGGGTACGGGATGGCGGTGGCCCAGGCGCAGCACAAGGTCCGGGAGCTCTATGACGCTCTCAGCAAGCGCGGCGTGGACGTGCGCTTCGCCATCCATCCCGTCGCCGGACGCATGCCCGGCCACATGAACGTGCTGCTGGCCGAGGCCGACATTCCCTATGACCGGTTGGTAGAGATGGAGGACATCAACGGTGAGTTTCCGCAAACCGATGTTGCCCTGGTGATCGGCGCCAACGACGTCACCAATCCCGCCGCCCGCACCGATGCCTCCAGCCCGATCTTCGGCATGCCCATTCTCGATGTGGACAAGGCCCGCACGGTGATGGTGATCAAACGCAGCATGAGCCCGGGCTTCGCCGGCATCGACAATCCCCTCTACTATCTGGGCAAGACGTTGATGCTGTTTGGCGACGCCAAGTCGTTCGTCAATGACATCGTTCATGAACTGGCCGGCGGCGGAGGCCATTGACGGCTTGAAGGACATTCTTCCCTCGGCTGGCTGGGACAGAATTCACCACCCCATCAGTCGCTTCTTCGTGATCAGGCAGCAATCCGGCTTAAGCATCCCACCGCCGAGTCACGGTTCGATCTCAGAGGGAAAAGGGAGTCCACTCCCCTGAAAAGGTGTGACGGAAATCACACGCCAGGGCAAGCCTGATCACGTCATTTAGACGCAACTGGTACTAGATTTATGGGTGGAAGTAGTCAGGAGGGATTTATGTCAGCCCTTGCCCAGTTACGCGAGCAGAAGGAGAGTGTGGGTTTCAAGCATGTTCTTATTGCCACAGACTTTTCAGCCGTTTCGGAGCGTGCCCTAGCTTATGCCCTTCCGATCGTCCAGCGATTCGGTTCCGAGATGTCGATTGTGAATGTCATCCCCCCGGAAACACGGGACATGATCATCTGGGGCCCGCTGCCGCGAGAACTCGACCGTCAACGCCTTGAGGCAGAGCAGGAAATGGCGCGCCTCGCCGCCGAAGCACGTATTGAGGACGTGAATCCTCACATGTTGCTCGCGCAAGGCCGGGTATGGGATGTGCTCTCCTCGATCATTCAGCGTGAGAATACTGATTTGCTGGTTTTAGGCACTCGCGGGCGCGGAGGCCTGAAGAAATTAGTACTTGGATCGGTGGCGGAGGAAGCGCTGCGTCGGGCTACCTGCCCGGTACTTACGATCGGTCCCAGTGTTCCTTTGCCCGATCCTGGAAAGAGAGGATTCAGGACGATCCTGTTTGCCACCGATTTTGGTCCTGCCTCGACCAAGGCTTTTCCCTATGCCCTGTCGCTGGCGGAGGAGTGTCACGCGAAGCTTATTCTTCTGCACATGTTGCCACCGATGCCAATCGCTGTTATTGGTCCGGGCGCATATTGCCCTGGAGTTTTTGTGGCTGAAGACCTAGGGGATTGGCAGTCCGCAACGAATCAGGAGAGCGCCCGGAGGTTGGGGGAACTGGTTCCCGCAGGCGCCAGGCTGTTGAGCCAGCCCGAAATCGTGGTTGGAAAGGATTTCCTGCCTGAAGGCATCCTGGGTACCGCAGCGATACACAATGCCGACCTGATCGTCATGGGAGCGAACCGTGTGGCCTCTGCGCGGCTGACTGCGCATGTCCCTTGGGCTCTCACGCACGATGTGATCTGTGAAGCCAGGTGCCCGGTGCTGACGGTTGCGGGCTGAGCAAGAGTGAAAACATAGCCAGCTTATTATTTGCAGCCTGGGTTGTGCCCCATCAGCCTCGGATGGTCAGGACTGGACAGGTGGCATAAGCGATCACCCGATGTGCGAGCGCCCACGGAATGTGCGTGGTTGCCCGGTCCCATTCACCACCACCGCGAATACCCATGACGATGGCGTCGGCCTCGGTGCGATCGGCGAACCCCGTAATGATTTTCAGCGGATGCCCGAATTCGACGTGAATTGTCTCTATCCTCTTCAGCAGGGCAGGATCGGCAGCACGTTGAATCATCATTCTGGTCTCAGTTGTGATTCGGTTTCGCTCGGTGCGCGACCTGATACCCGGGCGAGCCGCCCGCACCACTGATATTTTCGCGTCCAACACCCGTGCCAGTTGTGCCAGGCGAGACAGGGCGGCCAGGGAATGGGGCTCCAGGTCAGTGGCAAACGCCAACTGTTTCAATTGTTTTCGACGGCGGGCCCTCGTCCTGGGTCCAAGTACCAGGACGAGGCGATGGGCGCTGCGAAAAATCTCTTCGGCAACCGACCCAAGCAACAGTCGGGCAGCATGACGGCGGGCTGAAGTACCCAGCACCGTCAGATCGATACCCTGCTGATCGAGGAATCGCGCGACTGCCGGCCCGGCTTCGCCTTCAATCACGCGGCTTGCGCAGCCCGAGAATTTGTTCTTTCGCAGCCAATCCGACATGGCTTGGCGTGCCCGCGTCCACGCTTCTTTTTTCTTCAAGGACCGCAAATCCCGAGGCCCAAAGCTGTACTCGAAGGGGTCCACCGCATAAACGGCTGTGATTCTCTTTTTTTCCCTCCCGGCCAGGGCATAAGCAAAAGCCATCGCAGATACCGAGCCCGGAGAGAAATCTGTGGGCACCGCGATCTTGCCTAGCGATCCCTGACGTGCCCTTCCCGAAGCTTTCATAAGAGCCTCCTGTCCTGACACACCTTCGAGCGACGATTACAATGGTGGCGCCTGACTTGGCCCCCGGATGTGACGCTGATCACGGGGCCAGGTGAAGTCTCTCACAACACGATCCCCAATTTTGGGAGTGGAATGAACGGCCGAGACTCTCTCGCCTGGATGTGTCGGAAACCAGTTCCCAGGCCAGTGACGCCGGGCGCGCGCTGCAGCCCAGCCCCCAAATGATTTGCCTCGAAAAAGGCCGGAGGTTTTTTGTGCGCAGAAAGCAAATCGCATCGTTGGCTGTCCTGACCGCCGTCGTCTTTGTGTTTACCGGCGGCGCGTTAAACCACTTGTGGGCGACGCCAGCCGCGCCGCTTGGAGTATTCGAGGAGCATGGCGATGTGGGCACGGTCCTGCATCCCGGCTCCGTTGAATATGACGCGTCCAAGGGAACCTACACCCTCACCGGCAGCGGCGAGAACATGTGGTTTGCCGCCGATGCCTTTCAGTTTGTCTGGAAGAAGATTTCGGGTGATGTCACCTTGACCGCTGACATTTCTTTTCCCACGACGACCGGAAATCCGCACAAGAAGGCGGTCCTGATGCTCCGCCAGAGCCTCGACCCGGATTCCGTGTACGCCGACGTGGCGCTGCACGGTGTGGGGATGACCGCGCTGCAATATCGCGACGAGAAGGGAGCGCTCACGCGAGAGATCCAATCGAATCTGTCCAGCCCCAAACGGTTGCGTATTGCAAAGCGGGGCGAATACGTCTACATGGCGCTGTCCGCCGCGAACGGCGAGCCGGAGGTGGCCGGCGGTTGGCTGCCTGTGCCCTTGCAAGGAGATTTTTACATTGGGATCGGTGTCTGCTCCCACGACAAAGACGTCATCGAGAAGGCCGTGTTTTCAAAAGTTGAGCTGACCACGCCTGCATCCATCACGACGAAGCCGACGCTTTACAGCACGCTGGAAACAGCGGCGGTTGATTCCGGCGACCGGCGAGTGGCGTACATCGCGCCTGAACACTTCGAAGCGCCCAACTGGGGCCGTGACGGTTCGTATTTCATATTCAACAGCAATGGCCGTATCCTGCGATTGCCCGTGGGAGGAAGCAAACCGGAAATCATCGATACCGGCTTCGCTACGCGCTGCAACAACGATCACGGCATTTCCCCGGACGCCACTCAGCTTGCCATCAGCGACCAGTCGCAGGGGGAGCACGACTCCCTGGTCTATATCGTGCCGATGGGCGGCGGCACTCCCCGGCGCGTCACCAAAAATTCTCCTTCATACTGGCATGGCTGGTCGCCGGATGGAACGACGCTGGCTTTCGTGGGCCAGCGCAACGATGAATTCGATATCTATACCATCCCTGCCAGCGGAGGCGAAGAAACGCGTCTCACCACCGCCAAAGGCCTGGACGACGGTCCGGAATATTCGCCCGACGGAAATTTCATTTACTTCAACTCCGAGCGTACCGGCAGCATGCAGATATGGCGCATGCACAGCGATGGCAGCCAGCAGGAGCAGGTGACCTCGGACGAATTCAACAACTGGTTTCCGCACATCTCGCCCGACGGCAAGTGGATGGTCTTTCTCTCCTACGACCACAGCGTGACCGGGCATCCCGAGAACAAGGATGTGACCCTTCGCCTGATGTCGCTGAGCGACAAGAAAATCAAGTTGTTGGCCAAACTCTTCGGTGGGCAGGGAACGATCAACGTTCCTTCCTGGTCGCCCGATAGCAAACAACTGGCCTTCGTGAGTTATCAACTGATTCCGGATGAGGCTAAATAGGCTTCCGGGTCGCGTCCGTTTGTCATTTCCACTGAATGACGCCGGCCTCCCGACAGGCATCGAGATAGTCGCTCACCAGTTGCACCGGCAGAGCGCCGTACTCGGCTGATACCGCATCCCGAATCTCTCCCACGTTTCGTTTGCCATCGACAAAATTTACGATCTCGTAGGCGTAGAGTTCCGAAAGGTCTTGCTCGTGAAGTAGTGGAGTCGCCTCGCTGTTGAGCAGCCTGACTTTCGCCAAGCGCTCGGGCGCAAGACGTGCCTTAAGAACATCGTCGTTCTGATAGGTAAGCGGCCCGAACTCGCCGATGCGGAGCGGAATCTTTTGCGCTGCTGCGTCTCCCGCCCAGGGAGCTTTCGGTTCCGTGCCCTTCGCTCCTCGCGCCTGAGCTTGACTGTCAATCCAGGAATTGAAAGTTGATACCTGATCGGCGAGGACTTTCTCCTGGGCTGAATGATCGGTGTCGGAACCGGCAAACTTCAGCAGTGACGACAGCGTCGAGAGTTCGCGACGCAGGCCCTGGCGCAGCAGGTTGCGCGCCTCGTACCACGCCGCGCCGGGGTCCAGTTTCGGTTCCGCCACTGCCTGCTGTGCCTGTTGGAACAGTTGTGCCAGGCGGATTTCAGACTGCGATGCATAGAAGGGAAGCAGATCCTGCGATCGTTCCGCATCCAGAGTGGCGTATACATATCCGGCGGCGGCGCCCAGCAGTGCCACCCGGCGCAGCTTGGTGGGATCGATCTGCTGCAGAGTGTCATGGTCAGTGTGAATGTAGATGTCGGGCCAGTCGCGCAGGTAAAGTGAGGGGACCGCGACGGCGGACGAATCATAGTCGTCATGATCACTACCTGCAGCATAGGGAGTTACGTCCGCCAGAAACTGGTTGCGGGTTCCCGACTCTCCGGCGCGGGTCTCGATGACCGCTGCTTCGGGGGCATCGCCGCTTCCGGCGTAGTTGGCTGCTCCGGTGCGGATGACATCGGACAGGGTGGCGCCCACGTCGGTTACAAAACTGGGCAGGGACCACGGAGTTTCGGTCACGTGCAGGATGGATTTGTTTTTGAAAGGATCGCCGCCGACCATGTCCATGTGAATGTCGGCGCGCAGCCGCGCCCGGATATCGGGATGGCGGCTGAGATAGGCCATGGTGCCTTCAACCTCGGGTCCCCACACGAAGCGCAGCGTGCGTTTGGGACGCGGCAGGGCCCCGCTGCCAATCAGCCGCGCCAGCATGCGGGCCGATTCCAGAATGGTCACGCAGCCACTTCCGTTGTCGTTGGCTCCCGGCCGCTCGTGATCGAGATGGCAGCTGTAAACGATCTCGCCCGCAGCGGGATCGCTCCCGGGGACCACTCCGCTCACCACGGTCCAGTGTCCGGGCCCGACTTCAGTTTTCACTTTGGCATGCAGGACAAGCGGCCCGTGCGTGCGCAGTTGAGCACGCAGCGATTCAGCAGTGTCCCGCGAAATCATGAAGGCGAATCCTGCCGGCTGGCGCGCATCCAGATGGCCCCAACGCACGAGCGTGCGATCCATGCCGGACCAAGCCGTGCTCTGGTTGGGCATATCGCTCACAATGCCGGCGGCGCCGTATTTGGCCACGGCCAGAGCTTGCACTCTGGCAAGGACACCATCGGCGAGGACAATCTTTCCGCGTATGTCCTTGCCGGTGTAATTCGACTCATGGGAGCCGTCACCTACATCCACCAGCGCGGCTTCCACATCAGCGCTGTGACTGTAGTCAGCCAGCCGGATGGGGTCGGTGGCCCAATCGCCCAAAAGCAGATGCTGCGGACGCACCTCCCAGAGTTGTCCGGCTTCGACGGTCCAGCCCAGATAAGAACGCATCAGGCCGTAGGAAGTTTTTCCGTCGATAGGGAACTGCTCGCTCTGGATTTCTGCCAGTCCGTACTCGCGGGCCCTCTGCTGAACAAACTGGGCGGCCTGATCAAATTCGGCGGTAGCGGGTACGCGATGCAAACGCGTCAGGTAGCGCAGATTTTCGTAGGGAGCCGCGCCGCTGGCCTCATCGCGCAGTTTGATCCATTGCTCTGAGGAAAGAAATGGCTGCTGGGCTACGGCAAAAGTTGCGGTGAAGAGGAGTAGCAAAGCAGCGAGAATTGTGCGGACCATGGAGGGAGAGCATACATTTTGCCCATCCCTCGATGCAATGCGCGCCGTTCGTAGCGCCGGCGTCCCGCCGGCTGTCGGGAGGGCATCTTGCCCTCCCATCCGCGTTCGAGTGCGGGCGAATTACGCGCTGAGCGCGGTCATCCTCGAACCATCAAACCTGACGCGATCCGACCGTCTTGCCTGGGGCGAGCAATGGCGGTCGTACACCCGGTTGGCCAGGCTCAGGACACTTTCAAAGCCGCGATTATCGGGCAGAATCGCGATCGCGAGTTCGCGAATGAATTGGTTGCGACGGTTGAGACCGTCGATCTGCGTTACGACCCTGGGATCCTCAATATTACGGATCAGAGGCATGGCGCATACCTCCTTGAAATTTTCACCTACACGAATAGATGATCAGTGCGATGCAGGAGAGGCGCAATCCGGTGAATTGGGGATTACTTTAGTACTAGACGGGAACAGGCAACTGGACAACGTCCCCTACTGGCCGGTTACGGTCTGCGAACGCGATTCAACCTTCACCGATGGCAGGCTGGCGGAACTCCATCCGCCGCCCAGGGCCTTGATCAGGGAGACGCTGGCGGTCATGCGCCGGCGCAGAATATCGACGGCGACGCGCTGGTCGGCCAGCGCCGTGCTTTGCGCCGTGGTGACCTCCAGATAGCTGACCACGCCCCCCTTGTAACGGTTCGTAGAGAGCTCGAGCGAGTGCTCGGCCGCAGCCACCGCGGCCTGCTGGGCCTGGGCTTCATCGTTGAGAATGCGCAAGACCGCCAGACTGTCTTCTACTTCCTGAAAGGCGGTGAGGACCGTCTGGCGATAATTGGCCACGGACTCGTCATAGGCGGCCCGGGCTTCTTCGGAGACGGCGCGGCGGCGTCCGCCGTCGAAGGCAGTGACAGCCGCGGACGCTCCCGCAGTCAGGAACCCGCTGGGTCCCTGAATCAATGTTGTGATTGCGGTGCTTTCAAAGCCGCCGGAAGCAGTCAGAGTAAAGATCGGGAAGTAAGCCGCCCGGGCTACGCCCACCTGGGCATTGGCGGCGGCCACGCGGCGTTCCGCGGCCGCGATGTCCGGTCGGCGTTCCAGCAGGTCGGAGGGAAGTCCCGGCGGGATATCAGGCGGCGGAGAATTCCAGGCTGCCGCTCCCACGGTGAAAGTGGAAGCGGGTTGTCCGATCAGGGTCGCGATCGCATGTTCGTTCTGCGCTCGCTGAATCTCGACATCGATGGCCTGGGTACGAGTATTCTCCAGCTGGGTCTGGGCCTGCGCCACGTCAACTGCAGATGCCACTCCGCCCTTATATCGGTTCTGGGTGAGCTCGAGCGCCCGTTCAAAAGAAGTTACGTTCGACCTCAGCAGCTGCTCCTCCGCATCCAAGGTACGCATCTGGAAGTAGTCGAAGGCGAGCTCGGCATGCAGGCTGAGCCGCACCGATTCCAGGTCGGCCGCGCTGGCCTGTGCGTTCGAACGCGCGGCTTCAACTGTGTGCCGCACCCGTCCAAACACGTCCGCTTCGTAGGACACATCCACTGGAATAACTAGGTCCGTAGCGTTGGTTCGGGTGGATGTTGAAACCAGCGGACGATGCTCGGAAAGATGCTCGCGCGCAGCCGACGCGCCCGCCGTCACCGTGGGATAGTAAGCCGCCCGGTTGAAGCGCACCAGCGCCCGCGCCTGCCGGAACTGCGCCTCCGCCGCCTTGAGGTTCTGATTGGAAACATTGACTTGTTCTTCCAGCGCGTTCAGCTGCGGGTCCTGGAAAATTTCCCACCACTTGCCGCGCGCAACCTGATCACTGGGTTGAGCGGTCTTCCACGGTGGAGGCACTTCCTTGTAGCTCGGAGGTGCCGGCGTCGCGGGTTTGGTATAGCGCGGTCCCACCGCGCAGCCGCTGAGCAGAAGCGTCAGAACCAGACCCCTGGCCGCGGACTTCAGACGTCGGACGTCAGACCCCGGACGTCGGCTGAAATGCCCGACGCCCGAAGTCCGACGCCCGACGCCCGCAGACCTCACTGTGCCTCCTGCGCGATCCGTACCGTTTCACCTTCGACCACCGAATCCGGAGGATTGACGATTACGCTTTCATCCCCACTCAGGCCCGCAACCACTTCGACCTCATTGCCGAAATCATGGCCCAGGGTGACCGGCTTCAGGTCCACCTTCTGGCCTGGGCCCACGGTCGCTACGCGCAGACCCTCGGAGCGGAAGAGCAGCGCGTTGACCGGCAGAATCAATGAAGAGGTCGGGGTGGGCAGCTTGAGATGCACTTCGGCATAAGAACCGGTGAAGAGTTGTCCGGTCGGGTTATTTACGGCGATCTCGACCAGGAGTGTGCGCGATGCTGGATCGATGGCATTGGCGGTGCGTACCAGCTCGCCGGCGAAGCGGCGTCCGGGGAACTCCGCCAGGGTCAGGTCGGCGGTAAGACCCGGCTTGGCCGCCTGAGAATAGGCTTGAGGCACGCTGACATAAACCCGCAGCTTGTCGGGTTGCGCGATGTGAAACAGTTCGTTTCCATTGCCTCCGCTGCTGCCGGAGTTGATCAAGGCGCCGATGTCAGTGTTGCGCGCCGTAACTACGCCGGAGAAGGGAGCGTAGATTTTCTGAAACGATTGCAGCTCTTCCAGGCGCTTCACATTGGCTTGTGAAGACTGCAACGCGGCCTGCTTGGCCGCATAATCTCCCGCGGCGTTGTCGGATTCCTGTTTGGAAACCGAATCCGTCTTTAGCAGGCCTTCGTACCGGTCGGCCGTGATTTTTGAGAGGTTGAGATTGGCCTGGGCCGTGGCCAGATCAGCGCGGGCTTGCCGCAACTGCTGGTTCACTTCCGGGGTGTCAATTTCTGCCAGCAGTTGGCCCTGCTTGACGCGACTCCCAATGTCTACATACCAGCGCTTCAGGTAACCGTTGGTGCGGGCGTAAATGGGAGCATCGGCAAAGGCCTGCACGCTGGCGGGAAGAACAATTTCCTGTGCGGGAGCGGAGCGCTTGGCGCGGACTACAGCCACGGTGGGCACAGCCATCTCCGCCGTCTCCAGGCGCAAAGCCGTCCGAGCCTGGATCCGGGGGAGAATGCCGGCAATTATCAGCACCACCGCCGTAAGCACCGCGAGCACAAGGATCCACCACTGCGACCGTCGGTTCTTGTTCGGACCTTCGGACCGGCCCGCCGTGCCAGCACCGGACCCGTTGAAAATGCCGCTCTCGTTTTCGACCCTCATTCGCTCTCCCAAAAATATGGAAATACTATGATCTCAGTCAAACCCCGGGTTCAACTTTCGACTGGCTCCGCCGTTCATGCAGCAGGCTGAAGAACACGGGAACAAAGAACAGAGTTGCCGCGGTAGCAAAAATCAAGCCACCAATCACCGCCCGGCCCAGGGGCGCATTTTGCTCTCCGCCCTCTCCCAGACCGACCGCCATCGGCATCATGCCGATGATCATGGCCAGGGCCGTCATCAGGACCGGACGAAAGCGGGTGAATCCCGCCGCCAGCGCTGCCGTCACCGCGTCCTTGCCTTCCTGCATTTGTTCCTTGGCAAAACTGACTACCAGGATGCTGTTGGCCGTGGCTACCCCCATACACATGATAGATCCGGTCAGGGCGGGCACGCTGATGGTGGTCCGGGTGATGAACAGGAGCCACACGATGCCCGCCAGAGCCGCGGGCAGCGCCGAGATGATGATGAACGGGTCCAGCCAGGATTGAAAGTTCACCACGATCAGCAGGTACACCAGCAGAATGGCAAATGCCAGACCGGAAAACAGACCGGTGTAGGAGGTGTGCATGGTCTGGACCTGGCCGCGCACCACCAGCTCAGAACCGCGCGGCAGCTCCTTTCGGCTGTCATCAATGATCTTCTTGATATCGTCTGCCACTCCGCCCAGGTCGCGCCGCTGTACTGACCCGTAAATATCGATCACAGGCTGGATGTCGTAGTGCGAGACCAGGGCCATGCCCGTATCGCGCTGGATGGACGCCAGCGAGCCCAGAATCGCCGGACTCGCCCCACTGGATCCCGTGATCGGGATGTTTTCCAGCCCCTGCAGCGAATCCAGCCGGTATTGCGGGGTCTGGGTGGCGATGGAGTAGCTCACTCCATTCTTGGGGTTGAGCCAGTAAGTCGGCGAAGTCTGGAAACTGCCGCTGAGCGAAATCAGCAGGTTGGTGGCAATATCGCGCTGCGTGAACCCGGCCAGTTCAGCCTTGGTCCGGTCCACATTGATGCGCAGATGCGGTTCATCGAAGGGCTGCTGGATGCGCAGGTCGGCCGTGCCTGGGACGCTCTGGATTCGCCGCAACAGCCGGTTGGCGAAGCGGCGATTGTCCTCGAGGTTATACCCGGTCACCTGGATGTCAATGGGCGAAGGCAGGCCAAAATTAAGAATCTGGCTCACGATGTCCGCTGGAAGAAGGGAAAAATCCACCCCGGCGAACTGTTGCGCCAGCTTCAGCCGCAAATCGTGAACATACGCTTCGGTCGGGCGATGGCCCGGAGTCAGAGTGACCAGAATGTCGGCATCCGCCGGCCCGGTCGGCGCCGAATTGCTGTAAGAGAGGTTGATGCTGCTGTAAGGCAAACCGATGTTATCGATGATGCTGGAGATTTCGCGGGGCGGAATCTGTTGGCGTATGAAGGCTTCTATCCGGTCGCAGAGGCCGGCGGTCTCCTCGATGCGCGTGCCGGCCCGCGCCCGCAGGTGCAGTTTGAATTGTCCGGCGTCCACCCTGGGAAAGAAATCCCGCCCCAGCCACGGAACCAGGAGCACGAACGAACCCACGCAGACCACTGCAAAGCCCCACAAGAACGCGCCGCGGTGATGCAGGCTGCGCTCCAGCATCTCGTGGTAACCCTCCCGGAATCTTTCAAACGCCAGTTCAAACGCCACTTGCAGCCGTATCAGAGGATTGCGGCTGGAAGTGTTCAGGTGCCCAGCCTCCTGTTCATGACCGCGAAGCAGGTACTTGGCCATGGTCGGGACCAGCGTTCGTGACAGCAAGTAAGAGGCGAGCATGGCAAATACCACCGCCTCGGCCAGCGGAACGAAGAGGTAGCGGGCCACGCCGGTGAGAAAGAACATGGGCACAAACACGATGCAAATGGCCAGCGTGGAAACAAAGGCCGGGACCGCGATTTGCTGCGCCCCATCCAGAATCGCCTTCTGAATCTCTTTGCCCTGGGCAACGTTCCGGTTGATGTTCTCAATTTCCACGGTGGCGTCGTCCACCAGTATTCCGACTGCGAGCGCCAGCCCGCCCAGGGTCATGATGTTGATGGTCTCGCCCAGCGCGCTCATGACGATGATGGAAGTAAGAATCGACAACGGGATGGAAACCGCGATGATCACCGTGCTGCGCCAGCTTCCCAGGAAAATCAGAATCATCAGACCGGTGAGGCAGGCCGCAATCAGGCCTTCCCGCAGTACACCATTGATAGAGGCGCGCACGAATATGGACTGGTCCGCCAATGGCTTGATTTCGAGCTCCGGAGGAAGCTGGGCCTGGATTCGCGGCAGCAGGCGCTTGATTCCGGAAATGATGTCAAGAGTCGAAGCGTTCCCGGTTTTCTGGATGGTAAGGAGCGATGCCCTTTTCCCATCCACCCGCACGATATTGGTTTGAGGCGGAAAGCCATCACGCACGTAGGCCACGTCGCGGATGTAGATCGTCGTGTTGCCTACCCGCTTGATAGGAAGATCATTCAACTCGGCCACCGTCTGCGGGCTGCCGTTCAGGTCAACGTCATACTCGAACTGTCCGATCTTGGAGGTCCCCGAAGGCAGAATGAGGTTCTGGGCGCTGATGGCGTTGACCACGTCACTGGGCGAGAGGCCCTGGGCCTGCAATGCGTTGGTGTCGAGGTCCACCTGAATCTGCCGCAACTTGCCGCCGTAGGGGTAAGGAATGGCTGCGCCCGGAATCGTGACCAGACGGGTGCGGATAAAATTCACGCCATAGTCGAAGAGTTGCTGCTCGGAAAGTTTTTGTCCCGACAAGGCCAACTGCAGAATGGGCACGGTGGAGGCGTTGTAGGTGATGATCAGCGGTGGCGTCGTGCCCGGCGGCAGCTGCCGCAACTGGGTTTGACAAATAGCCGTGATCTGCGCGATTGCTTTTTCGATATTGGCGTGAGGCTGGAAGAATACCTTCACCACCGCAATCCCGTTCAGCGATTGCGATTCGCTGTGCTCGACGTCGTCCACCGTAGTGGTCAGCACGCGCTCGTTCAGGGTCACGATCCGGCTGGAGAGGTCCTGCGCGTTCAGGCCAGCGTAGTTCCACAGAATGCTTACCACTGGAATATCAATGTTCGGAAAAATGTCGGTGGGCGTGCGGAAGATAACGATCGGACCAAGGATCAGCAGAAGCAGAGCAACAACCACGAAGGTGTAAGGCCGGCGCAGCGCCAGCGCAACAATCCACATGAAGGCCTCTTGAAGTTACTCTTGCCTGAACCCTATATGGATGTGGGAAACCGCGGTTAGGTCGGTAAATTTCGTACTAATCTGGAAATGAAAAAGGCCGGCAAAAGGCCGGCCCGGAAAGGATTTACAAAACTTTACTGATTAGGGTCCGGCTGGCTCGAATCGGATGTGTCATCGGGTCGATTCAGATGAGGCCGATTCGGATCCGACTGGTTGGGGTCGGAGCGATTCGGATCAAGCCGATGGCGTCCTTCATTGGGTCCACGGTTGCTGGCGATGACGGTCAATGGGGCCTGCAGGGTGAAATTCAGCACGGTTTCGGACGGCAGCTTGATCTGCTGACCCTTGGTGGCTGCCTGCACGCCGCCACCCAGTCCGCCGCCGGCCGCCGCTCCGATCGCGGCTCCCTTGCCGCCGCCTGCGATGGCTCCAATGATGGCTCCAATGCCTGCGCCGGCGCCCACCTTGGCGGCTGTGTTTTTGCCTCGCGATGAACCTTGTCGCCGGTATTGATCGGTCTGCAGACTGTAGTACTTGCCTCCTGACGAAATGCGGTCCAGCTGCAACGCTACCACCGACTGGCCGGCAAATTTGCCCGCGCTCTTCACCTCTACCAGGTGACCTTCAACGTCATAGCCGGAGGGAATGACCACGTCGCCGTCCACCGCCAGCGGAGAGTCCAGCGTGGCATGGAAGGTCTGGCCCTGCTGGCTGGTTTCGGAGTCGATGGTATCGACCAGCCGCACGGCCAGCGTGGTGCCTGAAGGGATCGTAACTCTCTTCGGCGGAGGCGGTGGTGGCGGAGTAGAGGGCCCCGCAGCCACTGGCGCCGGGGGCGCCATCGCGGCCACCGGAGCAGCCGAGCTTGAGTCGCTCGATGAAGAGGGCATGCTGCGCATGCGCGGCTCGTGCCTTCGAGGCTTGGGCGCCGGGGCCGGAGAAGGCTTCGTTTCCTCTACCGGTGGAGGCGTAGCTTCGGCGGTCTCGGCCGGTTGTGGAGCGGCCACCTGCAAGTTATTGATGATCTGTTTGACCCCGGGCTCAGAGGAGGCGTAGCGGGCGGCGGCGTCGCGTTGCGCGTCATTGTCCACAGTGCCCGTCAGGGTCACGGTCCCGCCTTCTGCTTTCACGCCTAGTTGCTTGCCCTGCAAACCGGAGTCTGAGGACAATTTAGTCTGGATGTCGCTGGTAAGTTGTGCGTCATTCGGGGCCTTGGTGCAGCCCACGCCAACCGTCAGGATCGCTACCAGCATGATCGCGGTGAGGTAAAGGGAAAGTTTTGCCTTCATAGAAAATGCTCCTGATTGAGCTAAACCGAGTCTATACATAGTTTAGATGCACAAAGGCCGCCGGTCTCGGGCAAAATTGTGTGGGCAGAGCCGGCCGACACCTAACCCGTAACGGGGTGGCGGAGAGCGGTTTAGGCCCTGATCCAGGGCCTGGGATGGAGCAGATTGCCGCTGTCGCCCGCAAGCCGTGTCAGTGTTGGCGCAGGAACTTGTAGTCTAAAATGGACGCGGCCAGGCCGACCGACTCCCCATCGCGGACGTCCTTGCGCCGGATAATCCGGCCCTGGCACAGAACGGTGCTGTTCTTCTGGCCGGAAATCTCCTCCGGCATCTCGAACACCATTTCCACCAGCGTGTTATCCGGCAACTGCTGGGGGCCGAGCAGGAGTACGCCCGATTGGCTGAGGTTTTCAACCGTGCCCTCGTGCCATGTCCCCAGGCCCTTGGGGCGATAGCGCACTGGGGCCTGCAAGGCCAGGCGCCGGGCGCGCGGAACCCAGGTTGGCTTCTTGTGGTTCTTGCTGCGCTGGGTCTCGGTAGCCGCTTCAGGCGCGTTCGCCACGCGCTTGATGCGCTTCATTGTCTTCCAGTCGTACTTGTACTCTGCGGCGCAAAGCAGGCACACCTGGTAGTACTGACCGTCGGCAGCCCGCCGAGGCCAGGAAAATTCATGGGAGCAGCGGCCAAGCATGAGGACATCCATTAACTTCTGTGGCATGGTCGTTTCTTCCGGAGAGGTTCGCCGGGACGACCTATCATCCAACAGGCCTTGCCACTTGGGCTAGGTTACTTTCGTCTTACCGAAACCGGGTCCCGCAACTGGCTGGAAATATTGGGAGTTCTGTGATTGGACGGCGAACGGGTTTAGCAGGAGAAGGCTCGTCCGCGTCGGCCGGGCCGCGAAACTGAAGATTGCGTCGTGACTCAGTTTGAAATGTGACTCAAAATCCAAGGCGTCGTGCTGAGCTTGCGAAGCATCTGGCGTGCTGGTGCGCGGCGGGAAAGCGCGGGCGCTCTGCACGCCAGATCCTTCGGACCGAAGTCCCTCAGCATGACCCCGAGCTGCGGGAATTGTTCAAACTGGGTCATTGACGGAGGCGTGTATCATCGCGACGTGGATTCTGTCTCTGGATTTGTCCTGGCCGGCGGCAAGAGCGCGCGCATGGGCCAGGATAAGGCGTTCATGCACTTCGGAGGGCGTACGCTGCTGACGCATGCGTTGCAGTTGGTAACGTCCGCCGCCGGAAGCGCACGGATTGTCGGCAGCGCCGCAAAATTCGCCGCCTTCGGTCCGGTCATCGAAGACATTTATCCGGGACAGGGACCCCTGGCCGGAATTCATGCGGCGCTGGCCGGCACCCATACTGAGCTGAATTTGATCGTCGCGGTCGACATGCCATTTCTGTTGCCGGAGTTGTTAAGCCATCTGGTGGCTCAGGCGCGCCGCACGCCTGCGCTGGTAGTGGTGCCGGCGGCCGGCGGGGGCCTGCAGCCACTCTGTGCGGTTTACCGCCAGGCCTTTGCGGAAGTTGCGGAACGTTCGCTGCGCGCCGAAGAAAACAAGATCGACAGATTGTTCTCCCAAGTCAAGACCCAGGTGATTGAGCAGGGGGACCTGGAACGAAATGGCTTCACGGAGGAAATGTTTCGTAATCTGAACACTGAACAAGACTGGCAGGAAGCGAAGCGGAAATTGTCGGCCCAGTGATTCAGAAGCATTTACTATTAAGCGCATCGGTCAGCGGCCCGACGGGCCAGAACAACCTGGCGTCCTTTGCGGAGTTCTGCGCGTCCTTTGCGGTCAAAGCGTTTAACCGCAAAGGTCGCAAAGGACGCAAAAAGGGGCCAACGACCGAGGACCAACGACCAAAGACCAACGACCGAAGACTGACGACTGATCCATGGCCACCAACGGTAAATCAGGTCCCTATATCGAGTTCAAGGATGTCTCCAAGGCGTTTGGCGACAATCACGTGCTGGTTCACGTCAGCTTCACGGTGATGGACGGAGAGACGGTCTGCATTCTGGGCCGCAGCGGTGTGGGCAAATCGGTTTCGTTGATGAACATCATGGGTTTTCTCAAGCCGGACTCGGGCCGGGTGATCGTGGCCCATGAAGACATCACCGACTATGGACCGGAAGACCTGGAACGAATCCGCAAGAAGGTCACCATCGTCTTCCAGAACGGGGCCCTGTTCGATTCGCTCACCGTAGGTGAGAACGTGGCCTTTCCCCTGCGCGAACGACGCCAGCTTTCAGAAGAACAGATTTACCAGATCGTCGATGGCCTGCTGGACATGGTCGGAGTGAAAGAGATGCGCGACCAGTTGCCTTCCGACTTGTCCACCGGGATGAAGCGTTCGGTGGCCATCGCCCGCGCCCTGGCCGCACAGCCTGAATGTGTTCTCTATGACGAGCCCACCACCATGGTCGATCCCCTGATGGCGCAACTCCTGGGCGATCTGATTAAGCGGCTGAAAATCCAGTTGCACCTGACCAGCGTCGTGGTCACTCACGATATGCGCCTGGCCAAGAAACTGGCCGACCGGGTGATGTTTCTCCACGAAGGCAGAGCTATTTTCTTCGGGACCTACGACGAGATGGAGAAATGCGAGGAGCCGATCGTGCAGGAGTTTCTGAAGCTGGATGAACCGGGCATAGAGGCCTCGATTGAAGTGAACGGATAGGCGCCCGTGAGGGGCGGACACTCCTATCCGCCGCCTTTGAATTTGATTTTGATCGTCGCGCCCGGCGTCGAGCCGTAAGCGCAGTAAATGGGGCCGCTAAAACCCCTCACTCACCAATCTCTTCACTGTAAGCGATGAGTTCGCAGATTCTCCCTTCATCATCTTTTCCACGTACTTTGCCACCATATCCACTTCGAGGTTCAGCGGATCGCCGGGTTTAAGCGATTTCAGGTTCGTCATTTTCACGGTATGCGGAATAATCGCGACCGTCACTTTGGTCCGTTCGATTTGGGCCACGGTCAGGCTGATGCCTTCGATGCACAACGATCCCTTGAAGATCACATAGCGCGCCAGGTCTGGCGGTATTTCAATCCGCAGCCAGTAATCGTCGGCTCCCGGAACTCGATCCAGCGCCAGAAACTTGCCGGTACCATCCACATGGCCCTGAACGATGTGTCCGCCGAAACGCCCATCGGCACGCATGGGCAGCTCCAGGTTCACCAGAGCATCTTTCCTGATGCGTGAAAAAGATGTGCGCTCCCAGGTTTCAGACGCCAGGTCCGCGGCAAAAGTCTCGGGCGTGATTTCGACTGCGGTGAGGCAAACGCCGCTGACGGCGATGCTGTCGCCCTGTTTGAGCTCCCGATTGAGTCGCGCAGCGGCTACAGTGAGGCGGCGGTTGCCGTTCTCCTGAGCGATGCCGCTGACGCGCCCGACCTCTTCGATGATGCCAGTAAACATGCAATGCTATTGTAGCGCCGTCGTCCCGCCGGTTGGCCCCGGGGGCGTCCCCATAAGGCGCTTGGTCAGCGTCTTCATCATCAATTGCGGCGGTCTTCCCCGAATGTGACGACGCTATGATCCAGTGGTAACTCGTGAATGTGGAGTTTCGCGGGCCCGTCACACGTGCTGTTGCAACCGTACCCCTCGATGAGATAGGGCACGCCTTCACCGGCCAGCAGCTTCGACGAAGTGGTGACTTCGAAATGCAGATGCGGCTCGCGAGCGTCTCCGGAATCACCAACCCGCGCCAGCACCTCTCCGCGCCGCACGCGGTCCCCTGCCTTCACCCGCAAACTTCCCGGTTGCAGATGCATGTAATATGCGAACTGGCCGCCACCCAGGTCGAGCGTGATTGTATTTCCCGCCACTGTTTCCAACGTAATCGGCACTGCGGGGTGGAACGCGTCGCCATGTCCGGGAACGTTGTCGGGAAGACCATCTCTCGCGGTGACAACGCGGCCGTCGGCAACCGCCAACACTGCTTTCCCGTAGGAGTAATAGGAGTGGACGTCGCGCGCGTCGCCAGAAAATGACGCCCCGTCCCTGGTCTGCATCCAGTCGATCGCGTACCGGCGCGAGTCTATCGGCTGCCCATCAAGGATAACAACCCCACGGCGATGATGATTATCCTGATCGTTGCTGGGCCCATCGTCCGCAAGCCAGTCTGCCCCTTCTACCGGTGCCCCGAGCACATGCAACTGAGTATGATGGGTGGAAATGACCGCGCCTTCTTCTGGAGCGTAAGCCGTGGTCACGCGGTGCAGCAGTCTGTTTGGGATATGCGAGCCCCGGTCAAGCACGATCGACATAAAGGCGATAGCGCTCTGGCCATCGGCGATAATCAGCCTGTCTTTGGGGTCAGAAAGTGCCTTACCACCCAAGGGCTGCAACATGGTTTCCAGTTGTGCCGTCTCAAAGGTCGCAATCGGTTTGGACGTTCCCGCATCTGCGTCGAGCACCTCGATGCGACTCAGCGAAATGGGCATTGGCATGAAGTTCGTCAGATGCAGCTCGTACATCAGATAAACGTGCGACCCACTCGGGAATGCCGTAGGGTCGAACGGCACGTGCATTTCGAGCTGGAGTGGCCACGGAGGCCGATTAGCCGCTGTTTTGTTGTCGGACGGCTGATTTTGGGTTTGAGCGACAACAGGATATGAGAAAAGGCACGCGGCTGCGAGAAGAATGAACGGGCGCATGCCCGTGGTACGCATTGGGCGACCACAAGGTTCCTTACTCTGTTTGGATGGTCGGCAATCCTGAAGGAATTCTGCTTAAGTTAGCGCTGATGGGACGTCCGGCCCGAGTTCGGCAGCTTGCATCGGAATCGATGGGTGGGCAGGATGCCCACCCGACAGCCGGCGGGACGGCGGCGCTACTGGACTTCTCCGTACGGGTCTCGCAAATATCCCTCAACCGCGAAGTCTTCCCCGAAGCGGTGGAGCCTGATCGCCTTCACGTATGCCGCTTCACTCATGCGGGCGAAACCGGGGCCGGTGGCAAACGGCACCGAGCCGGTTCCGGCCAGAATTTTGGGCGCGTAGTAAAGAAATACTTTGTCCACAATGCCCGAGGCCAGGGCTGCGCCGTTGATCATGGCGCCGCCCTCCACCAGCAGACTGGTGATCTCCATCGTCCCCAGGCGGCGCGCAATTTGCGTCATGTCCGGACGGCCGTCTCCCACCCCGACCGGGACCTGTTCCACCCTGATGCCCTGGTCTTGCAGTTCGCGCTTTCGCTTCTCCTCGGCGAATGAGCACAGTACCAGCACATCTTCCTTTGCCGTCTTGACCACGCGCGACTCCGGTGGCAGGCGCAGCCGCGAATCCACAATCACCCGCAGCAGGGGTCGGCGCCGCGGCAGGCCACTGCGATCGGTGAGCAGCGGATCGTCCGCGATGATGGTGCCCACACCCACCATGATGGCATCGTGGCCGTGACGAAGCTGCTGCACGTGGGCGCGGGCCACATCGCTGCTGATCCATCCGCCGGTCGCGCCTCCTCCGCCGAGTGCCCCGGGGTGCTGCAACTCGCCCGGAGGAGGAGCGATCTTACCGTCCAGCGTCATGGCCGACTTGAGCGTGACCAGCGGCGTGTGCTGGCGAATGTATTTGGCGAAGGCTTCATTCAACGGTTTAGCTTCTTCCTCCAAAATGCCTGAAGCAACAGAGATTCCGGCGCTGCGCAGGCGCTCAAATCCCTTACCTGCGACCAGCGGGTTGGGATCCTGCATGCAGGCGACCACGCGGCGAATCCCGGCGGCGATGATGGTGTCGGCGCAGGCTCCGGTACGGCCCTGATGCGAGCAGGGCTCAAGGTTGAGGTAAAGAGTTGCGCCGCGAGCTTTGTCGCCAGCCTGCTCCAGCGCCAGGACTTCAGCGTGCTTGATGCCCTCAAAGGTGTGCGAGCCTGATCCGATGATGTGGCCAGCACGATCGACAATTACGGCGCCCACGCAAGGGTTGGGCGAAGTTAAGCCGATACCTTCATGTGCCAATTCAAGGGCATGGCGGAGAATCTGTTCGTCGGTGGAACGGTCGGCCATCGGAAATAGTCAACACAGAAACGCCAAGAAGACTGCACAGCTACAGGGACTGAATCGCCTACTGGCGCCGAGGTGGGAAAGCGTCGTCGATATCCCCATCCTCGGGTTCTTCGAGAGCCACCGCACTCGTCCGTCCCTTCGGTCCCCGTTTGCGCGGAACGGGGATGAGCGAGAATGGATCATCCACTGGCTCCGCCGGTTGGCGCGGGGGAAAGAAAGAACTCACGAACCACCAAACCAGCCCCGCCACCGCCATGACGATCAGCAAAGTCAGAAAAATCGACATCGTCGGACCTAAGCAAAAAGCGAATCCACAAAATCCCGGGGATCGAAGGGCAACAGGTCGCCGGCTTTTTCGCCCACCCCGACATATCGCACCGGGACACCCAGTTCACGCGATATGGCCACCACCACGCCTCCCTTGGCCGTGCCATCGAGTTTGGTCAGGACGATGCCGGTCACGCCCGCCGACTCGGTGAACATCCTCGCCTGTTGCAAGCCATTCTGCCCGGTGGTGGCGTCCATGACCAGCAGCGTCTCGTGAGGCGCGCCGGGAATGATGCGCTGTGCCGTGCGCCGCATCTTCTCCAGTTCAGCCATCAGGTTGGTCTTGGTATGCAGGCGGCCGGCAGTATCGACGATCACGTAATCGGTGTGCCGGGCCGACGCGGCCTGCAGCGCATCGTAGAGCACGGCTGACGGATCTCCCCCCGCCTTGGTGCGAATGACTTCCGTCCCCGTCCGCTGGCCCCAGACTTCGAGTTGTTCGATGGCGGCAGCGCGAAAAGTATCTGCCGCACACAGTAGCACCGTCTTGCCCTCCGAGCGCAACACCTGCGCCAGCTTGCCGATGGTCGTGGTCTTGCCCGTCCCGTTCACTCCCACCACCAGGATTACCTCGGGCTTTCCGTCCACTCGGGCTACCGGGAGAGCATCGGCGGTATTCAGAATGGCGAGGATCTCCTCTTTCAGCAAGCGCTTGAGTTCATCCACATTCCCGATTTGCTTGCGATCGGCCTTCTCGCGAAGTTTTTCCAGGACTTCGTGGGTGGTAGTTGTGCCCAGATCGGCCCCTAGCAGGGTACCTTCCAGATCATCCAGCGTGGCCCGGTCGATTTCTTTCCCGAATGAGACCACCTCCTCGATGCGTTCGCTGAGATTTTCCCGAGTACGGGTCACCGCTTCCTTCATGCGATCAAGGAAGCTGGGTTTCTGCTGCTCGTCGAGGCTGCCGAAGAGAGTCTGAATCATGGAATTTCGGGATCCTGGAAGTGCTGACATCAATTATAGCGGGCGGGAGGTTATGTTCGTCGCGGCTTCAAGCCAAAGAGCTTTAGACCGTAAAGGCCGCAAAGATGCCGCAAAGAAGGCAAGAAACGGAAACCCCGTCGCTTTTGCGATCGTTGCGGCCTTTGCGGTTAAAGGTTCTTGCCTGCAAAGTGGAAAACTATCGTGCCGATTCCGCAGCGGCCACGGCGGCCCGAACTTCGGGAGCAGATGAAGGCGTGACCGAATTTTGAGCAGGCTGAGTCTGGGGCGGAGCACTTGGAACTGTAACCATCGGCGCCTGAATACGGATTTCGCCGCGCTTGTAAATTGCGGTCAGGGCGGCGACCGCGGTGGGATCGAGGCGCTTGCCGGAAAGATTGTGGATGATGCGCAATGCAGCCTCTGGATCGTGCGCCTGCTGATAAGGACGGTTGGTGGTCAACGCGTCGAAGGTGTCGGCGACCGCAATGATGCGCGGCAGCAGGGGAATTTCCGCATCCTGCAGGCCTCGGGGATAGCCGCGTCCGTCGAGCGATTCATGGTGCAGCTCGATCCCCGGAAGCATGTCTTTCAGCTGGGCCACCGGGCGCAGGATGTTGGCGCCCTTTGTGGTATGGGTCTTCATGATCTCAAATTCTTCCGGGGTCAGGGCTCCCGGTTTTTTGAGGATGCGATCTTCAATGCCGATCTTGCCCACGTCGTGCAGTTGGGCGGACACGCGCACGATTTCCAGAAATTCCTCGGGATGCCCCATCTCCCGCGCGATCAGCAGGGAATAGCGCGTGACGCGGTCGGAGTGTCCACGAGTATAGGGGTCCTTTTCGTCAACCGCGCCGGCCAGCATCTGAATGGAACTCATGAACAGCTCGCGATTTTCCGTGGCGGCGCGTTTGAGGTCGAGCACGAAATGTTCGAGCTCGTCGGTCATGGTATTGAAGGTTGCCGCCAGTTCCCCGATCTCGGTGCGGCTCCTGAGTTTTACCCGCTGCGAGAAGTCGCCGCGAGCGATGGCGCGGCTGGAAGCGGTGAGAACTTCCAGCGGATTGGTGATGCGGCGCGCGGCAAAGATACTGATCCCCACGCTCAGCAAAATAGCCAGTAACGCCAGCATGCGGGCGCTGCGCTGCATCTCGTACACTCCGCGATAAGCCTCGTCGCGCGGTTTTTGCACGATGACGGCCCAGTCCAGGTTGCCCACCGGGCTATAAGTGCCGAGCATCTTGGTGCTGGTCTTGCCCTGGGTGACGCTGAATTCCCGGGTGGCCGCCACCAGTTGAGATTGACCGCCCTGCTCCAGGAAGTTGCGTACGATCTCCGAGTTGGTCAAGTCCTGGCCGGTGGCGTAGTCGGGAGTGGCGCCGGCCACCAGCCGGCCTTCGCTGTCCACCACGTAAGGCGTGAGCCCGCCGCGATTGACTTCCTGCAACCGGCGGATCAGGAACTGCAAGTCCTCCACCGCTCCAATCATTCCCAGAAAGCGTCCGCCGTACATCACCGGAGTGCTTACCAGCATCACGGTGCGGGCCGACTTTCCACTGCCCACCACCAGTGCCTGGCCGCTATAGGCGCGGCCTTCGCGGGCGGCGTCGTAGGCCCGCACCAGGTCGCGTTGCAGAAACGCGTCGGGCGCGATCCGTCCCGCCGAAATTCCCTTGGATTCGGAGTTCACCAGGGTGGCGTAGGCCAGGTCTCCGGAGGAAGAAACGAAGTGCTCCAGCAGGGCCCGCAGCTCGGGCGCTTCCACATGCTCGGCGGTAATATCTCCGCCGCTGGCGACTTGCAGGGCGGACGACAGGTTGGCCAGCATCATGCGCAGCGATTCCTGGTGCTGCGAGATGTCGTCAGCCAGGGAGCGGGTCACTGTATTTTGAAGCAGCCGCTCGTTAGTGATCAAGCGCTCCCGATTGATCGCCTCCACCTGCTCCGAATAAAAATACATCGGCACCACGCTGATGAGAGCGAGCACACCCAGGATGACGTACAAAATGGGGACGCGTGATGGAAGGGGTAATTTCAAGACAAAGTGGCCCAGCCCCGCCTCTTGCCCACTGCCGGCGGCTACAGTACCTCTTGGAATTTTAACGGGTGAGGCTGGTCACAAGGTCAAGACCGAAGGCCATGTCTATTACCAAAGTGCCAGTAAAACTCCCTAGCACGGGACCTGGCGGTTTGTCTAAGTAATTGCAAACAATAGAGATGGTCCGTACGGGTTTATCAGAACCGAAAACGCTACCACCAGCGGTAGCCACAAGTCAGAAGGGTAGTGGTTCAGTTTGAAATTTCCCCCTGACCAACAGGCGTCATGCCGAACGGCCTTCAGGCCGTGAAGGACCTGGCGTGAAGCGGATACACCCCCTTTGCCCCGGCGTTGTTGCCGACGCGCGCCAGATCCTTCGGGACTGAAGTCCCTCAGGATGACGCCCCTGTAAAGGGAAGGTTTCGAGTTGAGCCACAGGCCAGAAGCTGACCGCTAAGACCGTATCTCACTCTTGACGCTGCGCGTCATCAGGTCGTTGATCGCTTCCGCGGGAGGCTTGTCAAGATGCAGAATGGCGTCCATCTGCTCGGTGATCGGCATTTCGACGCCATGAGCCCGAGCCAGCCCGACCGCAGCCTGGGTGGTGAAGACGCCTTCCGCGACCGCCCCGTGCATGCCCGCGATGATGTCCGGCAGCTTGCGGCCTCGGCCCAATTCGACGCCTACGCTGCGGTTGCGGGAGAGACCGCCGGTACAGGTAAGGACCAGGTCGCCCAGTCCGGCCAGCCCGGACATGGTCTCCTGACGGCCGCCGCAGGCCACGGCCAGACGCGTGATCTCAGCCAGGCCGCGAGTGATTAGGGCAGCAATGGAATTGTGGCCCAGGCCCAGCCCGTCGCACACTCCGGCGGCGATGGCGATAACATTTTTCAGCGCTCCACCGAGTTCAACGCCCACCACATCGTCGTTGGTGTAAAGCCGGAAGCGCGGATCGCTGAATTCGCGCTGCACCGTTTCCGCGAGTTCAGAGTCCTTCGAGGCCACGG
>JBARIF010000405.1:0-2044 GCA_049799615.1 Terriglobales bacterium
TTTCCACATTTGGGCTATTGGCAGTTGGGCCTGGCCACAGTTACCCTAATAGCAGACTTAAACTCTGAGTTTAGCGCCTACTGCCCTTTCGGCTGGACGTGTACTCAGATAACGAGAAATCAGTAGGCCGACAGGTGGTCCAAGGAGGGCGCCCATGGCAAAGTGGCTGCAAAATATATGGAACGACGATCAGGGACAGGACGTCGCCGAATACGCGGTGATGCTGGCTGTGATTCTGGTGATCGTGGTAGGTACGATCCGGTTAATCGGTTCCAACGCCAATAACGTGTTTTCTTCGGTCGGAAGCGCGATTCAGTAGACGCGAAACCCGGTTTGTCCCCAGCCTCCAACCGGGTTCAGGGTCGCAGGGTCCCCCCTCTTACTCCTCTCGCTGACTCCTATCGTCCAAGCAGCTTTCCCCGCCGAGCTCTCACCTCAGTTTTGTGTGGGGAGGACACTCCTGTCCGCCCGCAGTTGACATTGATTTTTTGGGGGGTCTTTGCACCACGGAAGGCCGAAGTCAAAGACGGAGAGTCAAAGGCGTCGGACAGGAGTGTCCGACCCACACCCTCACACCCACACGATCACACATAACTAAGCTAGCTGAAACACAATATGCACCAGGGCTGTGTAGTCGGAGGGTTGTCCATCCCGTTGGGCGGGCTTGAAACGAATCTGTTCGGCAGCATGGGATGCTGCCTCATCCAGGCCGTGGCCCAGTCCCCGCACCACCCGCACAATGCGGAGCTTGCCTGAGGCCTCGAACACGACCTCGAGCACAACCTCTCCCTCGATACGCAGGCTTCTGGCTTCCGGGGTGTAGGTCGGAGTGGGCTTGAAAATGACTTCCGCGGGGACCATCTTGCCGGTGGTATCGTCCGCTGGCTTGGGACGAAGTTGAGCCACGGAGACGGCCTGAGTATCGCCAAAGCCGCTCTTCTGCACTCCGTTGCCCCGGGAAGAGTTTACTTTTCCGCTGCCATCACCGGTGGCGATGCCATTGCCGAATCCCGTGCTGGCCACGACACCGCGAACACCCCGGGCCCCTCCAGCACCGTTGCCTTGGCCAGGCCCGATAGGCAGATCAAAGGAACCCGCCGGAGCAATGTTCACCGGTTTAGCGTTACTCTCACGCGCGGGAACGCCGTTCGGATCCCCAAAGCCACCGGTCTGGACGTTCTTCGGAGCCGCTGCGATGGTCGGCAGGGCGGAACTGCCGGTAGAGAAAACGTGCGTCTTTACCAGTTGCCGTGGAATAACCGGCGCGGCTAGAGGAAGGGACACCGGCTTGCTGGCCTCGATCTCCACTTTCGGTGCAACCGGCACTTCCTCCGGCGATATCTTGGGACGTACTTCCGGCGCGGGTACGCGCAGCACCTCAACTGGCGGAGTCTCCAGACGTGCAACCCGCGGGGGCGGAATTTCTCGCACCGGCGCCGGCTCATGATTTGCCACCGGCGGGGTCTCCACCAGGCGAATGAAATGATAGTCGTGGACCGGGGCATCGAGCACCGCCAGGTTTAACACTGCGGCCCAAGCCAACAGAAAAAGGCCAAGCCCCTGAAAGCCCATGGTAAGGACGAACTCCCTCCAGGGCGGCCGCCGCTCGGGAAGCAAAGAAAACGGAGTGTGCTGGTACATCTCTGACATGATCCTGGTCCGGTGGGGGACTCGATTATTAATGATGCTGATGTTCGGTACGTCCTGAAAGGCTGCCTGGTCTCTGCCTAAAGTATTAACCTACCCGGAACGACCATATTAAGATCCGTCCGGGGTGCATTCGCCCCATTGTTCAGTGCACGAATATAGCCAATCCCAACCGGGGAAAAAGAACCAAGCGCTTGTTTAACAGCTGGTTGGGTTGACGAAAGATCAGGGTATCAAAGGCGCCATGGGGAGACACCGCAAAAATTTTCCACAGTAGTGCTGGAGGGGTGTCGTTACGGGAAAAGACTAGGAACGCCAATCGTCCGTCGTCTGTCATCAGTCGCGGGGGCTGAACGCGCGGCCATTTCTGCCGGCTTCCGCGGTCCTGCTACAGGCC
>JBARIF010000406.1:0-2220 GCA_049799615.1 Terriglobales bacterium
CCGGAGAGGATGCAGACAGTTGTGGCTGGCTAAGCAATCCAGCCGAGTGAAGTTGAGGGAATAGGTGTCTTTCGACTCCGCATGGTCGCTCGCAAGCGAGCGCTCACGCTCCGCTCAAGATGACAGAAGAGGAATCAAGATAGGAAAGAGGCAAACGGCCGACCAAGGGCCAACGACCAACGACGAAAAGACTGACGACTAACAAATGTCCCGCTACATTTCATTCCGCGATTTTGACTGGCTGCTGCTCATCTTTGTGCTAATGATCTGCGGCTTGGGGGTGATGGAAATTCGCAGTGCCACCTCACACACCAAATTCGCGGGAGCGCATATCCGGCAGATCTACTGGATCGTGGGCGGCCTTATCGGCATGTTCCTGGTGAGCCTGGTTAACTACCAGAAACTGCTGGACCGGGTGCACTGGCTCTATATTGCCGCTATCGTCTCCCTGATGAGCGTCATGCTCTTCGGTCAGAAGTATCTGGGCGCCCGGCGCTGGATCAAGATGCCGGGAGGCGCCCACTTTCAGCCGTCGGAGTGGGTAAAGCTGATCCTGATTCTGGCGGTGGCCAAGTATTTCGCCGATCTGCACCAGAGAGAGCTTACCTGGCCGGACTTCATCAAGGCCGGTGCCATTGTGCTGGTGCCCATGCTGATGGTGTTGCGGCAACCCGACCTGGGCACGGGCCTTACCTATCTGCCGATCGCCATCGTCGGCCTGTTTCTGGGCGGGGTCCGCTTCAAGCAGGCGGCTATCGTGACCATTGCCGCAGCCCTGCTGTTGCCCTTGGCGTGGCATGCCCTGAAGCCCTACCAACGCGATCGTCTTACCAGCTTCATGCACCCGGAGGCCGACAGTCAGGGCTCCGGTTACCAGGTGAACCAGTCCCTGATCGCGGTCGGGTCAGGCGGCATCTGGGGAAATTCGGAGGGTTCTCAGACACATTTGGCGTTTCTGCCCGTCCCGCAAACGGACTTTATCTTTGCCGCCTTCGCCGAGGAACATGGTTTTGTAGGTGCCCTGGCGGTAATGCTGCTATACTTTATAGTGCTGATGCGATTGACCCAGAACGCGCAAACGGCGCCCGACCGCGCTGGCACGTTCGTGGTGATGGGTGTGGTGGCGGTGCTTAGCTTCCATATTCTGGTCAATGTCGGCATGGTGGTTGGCTTTATGCCGGTCACCGGAATACCCCTGCCACTGATGAGTTATGGCGGGTCTTCTGTCCTGTTCATGTTTCTGGCGTTGGGCATTGTAATGAATGTCCGCATGCGCCGTTTCGTTAACTGATGCAGGATGAAGAATGGCAGGGGGTTAGCCCGCGCTTGCCATCCGCGCGGAAAAACAAGATTAATTACGATCGCCCTCGCGTAAAGAGGGCACACGCCGGCTAGAAAAGCAGTTAGAGCCGGGCAGGATCAAGCAAAGGCGCTGCCAGGCCGGTAACGGCCCCCTCAGAGTTGAGAGAGCGGTCACAAACCTGGCGAAGTGCAATGCGATAAGTGCAAAAGATTCCTAAACTTACGCAACGGATTCGGTCACGGAGAGAACTCCGGGGCCGGGGCTGTCCTTTGTCCAGGGCGGCTATCGCAGCGCTTGATCCTCCCGGTCTTTTCCTGGCTTTCATCCGGTGATCCCGCGGCCGCCTGACGGCCGGGGACCGGAGTTCGCATGACGAAAGAATTATTTGTCTCTTCCACTCCCCACGAAACCAAGGTGGGGATGGTCGAAGACGATCTGCTCGCTGAAATCTACCTCGAACGCGAAAACGAATACACTCTGGCAGGTTCCATCTACAAAGGTCGTGTGACCCGCGTCCTGCCTGGAATGCAATCAGCTTTTGTCGATATTGGCCTGGAACGCGACGCCTTCCTCTATGTCTCCGACTTTATGGAGTTGGAAGACTCCGAGGACCTCGACGAAGTTCCCACCAATCGGCCCGCACCCGAGCGCTATCAGCCGCCGGCGCAGGCCGAAGCTCACGCTGGCCAGACCTTTACTGCTCCTGTCCCGGCAGAATCACAGGCCTCGGAACATGTGGAAGCAGAACCGGGAAATGGCGAGCCGCCTGCCGTCGGCGAATCCAGGGAAAATCGTGGCAGTTTCCGGGGCCGGCGTCGTCGCCGCGGACGCCGGGGCGAGCACATGCCGGAAAGCAAGTTCGCCCGTCCGGAAGCGGAAGCGCCGCGGGAAACTCCTCGCACTGAGCGGGCGGAACG
>JBARIF010000407.1:0-2601 GCA_049799615.1 Terriglobales bacterium
GCCGTAAAGTAGGTATTGACTACGAAGTCTCCTGTCTCTTGCTGCCAAAGTTCGAATACTAAGGCACCCCCTGGCGGTGTCTCCAAGGGTTGATAGCCGCTAAGGACCCACGAGATCCCAAGCATTCCGGCTATATTCGAGAGGTTTGTATCGTGGCCCGCGATAACAAGAACGTGATCGCCGCTTTTACCGAGGGATCCGCTTAGCGTGGTGCCGCTAACCACCTGCGCCATTGAGCGAAGTATATGGCTGAGCAGGTTTGAAGCCTGGATGCGAGCTACATATGGTGTCTGTCGCGCCAAGTCAGCATAAGCTTCGTGAATTCTCATGATCTCAAGCAGTTTGACTTCCGTCAGTCGTCCCCAACCCAAATCCCTTCCCTCCATACCATTTGCGTACTCGAGCAGGAGTGCCTCCGAGAGATTTGATCCGATCTTGAGCGGTCCTTGAATGTCAGCCGCATGACCACCTGTGACTGCCACAACCGTCGAGGGTTGGTCCAAAAGAGTTTGCTTTCCCGGTTGTTTCTCTGCAGGGCACAGGCTGAATGGCGCGCAACCGAATAGCACCTCGCGCAATGTTTCGAATGCGTACCGATAGCTTGCAATGACCGCACTTGGGTTCCCGCCGATCCGTCCCTCGATAGACGCCACTGCCAAAGCACGATCTGGTTCGCCAATGCCCGCATTCAGCGGGCTGAACAGCGGATCATCCTTGCCGCCCGCAACGTGCACCTCCACGTTACAACCAGGCATCATTCCCGAAGCCAGAGCACGACCCGTTTCTCGGGTCCGCGCATCAACGTCGGCACGAATGTGAATACCATCAGCGTCTTCGCAGCCGGTAGAGGAGAGCAGGCCATGACTCGAGAAGTAACCGCGATAATAGGAACCGAACAACTCCATTAGCTTGCGACCCCGAGGCGTGAGATCTCCGGACGGAACGCCCCATACCGGCCAAGGCGCGCTCGAGAACGTATTCAATTCCTCGACGCTCTTGATCGGAGATCTCACGCCGTGTCGCGTCAGAATAACGGCGAAACTAAGCTTTGGCTTTGGTGCTGGAACGTTCTGGGCGGCCGCAGTCCCGGCAAAAGGGACTAGAAGGGCAATCAGTAGATTCAAAAGCAACGCGGCGCGCGAGGAGCCCACCTCAGTTGTTGACATGCAAGTATTCCTAGTCAGCAAGCCGATCAAGCCTATTGCAGGCTACTAGGCAAACTAGGCCGTTCGCTTGACTTCTTCTCACCTCGGCTCTCTCGACAGCGTCCGGGGCGGACCAGCCGAAATAGTACCGCTGTCACGGGACTGCTTCAAAACGCTCTCACTTCCCCGTGGGCAGAGTCCAACGCAGCCCTAAAACGATTGTCCGGCTGTAGTACTCGCGCTGGATCGGATATCGCTCGCTGCCGTTATAAAAGCCGAACACCTCGTTGTTCAGGTTGAGCATCGAAACAATAGCCTGCAGCCCATGGCCACGCGGAATCCAGTAGCTGACTTGGGCGTCCACCTGGGTGTGGGGATAGAGATATGTGTCGCCGCCTGGCCCTTTATCCGGCGCCCCGGCGTAGGACCAAATGTAGCCGTCATTGTGAGTGAGGCCCATGCGCGCCGAGATACCCTTCTTGTCGTAGGTCACATCGAAGTTCCAGTTGTTCGGCGCGGTGCGCACGAGCGTCGGATGGTCGGTGCGCTCACCAGAAATACTTGGGAAGGTAGCTTGAGAAGCGGTGTAGCCGTAGTTCGCCCTTATCCCCATTCCATTCAACGCACCTGGCAGGAAAGAAAGAGGTTGCTGCCATGCTGCCTCGAACCCACTGATGTGCGCGGTCGGTCCGTTGATCAAAGTTGCTACCGTTGCGGTCTGGAAAGGCAGGGTGACGTTGTAGATCGGATCACTGAGAGACTTGTAGAAGAAGCCAGCCTGAACGATGCCCAGCGGCTTCAGATAGTGCTCCACGAGGACATCGAAGTTCTGTGCATGGGTGGGTTTGAGGTTGGGATTGCCCTGGGAAAATTCAGGATTGGATGTCGGGTCATCAATAAAATATGGAGCAATATCCCCGAAGTTGGGCCGGGCGATGCCCATCCCATAGGATCCACGCAGAATCGTATCGGATCCGAATCGATATTGAGCCTGAACGCTGGGAAAAGCATTGACGTAGGTGTTGTTCGTGCGTCGCGGCGTAACGGTAATAGGGTCCGTAGTGGTATCGATATTGTTGGCAAGCAGAGAATCCTGGGTCGCTTCGATGCGTACGCCCACTTGTACCCTCAGCTTTCCGAAGCTGATCGTGTTCATCGCGTAACCCGCCCAGATGCGCTCGCCGATATCAAAAGCGTTCTGGAGGTTGTACTGCGTGGAAGGACTAGTTCCCCCGCCTTGCACTGCAGCCAGTATCTTTTTGAAATCCGTGACTGGCCCGTACGTATAGTTTCCTAAATAGTAGTGGTTGTCCCTGAAGTTGCTCAAGAAATCGCTGGCGTTCTGGCCGCTCGCGGCATTGTAGAATTCCCGATCGTAACGCTGCGTCTTGCCGGCGTCCCAGCCCTTGAAGCCCACCTCAAACGAGCTGGAATGTGAACCGACAGAGTATTGCTT
>JBARIF010000408.1:0-18356 GCA_049799615.1 Terriglobales bacterium
GTTTTCCGATTGAACTCGACAGTCCCTTTATCACTCCGGAAGATTCTCGAACCATACCAGCTGGATAATCTGGAAGCCTTGCAATGATGCACGGGCGAGAAGAGGTGAATCGTGCCTGTCGACGACAGAGCGCCCAGAACAGCCACAGTTGGGTTTGAGCAACTTTTGACGTTGAGACAAGCGGCGGATCTTCTCGGGATCCACTGGAAAACACTGGAGATTCAGGCACGGCATGGCGAGATACCCGCAACCAAAATCTGCAACAGATGGCGGTTTCGAACCAGTGTGCTCGAACACCCATCGCCGCGATTTTGATCGCCCCCATTCACAGCTACCGACTTTATGGCAGAGAGGCTAGGAAAGCGACTCATTCGGGGAAATTAGATCGCGTGCCCCAGGGGCACACCAGCCCGCCATGGAGGGCAAGCTGTAAGAAGCTGAGTCCGACGAACCCAGATGTTCAATTATCCACAACCCGACGGCGGACTAAACCATGCTACTCTCGCGCCTGAGGCAAACTCCGGCAAGCCATCGAGAGGATATGAAGCGATGGCGAGACGGCGTTTTCAGAGTCCGCAACCGTTCAAGGAAGGTCAATTCTGGTGGCTGCGTGTTTGGGATACCAATCTAGGTGGCAGCCGAAAACGTCAACGCATCAAACTCGCACCGGCAGACATGCCCCTGCGGGAAGTGCAGAAGATCGCCGAAGAGAAACTCAGGCCCGTCAATCAGGGATTGATTCTGACCGGCTCGGCGATGAACTTCAGTGAGTTTGTGACCAACACCTATATCCCGACTTACCTGCCGCTGCTATCGAGTAGCACGCGGAACTCGTATCAAGGCATCATCGCGAAATACCTTGAGCCGAGACTCGGCCGTCTGTGTCTGCGTGATCTCACACGGCTGACGCTGCAGCAGTATTTCTCCGGCATGGCGGGCAAGTCTTATCCCACAACCTCGAAGATCAGGGACGTGCTCTCTTCGATTCTCCGCTCCGCGGTGGACATCGATTACCTGGTCAAGAGCCCGATGGAAGGATTGCGGTTGCCATTGGACAAGCGACCCAGGCAGCCTAAGCCGACCGTTACGCCCAAGAACTTCAACAACCTGGTGGATCTCATGGCCGAACCCTACGCGACGATGCTATACGTCGCCGTGTGGACCGGCCTTCGGGTCAGTGAATTGATCGCCCTCAAGTGGCGATGCATCCACGCTGACTCGATCACGATCGAAGAACGTTTTTGTCGTGGCGACTGGTCGGTCCCAAAGACTCAGGCCAGTGCAGCGACCATCGGAGTCTCGCCCGAAGTGATCGCCCGCATCTTACGCCTGAGGTCTCTCAGCGCAGAAGTTCGGGCGGGGCGGGCAATCCGCCAATACAAACTGGTCAAATCGGACGATCCTGACGCCCTGGTTTTCCAATCCGTCAAAGACGGGCGCCCGATGAATGATCAGAACATCCTCAAGAGGCACATCCAGCCCGCGGCCCGAAAACTCGGCTTACCGTTTGTGAACTGGAGATGCCTTAGAACGTCCCATGCGACCTGGCTAGTGCAGGCGGGAGCCGACCCGAAATCGGTGCAGGGCCAGATGCGGCACTCACGCATTCAGACGACGATGGAGGTCTACGCTCAGATTGTGCCAGCAGCACAGCGGCGAGCGTTGGAGAAGCTATCGGAGTTCGCACGGTCCAATTCACGGTCCATTACGGTCCAATAAAACGGGTTTTTCGATGTTCAAAAGTGGCTGCTCAAGTCGGCAAGTTGTTGAAAGGTTTGGTGGAGCTAGTCGGGATCGAACCGACGACCTCATCGTTGCGAACGATGCGCTCTCCCAGCTGAGCTATAGCCCCTCTTTTTTTAGGGGAACCGAACGATCGATGCTGCACGATCAGTGCTGCGATTTTATCAGCCTTTCGTGCCGCTGACCAACCTGCGGCCGCGCTAAACGTAACATGACTCTGCGAAAATAATGTTTACCTGCCGTGCTCTTCCACGTCTAATGAAAAGAGCAGAAGCAGCCGCGGTCTCGAAAGCCATGTTTACACCGATCCAGCCCGCTGACGGTCAACCGCAACTCGCAAAGTACTGCTCCGTGGCCGCGCACGGCCTGCTGTTCCTATGGCTTCTGCACCCGGCCAGCCCCAAGCTGGTCGCTCCATCTTTTGTGGTTCATGGCGATCACGGCGTTCAGATCGCCCATCTCTATTGGCCGAATCCGCCAACGCCGGGCGCGGCCGATGTTACGCCCGGCACTTCCGCGGCGGATTCCCGTCAGCAATTGAATTCACATTTGACCTGGAAGCGCCGGACCCGAACAACCAAAGTGGCCGAGCGTGAGCTGCCCCGTCCCAGGATCGGCCTGGACGATCAGACCAGCGCGCCCGGGCAGGCCGCTCAGGCTCGCCCCGCGGGATCGCCCCTGGGAACTGTACTTGAGGGGCCCTTGACTGGCGAGGAAGTTCGTCCCGCTCTGCCCGTCGTTTCGCCCGACCCACGCGTTGCTGCCGAAGAATTGGGCGGCCTGCAGGGCGACGTCATCGTCGAAGTCACAATCGACGAAAAGGGCAACATCATCCAGAAAGTTGTTATTCAAAGCCTGGCTCCAGCCGTCGACGGCAAGGTGCTCGAAGCCCTGGAGAATTGGCGCTTTCGCCCCGCCACCCGTAACGGCGTGGCCATCGCCTCCAAGCAGGATGTGTACTACCACTTCCCTCGCCTAGGCAAGGGGTAGCTAATGTGGGCGCGAGCGTCCACGCTCGTGCCTCCGCCTCGTCGAAGCGATCCGCACATCCCGCTATAATGTTAATGTGTCTTCTAACCAGGTTCGACAGGTAGCCTCCGCCGACTTCCCCACTCGCTGGGGCAAATTCCGCATCTACGGTTTTCGCGGGAACTTCGGCGCGGCTGGTACTCCCCGTGATGAGGATGCGGTCGCCCTGGTCATGGGCGACATCCATTCCACGCCGCCGCTGCTCCGCATCCACTCCCAATGCCTGACCGGAGACGTCTTCGGTTCGCTGCGCTGTGACTGCCGCGCCCAACTGGAAATGGCGCTCTCCATGATCGCCGAACAGGGCTCGGGCATCCTGATTTATGAGCAGCAGGAGGGACGCGGCATCGGCCTGATGGCCAAGCTGCAGGCCTACGAACTGCAGGACCAGGGACTGGACACGGTCGAGGCCAACGAACGCCTGGGCTTCAAAGCCGACCATCGCGAATTCGCGTTGCCCGCGGAAATCTTGAAAGCGCTCAGTGTCTCAAGCGTGCGTTTGCTATCGAACAATCCCGACAAGGTAGCGGCGCTGGAAAAAGGCGGAATCGTGGTGGCCGAGCGCGTGCCTTGCGAAGTCGCTCCCGAAGCCCACTCTGAAGACTACATCAAGACAAAAAAAGAAAAGCTCGGACACCTGTTCACATCACGCTAGGTTTTTGTAGCGCCGGCGTCCCGCCGGCTGTCCCGAGGGCGTCTCGCCCTCAGCGCGGTGGGCGAGGACGCCCACCGGAACGTCACCGCTACTAATTCTCGGCCGCAGCCAGCACTGCTCTCTTCGTAAATACCCGAATCATCTCTCGCCGATACTCCGGCGTAAGCGCCGACGTGGTGAGCGGACGAGCCATCTTCGCCGCCAGGTCGCCGACCGCCGCGGCCAGCCCTTCGTCCATCATCTTTCCCGCCAGCAGCTCGCCGGCACCTTTCACCAGGAGAGGAGCGGGATTCACCGCCGTAATGGCCAGGCGCGCGTCTGCAATGTGGCCATTCGATCGCTTCATAACCACGGCGACTCCAGCCAGGGGATAGTCAATCGATCCCCGGACCCGCAATTTGCGGTACACGCCGCGATAGTCGGCAGAGGATTCCGGCAAGAATATGCGGGTCAGCAACTCATCTGGCCGCAGCTTGCGATAGGCATCGCCTTCGCCGGTGTAGAACTCAGACATTGGCATGCGGCGGCTTCCCGATTCGCTGGCGATCTCGATTTCTGCCGCAAGACAAAGCAGCGCCGGCGGAGTGTCCCCGGAGAAGGCCGCCCAGCACTTGGTTCCGCCGGGAGCAACGTGGCACAGATCTCCGTCCTTCTTGATGCAGAAGCCGCACCCCTTGCGCCAGGTGAGCGACTGGTTGTACCACAAACAGCGCGTGTCCAGGCAGATGTTGCCCCCGATCGTGCCCATGTTGCGCAGCAACGGAGAGGCAACAGTGGCGGCAGCCTCCGTGAGTACGGGATAGCGGCGGCGCAGAAGGCTTGACTGTTCGATGGTGGTCAGTGAAGCCAGCGCTCCAATTTCAACGCCATGCTCGGTTTGTCGAATGTCCCTGAGGCCAGCAACGTTCCGAATGTCCACCACATACTCTGGCTCGAACAGCTTCTGCCGCATGGAGGGGATCAAGTCCGTGCCCCCCGCCACAACCCGTGTGGCGCGGGCGCCCTCGCCCGCGTGCTTTGCCAGCAGGTTTAGTGCGTCTTCCAGGGTACGCGGCCGTAGCAATTTGAATTGCGGAAGGCTCAATCGTCGCCTCCCGCTTCAAGTGGCTGCGCCCGCCGCGCCGGGTCGAGCGCATGCCGTTCCGGGCCCTTGCCTTTAAACCAAAGTGATCCACCGTGCTCGCGGAATCCGGAGGGCGATGTGGGATCGATGCCCTCCGTTAAATTAATCGGCTTGGCATTCTTCTTCGCCCGTAGCGCCGCCAGCACCCGCTCCGGCGTGAATGGCGACTCATGCAGCCGCACGCCCACCGCGTCGTAGATGGCATTGGCGATGGCTGGAATCGTCGCCGCCAGCGACCCTTCGCTGCACTCCTTGGCGCCGAATGGTCCCTCGGGATCGATGCTCTCGACGATGATGGGCTCCACCTCCGGCGACTCGATCGACGAGGGGCTGCGGTATTCGAGCAACCCGGGATTCATCAGCATGCCGTCTTTCCAGACCATTTCTTCGGTCAAGGCCTGGCCCATCCCCATCCACACCGACCCGATGATCTGGCCTTCGACTGAAACCGGGTTCAGCGCCCGCCCGCAATCATGCGCCGCCCACACTTTGTGAACGGTGACTTCGCCGGTTTCCTCGTCCACGCTGACTTCCGCCACTTGCGCCGAATAGGAATATGCCGGCGAGGGCCCAACGCCTCCGCCTTTGTGCTTGCCTCCCCGTGCCTCGGCGGGCGGCGCATAGGAACCCGTCCCAGTCAGGGTGCCATGAAAATCGATGGCAGCCACCACGGCTTCTTCAAAGCTCATCGAATCTTTCGGACCTTCGTCCTTGCGCTTCTGCTGCAACGAACCGCGCAAAATCTGCCCGTCCACGTGCCCACTGACCGAAGCCACTGGCTGCGTGCCATGAGTATCTTGTGTGGCCGCGGGCGACTCGCCCGCGAGGTTTTGTCGCAATACCATATCGTTCCGAAAGACCAACTCCTCGACTCCCCACCCCATCTTCCGCGCCGCCGCCGACGCAATCTGCTTCTTCACCTCCGCGGCTGCCCGCAGCGTCGCATTCCCCGCCATGAACGTCACCCGGCTGGAATACGATCCGATGTCGATAGGAGTGAGGTCAGTGTCTGCGGCGATAATTCTGATCCGCCCTAGTGAGCAGCCCAGAGTTTCCGCCGCGATCTGTGCGGTCATGGTGTCGGAGCCTTGTCCGATTTCGGAGGCGCCGGTGTACACCACCACACCGCCATCGCGATCAATTTTGATGTTGACGGTGGAGTGCGGCATGTCGGAACGGATAATGGAATTGGCCGCGCCGCTAACGTAGTGGCTGCAGGCAATACCCAGGCCGCGGCCCTTCCCCAATTTTCCCTTGCGATCTTTCCAGCAAGACCGCTCGACCGTCTTCTCGATGCACTCCGGCAATCCGTAACTCTGGACTCGCAACCCGTTCACGGTCACGCAGGGCGGCTGCAACAGGTTGCGCCGCCGGATCTCGGCCGGATCGAGATTGATCAGGGCCGCCAGTTCATCCAATTGCGATTCAAACGCAAAGCGTACGTTGACCGTGCCGTGTCCACGCATGGCGCCACAGGCTGGCTTGTTGGTCAACACCCGGTATCCGTCGTATTGAATGTTGGGGATATCGTAGAGCGCCCCCAGCAGCGCACCGGAATACAGAATCGTGACCACGCCGTAAGAACAGTAAGCCCCGCCATCCTGCACCACGCGCGCCTTCACCGCGGTGATGCTGCCGTCCTTCTTTACGCCCGTCTTAAGATCGATGAGGGTGCGCGGCCGCCCGCGATGGGCCCAGAAGACTTCTTCCCGGGTGTAAGTGATTTTGACCGGCGCCCGCGCCTTGCGTGCCGCAATTGCCGCGATGATCTCGATCGGAATCACTTCGCTCTTGCCGCCGAAGCCCCCTCCCACCAGAGGTTTGATCACACGAATCTGCGCCATAGGCATTTCCAGCACCAGTGCCAGCTTGTGCTGCAGGTAGTACGGAACCTGGGTGGACGACCACACAATCAACCGCCCCGGCTTGCCGGTCTGCGAATCAATTTCAAAACTGGCCAGCGTGGAATGCGGCTCCATGGCGGCATGAGTTACTTCGCCGGCAATGAAACGGGCTTCGGCAATACAATCCGCCTCCGCAAAACCTTTTTCGGGATCGCCAAACACGTGGTGATAGTCCTTCTCCAGGTTGTGCGGCTTGTTGTCGTGAATCAGGTCACTCTCCGCCCGCATCGATTCTTCAGGATCGAAATAAGCGGGCAGCACTTCATACTGAACATCGATTAATTCCAGCGCGCGCTCGGCCGTCGCTTCATCCACGGCGGCGACGCAAGCCACGTTGTCGCCCACATAGCGGACCTTGTCGAGGGCCAGGGCGTGCTCATCGTGCCCGACCGGAAGAATCCCGTAAGTATTCGGCGCATCCCTGCCGATTGCCACCGCAACCACGCCTTCCAGTTTTTCCGCGCGGCTGGTGTTAATGCTCTTGATACGCGCATGAGGATAAGGCGAGTGCAGAATCTTTCCCACCAGCATGCCGGGGACACAAAGGTCGTCGGTATACTTGCCGGCCCCGGTCGTCTTGCCGGCCGCGTCGACCATGGCAATGCGTTTGCCGATAGTGGAGAAGTCAGTCATGTTCTCGTAGCGCCGGCGTCCCGCCCGCCTACCGGGCGGTTGAGGGTAACCACGCCGTCCTTCTGCTCAGCCACGATCGCGGCCTTGATCGCCTGATACATCTGGTTGTAGCCGGTACAGCGGCACAGGTTTCCGCTCAGCGCGCCGCGAATTTCTTCGTCAGTCGGCTCAGGATTCACCGCAAGCAAATGTTTTACCGTCATGATGAAACCAGGGGTGCAGAAGCCACACTGCGCTCCTCCCCAGTCACCATAAGCTTTCTGTATTGCGGCCAGGCTGCCGTGTTCACTCACGCCTTCGATAGTCGTGACCTCCTGCCCTTCACAACTGGCCGCGAGCATGGTGCAGGAGAGCATGGGGATACCATCTATCTGCACGGTGCAGGAGCCACACGAAGAGTCGTCGCAGCCGCGTTTGGAACCAGTGAGCTGTAAATCCAGCCGCAAAGCATCCAGCAGAAGGGTGCTGGGCTCGAGCGCAAGCTCGTGCCTGCGGCCGTTGACGCGAAGTTCGATGAGTTCTTTTTTCATTAATAGCTCTTGGCCGTTAGCCTTTAGCTCTTACGTTCCCGAGCTAAGGGCTAAGAGCTAATGGCTGCCGTTAGTACAACGGCACTTTCGGATCCACCGTGCGCGCCCAGCCATCGATTCCGCCGCGCATGGACTGCACTTTCTCAAATCCTTGCTGCCGCAGCCAGTTGGTGACACTCAACGAGCGCACGCCGTGGTGACAAACCACTACAATATGTTCGTCGGGATCGAGTTCCTGGTGAGCGCGCGTGGGAACATCGCCCATGGGAATATTCTTGCTGCCCTCCAGGCGCGCTTTCTCCAGTTCCCAAGGCTCGCGAACATCGAGCAAGGTAAATTTATCGCCCTGCTTGAGCAGGGCTTTCACCTGACCGGCGCTGATTTCAAAGTCCATCGAAACTCGCTTCTAGCTTCTGGCTACAACTACCGGCTCGGGCTTGTTTTGGCTAGGAGCCAGAAGCTGGAAGCCCGAAGCGCTTCTCAATATCCAAAATCTGCCTGCGCCGCATAGGCGTGCTGCTTGACGCTCAAGTCTTCCACTCGACACGCACCTAGCTGGTTCATGTATGCTCGCCGATCGGCGACACTGTGCACCCAGCGCTGCAACCAGGCGTCGCTGTCAGCCTGGATCTTCGTCTGCTCGTGATATTGCCGGAAGAAAGCGTTGTCGCGCCCGCAATATCCCTGCACCGGGGAGGGGTGCGCTCCGTGGCGGCACTCCACCACTGCGCTGACCAGAAACCCCGGGATCGCGGTGCGATTGGGATCGCTGGCGATCACCTCGGCGTCAACAATCTCTTCGGCCACGACAATCACCTTCCGGGCCGCACGGACAGCCTCGATCATCACCCCGAAGTTCCCCCAGCAGTGCGCATTACCGTCCCGATCGGCACGCTGCAAATGGACAATAGCGACATCGGGAGCCAGGGCTCGAACCGCATGCAGCTTCCGCTGCTCACGTAGGGGCGGACGCCCTCGTCCGCCCAGGCGAGTCGCAGACTCGCCCAACCCTGCATCCACAAAGGGCGATTCAATCTCCGCGAAGAAATCGTTGTCGCGAGCCAAATCGCTACCCAGGGCGGTCAGAGTAGGAAGAAAAGGCACGCCCATCGCTCCAGCCTGCAGGGCCAGCGCGACTGCGAAGTTGCTCAAATTCACGACCTTCACTCCGCCTTGTTCCACGGCACGGCGAAAGTTGTACGCCGAACCCATCATCACATTCCCCACCCAGGCCGCGATCACCCGCTCCGCACATCCTGCCGCAATCATCTGATCGAAGAGAATGTCAGAGATCGGCCCAATCAGGGTGAGGCCGCGCCTCTTTTGCCGGATGATCTCGTGACCGGCGGCGAAGGGAATCATCTGCTCCATCTGCAGACCGAGCGCCACCGAAGCGCCATTCGGCACCAGTTCGGCAATGGCCTCACGCATGCTCAGGAGCTTGGACATGGGAGGCTCTATTTTCCCTTCCAGACCGGCGCGCGCTTTTCCAGAAACGCGTTGATTCCCTCGTGCACGTCTTCGGTCTTCATCAACTCCTCGAGATAGATCTTCTCCGCCCGCGCCAGCCCTTTCTCGAAGTGCATTGAGTCCCACGCGTAGTTTGCCTTCTTGGTGATCGCCAGCACCGCCGGGCTTAAATTTGAAAGCTGCCGTACCGCCTCCTGCACTGCTGCCTCAAGCCCGCTCTCGCCGACGGCGCGGTTGGCCAGACCGATACGCGCCGCTCCCGAGCCCGTAATGCTGCGCCCGGTTAGGATCAAATCCGCCGCGTGCTTCTGCCCGACCAAAGCAGCCAGTGCAGTGGCCGCCACCGGCGGATAACATCCCAGCTTGATCTCGGGAAACCCCCATCCTGCATTTTCCGCGGTGTACACCAGGTCACAAACCATGGCCAGTTCCGCTCCCCCGCCCAGGCAATGACCATGCACCGCGCAGATCGTCACCTTCCGGCTGTTGACCACAGCGCGAATGACAGCGTGAAACTTGGCCAGCATGCCCTCCACTTTGTCGGCAGTGTGCGCCGCGACGTCCACCCCAACCGAGAATGCCTTCCCCACACCCCTCAATACCACCGTGGATACATCACCCCGCGCCTCGATCTCGGCCAGTGCCTGCGCTAGTTCATCCATCATCGTCATGTCAATCACGTTGAGCGGCGGATGGTGCAGCGTCAGGCGCGCCACGGGAAACTGGATGTCGAGCGCGATTCGTGTTTGCGTATGCGTTCCGGTTGCCATGTTAATTTCTACTTTGTCCAGAAACCGTCTTTGTCGTATTCGCGGATCGCCCTGAGCTCTTCCGCGCTCGGCGACGGCGTCGTCTTCACTTCCTGCGCGACCCGCAGGCGCCATCCCGTGTTGCGCAATACATCTTCAACTTCCACTCCCGGATGCGTGGACGACAAATAAGCCTCACCGTCCTCGCCGAAGCGCAGCACCGCTTTGCTGGTAATGACCGCCGCCGGCCCGCCGCGGGGCAAGCCCACCCTCTGCCGCCAACCGCGGCCGTCGCCATTGCCGGGACTGGTGACATAGGAAACCCGCTCCGGCAGCCGCTCTCGGCTGTGTTCCAGCAACACCACAAAACGTTGAGCCAGTGACGCGATATCACAGGCCCCGCCCGACCCCGGCAGCCGTGTGACTCCCTTCGGCCCACGCACCTGGGTCGAGTTCAGATTGCCGAAGCGGTCCACTTCGGCTGCCCCCAGAAAACCCATGTCCACCCGTCCGGATTGAAGCAGGCTCATGACCCCAAGCATGTCCAGGCACTGGGTCGCATTCTTGATGTTGGCGGGGTCGGCCATGGTGTAGATCAGTTCCGGCGATGGAGTGCTGCGTATGACGCCGTTTTCAAACAATCCCACAGCACGGGGAGCATGTGTCTTCTTCGCTACCACGAATGCGATCAGCGGCAGCCGCATGCCGACGAAGACAACTTCACCGTCGCGGATTTCACGCGCCGCGCTGACCACCATCAGCTCGCCAGGGCTGCAAGCCTGCCTCTCCGGAATAGCGGTAGTCATCGCCATAACCCAACTGAGAACCGAGAACTCAGAACTGAAAACCGGGTTTCCCGAAAATCCGCTCGCACCGACAAGACACTACAAATTAATCGCCGACTTGCGGACCTCACCAATCGAGGCCAGAGGGTCCCGAGCACCCTCCTTGGGCGTAATCCACTTCTTTTCGTTGCTGATAATGTCCAGCAGCAATTTCTTGTCTTCCGCCGAGGGCAGGTATTCCTTCAGGTGCTGCGCGTAGCCAGGATCGTCCAGAGCTTCCCCGGTTTCGGCATGGAATTTCTGTCCCGCCCAGCTCCCGATATTGCGGTTGAACTTGATATGGGGAGCATAAAGCTTTGGCTGGCCGGGTTTTAAATAACTGTTGAAGCGGGCGATCAGGCCCGCGACCTCGTCGCGATAGAGGCGGCGATTGTAGTCATTCAGGTCGTCGAGGTCTGCCGCCTGCTCGTTTTTTGGCTCATCGTAGCGCCCCTTGATTCCCCATACATAGGCCCAATGGGCGGACGAAGAGTGATCGGTCCCGAACAGATCGTAAGAGCTTGAAATCCACTTGTTGAGATACTTCTGGATCAGCCAGCCCGGAACCACGCCTGCCTCTACAATGCGGCGCAAGCCATCGTTGCCCGTTCCCATGTGGAAGGCTTCCTCGCGCAACATGTAGGACATCGAGCGCCCGAGGGGAGCGAAAGCGGAATATTTGAACATCTGCAACTGGAATTTGCCATCGCGGTCCACGAAGTCGGTATAGGTAAAAAAATCCATCCAGTTGTCCACGTCAACGTTGAAGGCGCCCAGCAGGCGCTTGTTTTCGAAGGCCCGGCGCTCCAGCATCTTTTGCGCCTCGACTTTGCCGGAGTAACCGAAGTGGTCCACGAGCAGGGCGCACATCTGCCAGCCATGACGCATCTCCTCGATCATGACCCGGGTGATGGCGCGGCGGTCCCAGTCGGTGGGCGCGCTTTCGAATAAATAACGCTGCTGCTCCACGCTGGCAAATTCGGTGTCGCCCTGATATACGATCATGTTGATCAGCGCGTCGCGCATCTGCTGGGTGGGCACCTGGCGCAGGTTTTCCCACTTGCGGCGCCCCTTGTACGATCCAAACTCGATTTCCTCGGTCTCGATTGCGCCGAACAGCGTGTCGAACTTGAAGCTGGCAATTTCGTCGTGGTTGACGCCGATCTCTTTGCGCCAATCGTCAAAGAGCCCGACCCAATCGCTGAAGGTTCCGATTTTTGCTACCTTGCCTGGCATAACACCTCTTTCGTAGCGCCGGCGTCCCGCCGGCTGTCCGGAGGGCATCGTGCCCTCTGCCTCGCGGGCGAGACGCCCCTGACAGCCAGCGGCCCGCCGGCGCTACACTATTTCGCCTTGAATACCGCCGGCCGCTTCTCCACGTACGCCGCCAGTCCTTCCTTGGCGTCCTCGCTCTGGAACAAGAGCTGTTGATTCTCGCGCTCCACAGCCAGCGCCGACTCCATAGGAATCTCCCAGCCCGTCTGCACCGCCCGCTTGATGCGCCCCACGGCCTTCGCTGCCTTGTTGGGCGGACAGAACTGGCGCGCATATTCCATGATGTTCTCCATGAAATTGTCGCGCTCGTAAATATCGTTGACGATGCCCAGTTCCTTCGCTTCCTCGAAGGAAAATGTGTTGCCCGTGACCATCAACTCGATGGCCTTGCTCTTGCCCACGATGCGTGACAGCCGCTGCGTCCCACCGGTACCGGGCAGTACGCCCAGATTCACTTCCGGAAGCCCGATCTTGCCCGCGTCCTGGCGAGCGATGCGGATGTCGGCAGCCATGGCAATTTCCAGCCCGCCACCTACGCAATGTCCATTCAGCGCCGCAATTACCAGCTTGGGCGTGTGTTCCAGCCGCAGCAGGGTCTCGTTGGCGTGCAGGCAGAAGTAGTACTTGAACGTCGGATCGACGCTGACCAGCATCTTGATATTCGCGCCGGCGGAGAAGAATTTATCGCCTGCGCCGGTCAGGACAATCACATACACGTCGTTGTCCATGCGCGCCTTGAGAATCGCCTCGTCGAGCTGCCGGTTCATCTCGTAGGTGTAGGTGTTGGCCGGAGGGTCGCACAATTCGATCACCGCCACGCCGGCGTCCACCCGGTAGTTGATCAGTTGTTTTGTAGTTTCGCCGCTTGCGGGCTGTACTGTCGTTGCCATCGGTCCACTCCTTTTTCGCGATCCCAAAATATCGTATTCAGTTCGATACTGCAGGCCTCTTCTTCGGGGCTTTGGCCGGTCCCGCTCCTATGCCCTGAAGGAAAATGTCTCCCATGGCTCGCGCCAGTTCCGCGGCGTCGGCATCCACGCGCGGGTTGTACCAGGTATAAATCCAGTTCATCATGCCAAACAGGCTGAGCACCGCGGTCCGACTGGAAAACTCCCGGCCACGAGCCTGCTTGTAGTGGTCCAGCAGCTCCATGCAGATGCGGTAATATTCGCGCTTGATGGCCGCGATTTCGGCACCCCAGCCGTTTTTCAATACGTCATCTTCGTGAGACAGGACCTTCATGGCCTTCGGGTTGGCAAGAAAGTACTCCAGATGATTGTGGATGAAGCTGCGAATCCGCTCTTCCGGGTCGTTAACCTCCTGCAGCTGTTCCCGCAACCGCCACACAATCGTGGTGAACGTGTCTTTCTGGATCAGGTACAGCAACTCTTCTTTGGATTCGAAGTAGTAGTACAACCCCGAGAGCGAAACGCCGCTGGCGCGGGAAAGATCGCGCATCGAGGCGGCCGCATAGCCTTTTTCATAGAAAACGTTGGTGGCGTGGACCAGTATCTTGGCTAGGCGGCGGTCAAAGCGGGTTTCCGGGTGCGATTCGGGTGCAGAGACTCGGCGTCGGGCTGCGAGTTGCGAATGGATGGGAGAAATGCTGGCCATTGTTCGAACGTTCGTTCAAATAATAGCAGCCCCAGGACGCAAGAACAAGCAATTTGATCGGCCGAAAATAATCGCGCTGCGGGCACACTTAGTCCTCCTGCGTGCTTGACGGAGAACCTCTCATAACGCCTCCATCGCTGAGAACTGGGAACTCACATCCAGGGCTCAATGCACTGCACGAAACCCAGGCAGTACGTCCCGCCTAGTAGGCCTCGAGAGAGTCTGCTCGTCCTCCCCGCAAATAAAGTAAGGACTTGCCTCAGTTCCGAATATCTGCCAGCAACTGCTCTACCTCGGACTTCAGCGCCGCCGTCAGCGGCAGGAACGGCAGGCGCGCGGGGCCGCCATAGTAGCCGTTCAGGTCCATCCCGTACTTCAGGCCCGGAATGCCCATCTCGCCGGCCACTCGGGTAGTGGCCTTTGTGATCCGCTCTTGCTTGAGGTGGGCTAGCACCGCATCGCCTTCCTTCCACGCAGCATAAATCTCGTAGCAGGCCGTTGGCGCCGCATCGGCGAAGGCAAGGATCGCACCCACCGCACCCGCCTGCAGTGACGGCTCCAGCTTCTGCGCCAGTCCCACCACGATCTGGAACCCGACTTCCTTCTGGCGGGTTTTGATTCCACTTACCACGGTCACAGCGGCCGACGATGGCTTCGTGCCGCCCACTCCCGCCACCTGAACCAGTTCCCCGCCCTGCCCATTGACGCCGCTAGACGCCTTGAGCATGCGCGGCGTCACGGCATCAAACGTTTCGGTGACCGAAACCGAACGCTTCACATGCCGCGTCGATTCCGCCATCTTTCGAATCTTCTCCACGTCGCCGCCCGACTCCTTCATCCCTATGATGTTGGGATGGTCCGCCAGCTCCACCACCACCTCCGCGGGAATGTCGTATCCCGTAAAGCCGGGAACGTTGTATATCATCACCGGAAGCGGCGACCGGTCTGCCACCGTGCGATAGAAGGCCAGCAGGTTTGCCGGCTGCATCTGCTTTTTGTAGAAGTGTGGCGTGCGCACCAGGGCAACGTCATAGCCGAGTTCAGCCGCGTACTCCGTAAGTCGCAGGGTTTCGCTGGCGGACTCGATGCCGGTGCCGGCGATCAGGACTTTGCCCGGCGCCGCGGCCTCCCGTGCCACTTTCAAGACCTCGCGCCGCTCCTCATCCGACAGCATGATGGCCTCTCCGGTCGAGCCCATGACCACCAACCCAGCCGCGGGTGTCTTCGAATAGCGCTCGACGTTGTGCTCAAGTTTCTTGAAGTACACATTGCCGTCAGGATAGAAAGGGGTCGTGAGAGGAGGAAAAATACCGTGAAGTAGCATGAGAGTAAGTATCAGTGCCGAAAGTGTTCACTTACAAGCTTATCAAATCCGCCCTGTCATCCTGAGCGGAGCAGAAGCTTCGCAAAGCAAAGTTTCGGAGCAGTCGAAGGACCCCCAACCGCGGTCGAGTAGTGTGCGGCGCGCAGGAGGCCCTATGCCGAGCGTCTTTCCGCAGGCGGCACAAAGTGCGCGGCCGGCACGGCGCCAATCTGCACCAGCAGGCCCAACTGATCCCAGTTGTCCCAGCCTTCGACAATCTTTCCGTCAGAAAACCTCTGGGTCGAGGTGCCGGTGATGGTGACTTTCTTCCCGGTTGGCGCGAATCCCAGAAAGTCACCCTTATGGGTCATGGTTGCCGTCCAACGGGCCGCCGCCTTGTCTCCCTGCTCAACGATGTGATCGATCTTTACTCTGAGATCGGGAAACGCACGGCGGAACTCGGTCGCAAAAGTCCTGAACTGCTCGCGGCCAATGACGGTGTCATGCTGGGCCTGGCCATGACCGACGACGTCGGGCGACGCCATCTCGTCGATCGCTTCCATGCGCCCGTTGTTCCATACTTCCTCAAACCAGCGACGAATCAGCGCGCTATTTTCCTGCGCCATACCACACCTCCGAGGCCGAACTAGCCTCTTTGGCCTTTCACTGTACGCTCCGCATGCAGGTGCTGCAATGCTTGTACCCGCAACTCCCCGCGCTGCAACGCGGCGATGCCTTCGGCTGCCGCTCGAGCGGCCGAGAGCGTAGTGATCGTCGGAATACGGGCCTGCACTGCGGCGCGCCGGATCGCCTTCTCATCGAACCAGGGATCGACGCCATGCGGCGTATTCACGATCAAGTGAATGCGCTCGCCCTTGATCAGGTCCACCACGTTGGGGCGTCCTTCTTTTACTTTGTAAACCCGCTCCACCGACATGCCTGCGTCCTCAAGGACATCGGCCGTGCCGGCTGTCGCCACCAGTTTGAAACCCATGTCGACAAACTTGCGCGAGACTTCAGCCACGCCCGGCTTGTCATGATCGGTGACGCTGATGAAAACCATGCCCTGCGTCGGCAGCTTCTGCCCGGCGGCAGTTTGGGCTTTGGCGAACGCCTCCCCGAAGTTGTCGGCCACGCCCATCACTTCGCCGGTTGACTTCATCTCCGGGCCGAGCACCGTATCTACGCCGGGAAACTTGTTCCACGGGAACACCGGAGATTTCACGTAATAGCAGTGACCGGTGTCGAGATCGGCGCCGCGCTCAATAAATTCTGGCAGGAACTCGCGCAGCTTGCGTCCAGTCATCAACCGGGCTGCAATCTTCGCCATCGGCACTCCGGTCGCTTTCGAAACGTAAGGCACGGTGCGCGAGGCCCGCGGATTCACTTCCAGAACATAAACCTTGCCGCCATCACCATTGCCCGTGTGGGGGCGGGTCTCTGACTCGCCCGGAGGGGCCGAAGGCCCTTCTGCACTCACGCTCGCCCGCGGAATGGCAAACTGAATATTCATCAGCCCGACCACCTTCAGGGCCCGCGCCAGCTTGAACGTGTACTCCCGCATCCGCTGCAGCAGATGCTCGGGAATATCCACCGCCGGCAGCACGCACGACGAGTCGCCAGAGTGGATGCCGGCTTCTTCGATATGCTGCATGATGCCGCCGATGACGACATCTTCACCGTCCGAAAGCGCGTCCACGTCCACTTCGATGGCGTCTTCGAGGAAGTGGTCAATCAGCACCGGACGGTCCTGCGAGTACTCCACCGCTTCCTTCATGTAGCGTACGACCATCTCTTCGTCGTAGGCGATCACCATGGCCCGCCCACCGAGTACGTAGGACGGGCGCACCAGCACGGGAAATCCAACCCGCTTCGCGCCTTCAATCGCTTCCTCGACTGATGCCGCCATCGCCCCCGGGGCCTGCGGGATCTCAAGTTCGTCCAGCAATTTTCCGAAGCGCTTGCGGTCCTCTGCCAGGTCAATCGACTCCGGCGACGTACCGATAATATTCACACCCGCCGCCTTCAGAGGCAGCGCGAGATTCAGGGGCGTCTGGCCGCCGAATTGCACAATGACTCCGACCGGCGCGCCGGAAGAAGCTTCGTGCTCGCAGATGGCGAACACGTCTTCCAGGGTGAGTGGTTCGAAGTAGAGGCGGTCACTGGTGTCGTAGTCGGTCGAGACGGTTTCCGGATTGCAGTTGATCATGATGGTCTCGTAACCATCGTCGCGCAGCGCGAAGGCCGCATGGCAGCAGCAGTAATCAAACTCAATTCCCTGCCCGATGCGATTGGGCCCACTGCCGAGAATGATCACTTTCTTCTTCTCGGTCGGCGCGGCCTCATCTTCTTCTTCGTAAGTCGAGTACAGATACGGCGTGTAGCTTTCGAACTCGGCGGCGCAAGTGTCTACCCGCTTGTAAACCGGAGCAATGCCGTGCTTCTTGCGCAGATGCCGCACTTTCTCCTGCGAACCTTTGCCGTCGAGCCGCCAGACGCCCGCCAGACGCCCGTCGGAGAATCCCATGCGCTTGGCCTCGCGCAGAACCTCGGTCGGAATCGATTCCATGGGATGCTTCTCCAGCTCCAGTTGCATGTCGTTAATTTCTTTGAGCTGGTACAGAAACCAGGGATCGATAGACGTCATCTTGGCCAGTTGCTTGACGGTATGGCCCTGGCGCAAAGCGTAGCGAACGTAGGAAAGCCGCTCCGGATGCGGGGTCACCAGCCGCTGCGTCAGGATCTTGGGCTCAATCTTCTCCGCCCCAACTTTCTTGCCGGTGTCGAGCGCGCGCACGCCCTTGAGCAACGCCTCCTTGAAGGTGCGGCCAATCGCCATCACTTCGCCGACTGATTTCATCTGGGGCCCAAGGTTCTCATCGGCGCCGGGAAATTTCTCGAACTGCCACTTGGGAATCTTCACCACCACGTAATCAAGCGTCGGCTCGAAACACGCAGGTGTCTTGCGAGTGATGTCGTTGGGGATTTCGTCCAGCGTATAACCGACGGCGAGCTTGGCGGCAATCTTGGCGATGGGAAATCCGGTCGCTTTCGAGGCCAGCGCCGAAGAGCGCGAAACGCGGGGATTCATCTCGATGACCACCATGCGTCCAGTCGTGGGATGAACGCCAAACTGGATATTCGATCCACCGGTCTCGACGCCAATCTCGCGAATCACCGCAATGGCAGCGTCACGCATCGCCTGATATTCGCGGTCAGTCAATGTCTGGGCCGGGGCGACGGTGATGGAATCGCCGGTATGCACCCCCATGGGATCGAAGTTCTCGATCGAGCAGATGATGATGACGTTGTCGGCGGTGTCGCGCATCACCTCAAGCTCGTATTCCTTCCAGCCGAGAACCGATTCTTCGATGAGGGCCTCGTGTACCGGAGACAGATCGAGACCGCGGGTCAACACTTCGCCAAGTTCTTCGCGGTTGTAGGCGATGCCGCCGCCGGTGCCGCCGAGCGTGAACGATGGACGAACGATGACCGGAAATCCGA
>JBARIF010000409.1:0-9257 GCA_049799615.1 Terriglobales bacterium
GGTGGTGGCCAGTTGGTTCTTGAGACGCTCGGGTTCGAGGGTGAGCATCCTTATCGCCTGTAGGCGCACAGTGCCTGTGGCACTGAGCCTCTGTGTTAACCCTATGCCCTCTCGGATAACCCGAAAAGGCACTAGGCCTCGAGTCGCAGATAGAACCCTGGTTGACACCGTACAACCACGAGTGCTTGCCAGTTTCAGAAACCGATCGTCGTTGTCGCTACTAATGAACATGCAGCTGCTGAGATGGAGCAAAGCAAAACCCGAAACCACAGGGCAAGACACAAGACTCGAGCGTCACTCCTCTCTGACAAGGGACTGGATGCCGCGAACCATAACCCGCGCTTCCGGCGGAGGGAGAAGAATGTTCTTGACATCCCCTCTTATAGAACAGGCGTTAGCACTCATTGCCAGGACGCCACGTGAGCGAACAGGAAACCTTGGACGCCCGGAGCCAGCCTATCTTCGGCCGGTCCTGATACGAATGGCCAGCCCGACGTTTAACAGCCTCGTCTTGCCGGCTGAAGGGCACGACAAACACGCCCGGCGAGCGAACAGCCTCAAAAAAACCGCCTCAGAAAAAGAACGTTGCGTTCTTATCGTGTCCGGTCTGCTGTTGCCACTGAGTGCGCGGCTAGTGTGGTGCCTCCAGCGGCTTCAGGCTGCCACAATCGGAACCCAGCCATTTGCCGGTCATCGTCGTACTCGAATTGAGCGCCTTGTCGCCGCGCTTTGACACCGAGGCTGACTTCAGAGTGTAGTTCTCGGAATTCGGAAAATGCGCTTCGCCGTCGGCTTCGATGCCCATTTGGGGACAACTGGTGTGCCATTTCCAGAAATTTGCGGTGCGGCTGCTGAACGTGGCCTTGCAGTCCATCGCTTGGCTCGCCCAGGCGGACTGGTCGAGGTTCTCCTTGGTATAGCAAACCTGGCTCTTGCCGGAGCCGTCAGTGGCCACTCCGTGCTCTTTCATCATGGCTTCGAACTGGGCGCGCTTTTCCGGACTCATATTCTTCATCCGGTCACTGGCGTCCTGCGGTTTCTTTCCATTGACTTCGCGATCGCTGTGGATCTCCCATAAACCGGGCTTGATCGGTGCGGATTGCGCCTGCGCGCCCAAAGTGGCGGTGGCAACTGTCAAAGCGGCGATCACGAAACGGCGGGTGGTACGATGCATGGAGAGTTTCCTTCCTGGGTCGAGCGCATGAGGACAAACGCATGAGGGTGAATTGACCAATGTGGACAAAGCTTCGAGATATCGGCGAAGGGTCAGGCTGATGATCACCATGAACTCTACAACAACTGTTCCGTGATACATAGCAAATAAGCTGCGGTTAAAACCGAACCGTGCCGAGGTACGAGGTTCGACGTCCGGGGCCTGACGCCGAGGCCTGACGCTCGCCGCCCGGGGTCTGACGTCCGAGGCCCGAGGTCCGCCGCCTGTTCCCACAGCTATAATGCCGCTATGTCGGGATCGTCCACGGTTTACAGTCCGGAGTCCATGCGCGCCGAAAAGCGCGCCGTGGCGGGAAACTCCGTTGTCGCGGCGCTCGCCATCACCACCCTGAAGATCGTCGTGGGCGTGACCACCGGCAGCCTGGGCATTCTTTCGGAGGCGTTGCACTCCGTGCTTGATCTGGTCGCGGCCATCATTACTTTGATGTCGGTGCGAGTCTCCGACAAGCCGGCTGACGCCGATCACCAGTACGGCCACGGCAAGGTGGAAAACTTCTCCGCCTTCATCGAGACCGGCCTGCTCCTGCTCACTTGCATCTGGATCATCTACGAGGCGGTCAAGCGCTTGTTCTTTCACCACGTCGAAATCGAGCCCAGCATTGCTGCCTTCGTCGTCATGTTTGTCTCCATGGCTGTGGATTTTTGGCGCTCCCGGGCCTTAGGCAGGATCGCGGCCAAGTACGACAGCCAGGCGCTCGAGGCCGATGCCCTCCATTTCTCCACCGACATCTGGTCCAGCGGCATCGTCATCATCGGCCTGTTCCTGGTCCTGTTCGGACGAATGTACGGCATTGGCTGGTTGCGCGATGCCGATCCGGTGGCCGCGCTCTTTGTGGCGGGCGTGGTGGTGTACGTAAGTTCGCGCCTGGCCCGCCGGACGGTTGATGCCCTGCTCGATGCTGCTCCCGCCGGAGTGCGTAACCAGATTGTCGCCGCGGTTTCCGCCGTCGATGGCCTGCTTGAGGTGGACCGCGTGCGCATTCGCCGCGCCGGCAACCGCTACTTTGCCGATCTCTCCGTCGGCGTGGCCCGCAATGTGACCTTCCAGCGCTCCGAGCAGATGGCGGAAGCCGTGACCAGCGCCGTCCATGAGGTGCTGCCCGACGCCGATGTGATCGTGCATTCCGTGCCCCGCGCCCTGCACACCGAAAATATTTTCGATCGCGTCCGCGCCGTCGCCACCCGCTACAATTTCAACGTTCATGACGTCAGCGTGCAGTACCTCCAGGGGCGTCTGCACGTGGAGCAGCACCTCGAACTCGATGAGAATCTCAGCCTCAAGGAAGCCCACGACCGCGTTACCATCCTCGAATCGGAAATTCGCCAGGATGTGCCCGAAATTTCGTCCATCCTTACCCACATTGAAAGCGAGCCCGCAACCATCGAGGCCGGCGACGAACTCCTGCACGACGCCAAGCTCGAGCGGCGCCTGAAGGCGGTCGCCGCTAAATCTCCCGAGATCCTCGACATGCACGACATCCAGATCAAACGCGTGCGCGGACGCATCTACGTCTCCGCCCATTGCACCATGGCCGACGACCTGCCCCTGTCCAGCGTGCACGATATCTCCACCGAACTGGAAATCCGTTTCAAGCAGGAATTTCCCGAACTGTTCCGTGTCCTGATCCACCCCGAACCCAAAACCGACAACAGAAGATAGACAACCTGAGAACACGTAGGGGCGGGCGCCCTCGCCCGCCCAGCCGAGCAAAGCTCGGCAGGTTTTTGCTGCAGTCTGCGAACGCAAAGCTCGGCAAAGTGTTTTTGCTGTAATCTGCAACGTTGCGCACCGACACCCGCCAACCCGTCCGCGGCTACCTGTACATCGCCACCGCCACGTTCTTCTGGGGAGTCTCCGCCACCCTCGGCCGCGCCGCCTTCACCGGCCGCCTGCCCGGCCTTCACCAGGTCAACGCTATCGATCCCTTGATTCTCTCCCAGGGCCGCGCCACGTTTTCTTTTCTCGTTCTCCTCCCCATCCTGATGCTGCTCCGAGGACGCCACAGCCTGCGCCTGCCACCGCGTGACCTCGGCCAACTCTTCCTGATCGGCATTCTGGGCGTGGCCGCCTCCAACTACTTCTACTATCTGGCGATTCAGAGGACGAACGTTGCCACCGCGATCATCGTGCAATACACCGCCCCGATCTGGGTTTTGCTATACACCGTCGCTCGCCGGCTGCAAAAGCCCACCCTGCAGCAGGTCGCGGCGGTCGGATTGGCAGTCACAGGAATTGCTTTGGTGATTGGCGCGTTCCGCAGCGTGTTCGGTGGCGGCGGCCTGCGGCTCGATGCTGTAGGCCTGCTCGCCGCACTGCTGGCGGCCTTCTCCTTCGCCTTTTACAACATTGGCGGCCACCACATTCTGGCCCGCCGTGACCGCTGGATCGTGCTGCTGTACACCACCTGTAGCGCCTCCCTGTTCTGGCTTCTCGTTAATCCCCCGTGGAAACTCATCGCCGCCCACTATTCCCCTGCCCAGTGGCTCTTCCTGCTGCTGTTCTCGCTCTTATCGGTGCTGGCCCCCTTCGCTTTCTACTTTGCCGGCCTGCAACACCTCGAACCTACCCGCGCCATCGTGGTCAGTTGTCTGGAGCCCGTATTCTCCATCGTGATCGCGGCCATCGCCCTGGGTGAACTGATGCGCCCGTTGCAAGTCGTAGGCATAGTTTTCGTGCTGGCAGCCATCACAGTCGTGCAATGGCCCAATCGCCGTTCCGCGCCGGTCACCCTGGTCGAGCCCATCGAGTAGCTGCATTGCCCGCAATTCGCCGCGGTGGTAACCTGAAATCGGCCGCGGGAGTAGTTCAGCGGTAGAACGCCAGCTTCCCAAGCTGGATGTCGCGGGTTCGATCCCCGCCTCCCGCTCCAAATGCACTTATCCTTAATTCTCAGAGGTAGTCTCATGCCTGAACCGACTTACGAAGAACTCAAGGCTCGTCTGTCTGAACTCGAAAAGCAGGGTCCTCGCCGTACCGGTAGTCTGGAATTCCGGGTCAGCGAAAAGGGCGGCGTCAGCGTGTACGGCCTGGGCCGTTTTCCCGTGACCCTCTACTACGAACAGTGGACCCGTCTGCTCGAGGCTTCCGACAAACTTCGAGAATTTCTCGAAGAAAACAAATCCAAACTCAAGCTCAAAGGCAACTAAGAACCGGGAACTGAAAACTGGGCAACTGAATCCTTCAATCCAGTCCCTGAGCCCGGCTCAAGACTCCATACTCCATGCCCGCAGACGACATCCTCACACTCCCGCCGCCCCCAGCCGACGCCCGCCTGCCCTACGGCTCCGACCCCAATCAATTCGGAGAGCTGCGCCTGCCCAAAGGTCCCGGCCCCTTCCCGGTGGTGGTGAACATCCATGGCGGCTATTGGCGCGCAAAATACGACCTGAAGCATGCCGGACACCTCTGTGCTGCCCTCACCGGCAAGGGCCTGGCGGCCTGGAATGTGGAATATCGCCGGGTAGGTAATCCGGGAGGAGGGTGGCCGGGCACCTTCGAAGACGTACGCAGCGCCTACCGCTTCACCTCACAAATCGCGCAACGCTACCATCTGGATCTCTCGAAGATGCTGGTCATGGGCCACTCCGCCGGAGGCCAACTGGCGCTGTGTCTGGCCGGGCACGAGCCCTCGGTCAAGCGCGTGGTTTCTCTTGCGGGCGTGGTGGATTTGCAGCAGGCCTGGGAACTTCATCTGAGCGACAACGCGGTAGTGGATTTCCTCGGTGGTGAGCCCAGCCGAGTTCCAGAGCACTACCGCGAAGCCGATCCCATGCAACTCAGGATTTCTTCAGCTACGCAGTGGCTGATTCACGGCGCCGCCGATGACACCGTGCCCCCGTTTTTCAGCCGCAACTACACTGAGCAAAAGAAAAAGCGCGGCGAGAACGTGCACTATCTGGAAATCTCTACCGCCGGACACTCAGACCTTATCGATCCGCGGTCCAACGCCTGGCCCAAGGTGGAAGGCACGGTACTGCATATGATCGAGACGTAACTGTCGTTGGTCGTTCGTCCCTGGCCAATTCAACAGCTCCTACCGCCAGCCTTGCGAGCTTGGCCAACGACCAAGGGCCAACGACGAACGACCAACGACCAACGACTGCCTCACGCACAGTTCCGCAACACCAGGGCCGAGTTCTTCGATCCAAAGGCAATGCAGTTGCACACCGCGTGCTCGATCGCCTTTCTCCGTCCCACGTCGGGAACGTAGTCGAGATCGCATTCCGGGTCCCGCGTCTCCAGGTTGATGGTCGGGGGAATCTGTCCGTTCTGCATGGCGACAATCGTGGCCGCCACCCCCGCCGCGCCGCACGCTCCCTGGGGATGCCCGATCTGCGATTTCAAAGCGGACATCGGCACCCCTCTCGCGTGTTCGCCCAGCACCAGCTTTAACGCCCGAGTTTCGATGCGATCATTCAACTGGGTCGAAGTTCCGTGCAGATTCACGTAGTCCACATCGCTTGCTCCGATTCCCGCTTCTATCATCGCCAGACCAATCGCTCTCGCCGGCTCCTCGCCGCATTCCTGCAACCGCACGCGATGAAACGCTTCGCAGGTCGAACCATAGCCGGCAATCTCTGCCAGCATCCTGGCTCCGCGCGCGCGAGCATGTTCGTATTCTTCCAGCACAAACATCCAAGATCCTTCCGCCACTACAAAGCCGTCCCGGTCCACGGAAAACGGCCGCGACCCGCGCTCCGGCGCCTGGTTCCAGGAGTCTGTCAGAATTTTCATGAGAATGAATCCTTTTACAATGCCCAGGGAGATGGGGGCGTCGGCCCCTCCGCTCAACACCAGATCGAGCCTCCCCGACTGGATTTGCCGCACCGAGTATCCGAAGGCGTCGGTGGACGAAGTGCAGCCGGTGGTCACTACATGACTGGGCCCGCGCAACCCGAAGCGCACGCTCAGTTCGCTCGACAAAGTTCCCATGACTCCCGTAGGCACGCAGAACAGACTCATCTGCTTATATTGCTCGTGAAAAAATAGCCGGTACTGTTCTTCGGTAAATTCCTGGGATCCTCCGCCCGACCCCAAAATCACGCCGAAGCGGCGCTTCTGTTCGAGGGGCAGGGAAGCGGCGTCGATACCAGCCGTTCGCAAGGCTTCGGTCGCCGCCGCCAGCGCCAGCGGTAAAACCCGTGAAACATGTTTTCGTTCCCGCTTTTCCACCCAGGCCAGCTCGTCGAAGTCCGGGACCTCGCCCGCGATCTGTACCTGAATTTCAGATGGATCGAAACGCGTGATCCGCCGAATGCCGCTTCGCCCCTGAAGAATTGCATCAGAAAACGCAGCGTTCCCCACGCCGTTGGGGCTCACTGCTCCCATTCCTGTGATCACCACGCGTCGCTTCACTCATCCACCTCGATGGCTCGTGCCCAAGAACTATAACCTGAAACCTCTGTTCCGAGCCGCCGAAAACAATTGCCATCCTCTTGGATGCCTACGGGCCGAAGATGTGGCCCAACGCATCACGATTCAATACCCGGTACAGAACTGAAAATGCATGGGGTCGCAGGTCTTGCCCTTCCATTCGCCTCCCCACTCAAATCCCGTATTGCGAAAAATCTCAACCACCCCGGCATCCATGTCGCCGCTCGATCCCTGCAAGTTGCTTCCCGGGTTGAGATCAATCGCAATACCCCAACTGTGGGCTGACAGCTTGTTGCCGGTCCGCTGGGGGCGATAGGCGAAGCACCCGCCGAAACTCGTGATCTTACTTTGCAGGCCTCGCTGCTGGATGCTGGCGAACACCAATGCATAAACGTCCGTCATGCGACGATGGCAGGTGATTCGGCTGATGGTTTGCGACAGGTCCCAGGCCAGCCGCAGCGGAAACGGCAGGCTCACTCTCGCCAGGAAATTTGTTTCCCATCGAGGGTCAAGTTGGCCGCCCATCCCGATAAATTCGTAGATGTTTCCAAACGTGGCGATGATTTCATCGAGTCCACGCGGCGGGGTCAGCGCGGTAGCGATCTCACGCCCCGACTTAGCGTCTTTGCTTTCGACCTGCGGATTTTTCACGCCCAGCTCCTCTGTGGTTCAGTTTGGAATTGTCATCCCGCGTTGACGAGTCATCCGGAATAGCGCTAAACGACAGCGTCGAAGGATCTGGATGGCAGTGACGATTGCGCCTGAGAGATACCTGGCGCAGAAGAACCGAACGCCAGTTCCTTTTCGGGTATAGGGGTCCTTCGACTCCGCCGCCTCTTCGCCAGCGAAGAGGCGGCCTCGCTCAGGATGACAAGGTGCTCAAAGTGAGGCCTCGCTCAGGATGACAAGGTGCGCAAAGTGAGGCTTCGCTCAGGATGACGACGTGCGCATACAATTACCGACTGGCCCACGACTCCTCTGGCCCTTCAAGCTTTCGACACAGTCCCCTGCCGTATAATTAGCGTTTCCAAACGGGGGAAGATTTTGGCCTACGAAGATCTGCGGGACTGGATCGCTGCGCTGGAGCGCGCCGGTGAACTGAAAACCATCCGCACAGAAGTTGATCCCATCCTCGAGATCGCTGAAATTACCGACCGCGTGAGCAAAAATGTAGGCGCGGGCGTCCCGCCCGTGCAGCCGGGCGGGCCCGCGCTGCTTTTCAAGAACATTAAGGGCCATCCCGAAGCGCAAGTCCTGATCAATCAGTTCGGCTCCGCTCGCCGCATGAACCTGGCCCTGGAAGTTGACACTCTCGACCAGGTGGCCGACCGCATCCGGGCTTTCATGGACGTAAAATCTCCGCAGGGTTTTCTGGACAAAGTAAAGATGCTGCCGATGCTGGCAGAAATGGGGAAGTTCTTTCCCAAGACTGTGGCCACGGGCCCGTGCAAGGAAGTCATCAAACGCGATAATTTCTCGTTGTTCGATTTTCCCATCCTGCAATGTTGGCCCAAAGACGCGGGCCGTTTTATCACGCTGCCCTGCGTGGTCTCGCGCGACCCCAAGACAGGCAAGCGGAACGTCGGTATGTACCGCTTGCAGATCTACGATGAACGCACCACCGGCATGCACTGGCAGCGCCAGAAACAAGGGGCGGAACACTACCGCGAGGCACTCCGCTCAGCTGCCCAGAGCAATGTTGGCGCGAGTATCCCCGCCCGTGCCAGCGCCGCGGTCGACGTCATGGCCCGTACTTCAGGCGGATCAATGTTGATCGAGGGCGACCGCCCTCGCGGCAAAATGGAGGTCGCAGTTGCCATCGGCACCGACCCCGCTGTTACTTTTTCCGCGATCGTGCCTGCGCCCCCCGACGTAGAGGAATATCTGATTGCCGGCTTTCTGAGGCAGAAGCCGGTTGAACTGGTGAAGTGCGAAACGGTTGACCTCGAAGTTCCCGCCGCCGCGGAGATCGTCCTCGAAGGCCACGTCCACCTCGACGAACTTCGTAGCGAGGGCCCTTTCGGCGATCACACGGGCTACTACTCGCTGGAAGATCTTTATCCGGTCTTTCACCTGTCCTGCATCACACACCGCAAGAATCCGATTTACTCGACTACCATCGTGGGCAAGCCGCCCATGGAAGATGGCTGGATGGGTAAGGCGGTCGAGCGCATTTTTCTTCCGCTGATGCGGCTGACGATTCCGGAACTGGTGGACATCAACCTTCCCGTCGAAGGCATCTTCCACAACCTGATGCTGGTGTCGATTCGCAAATCCTATCCCGGCCAGGCGCGCAAGGTGATGAATGCCATCTGGTCGCTGGGCCAGGCCATGTTCACGAAATGCATCATCGTGGTCGATGAAGATGTGAACGTGCAGGATATCGGCGAGGTTACCTTGAAAGTGTTGAACCACATTGACCCGGAGCGCGACATTCAGTTCACTTTGGGCCCGGTAGATTCGCTGGACCATTCTTCGCGCCTGCCCAATTACGGCTCGAAGATGGGAGTTGACGCCACCCGCAAATGGCCCAGCGAAGGCTTCAGTCGCCCCTGGCCTGACGAAATCCTGATGGACGAAAAGACCAAAGCCCTGGTGGACAAAAAGTGGAAAGACCTGGGTCTGGAATAGCCACGTAGGGGCGGACGCC
>JBARIF010000410.1:0-2803 GCA_049799615.1 Terriglobales bacterium
CTGCGGTCACGGATCGCGATGGACGCCAATGCAACGCCCGCAGCCACAGCGGGACACTCGCCGCTGTCAGAAGCCAGAGCAGATAGTTGAAACCCCGCTGCACGACGGCGAACGGTAAGCGCACGGTCGGCGCCAGCAAGAACGCAACGTAAACCGGATAAGCGAAGCCTTGCTGATCTTTCGGATCATCTGGCCGGGACGGGTCGAGAACGCGGCCATAGTAGCCAATCTGAATCTCGCGAGTCACTTCCGGGCTGTACGGATCGCGCCCGTGCAATAAGAGCTCGCGAGCCCCTAGCCAGCGCGGATAAAGATCGGAGAGATTTCCACGTGGAGTGCCTTCAGCGGCGGCATCCTCCACTTGGCGCGGGACTAGCACCTGGTCGGTATAGAACCACATGCTCGCCGTCAGCCCCAAGGCGAGAAGCACAGCGATCTTCGGGTTCTTTAGCAAACGCTTCGCCACCAATCGGACACCATCCAAAAATACAGGTTGAGGTAAAAGCAGATCATCTTATGCTAAGCAGGGAGTGCGTTCCGCCAACGCCTTATCCCCCCGACCAGGGAAACGGCGAGCAGGAGCAGCAGCGAGAATGCCACCCAGTAAAACTGCCGCGTACGCAGGATCAGAAACCAATACATCGGGCTGAACCATAGGAGCGCAGCGCAGGCAAGGAAGAGCCGACGGGGACCGCCTTTCAATTCGTTCGTGCCCAGGAAACTTCCGCCCACGAGCAGCATGGGAATCAGGAGCATCGTCATGTCGAAGCTGTAACCGTAGTAGCTGGTCAGGAGCGTGGTGACCAGAGCCAGGGAGAATCCCGTGCTCGCCAGTTCCGGGGTCTTGTCCGCGCCACGACAGAGCCATGCCGTGGCCAGGATCCCCAGAATCACGACTGCCACGAACATGCCCCATGGAGCTCGACCGAAAGCAGTCGCCACCAATCCTCGCAGGTTCGGCATAATCTCTGGCGTGATCAGCCCCACGTCGGCCTGATTCAAGTCCAGCAAGTACTTGGGGTAATCAAGGACGCCGCGCCAACCCACAACAGCAGCAGATACCAACAACAGAGCCGACGCTCCAGAAAGAAACCCAAGAAAGAACCTGGTATTTCTGATCAACGTTTTTCTGATCAACAAAAGTATCAACGCCACCGGAATGACCAGATGGAACCTGACCAGCCCGAGGGTGAGAAACAAACCGGCCTGGAAATCGTTCCCGCGCCGCATGGCCACGAAGGCCAGAGTAAAGGCCAGCAGAAGCAGGATCGAGTCCTGCCCCTGGAACAAATCCGCCGCCACCGGGAAGAACGCCAGAGATAACAAACCCAGCAGAGGAGCTGGGAGCAGCGACCCTCCGGGCACGAAGGGTGCCAGCAGCCGAGGAATAAGAAAAAGTATGAGAAGCTTAAACGCCAACCAGGCAGCGCATGCCGCCGGATAACTCAGATACGTCAAGGGCAGAAAAATCAAAGCTTCAAACGGGGGATGGAAGTAGGGCAAAGGGCCGCGGCGGATGCGGAACGTCGAGGGAAATTCCTGCTGCACCTGCCATTGCAGGTGGAGGTCGTAGAGGCGTGCGGCCTGACCCCGCTGGAGGATCGTTCCCGCCGTATAGAAGGTAACGAAGTCTCCGTAACCCTGTAAGATCAAATCGCGCATCTGCCAGAGGGCAATTGCGTGGACCAGAACCATCCCAAGGAGAAACGAAATAACGACGGACTTCCACTTTACGGCCCTCATCGAGTAGTCGTCCGAGCTCTAAGTAGCGAGGCGCGTGTATTCTACATGACCACGACGACCCAGCTTTGGCTGGAGAAAGCTCCACTTGAGGCAGACTCGCGAGGAGACACCTGACAAAAGCACGGGTGCCAGCGAAGGGCATAGTCCTAGATGGCGTATGCAAGAAATTGTCTCCCGACCGGGCACCCCCCGGGGTATCATGGGCGGGGGACTGCGGCAGGGTACCCCCTCCCCCTTCGCAAAGTATTGATTCGGAACGGGCAAGAAAATACGCGTATACCGGCAAAGTGCGCACAGAATTGCACAAGATCAGGCGGGGAAGTTCGCCTTCCCGCCTGGTTTCATGGAGGACGCGCGATGAAGATGATATTGCAAAAACTGTGGTCGGGGGAAGACGGGCAAGACATCGCGGAATATGCGGTGATGCTGGCCGTGATTCTGGTGATCGTCGTGGGCACGGTTCGGCTCATCGGGTCAAATGCCAACAATGTCTTTTCTTCCGTGGCCAGCGCGATACAGTAACAACGCTTGGCGAGACCTTGGCACAAGAGGCCCCCAAGTCGCATGTAGTACCGTCCGGTCGAGTACGGCTATGCCCGGCCATCTAGATTCCTGAGGAGCATTGATGAATCGTACGCGGCTTTTGTTGATCGGCGTCGTCGCCCTGGCGCTGGGCGCCCTCGTCGCCTCGGTTGTCTATCGCAACCTGAAGTCGAATACGGCGTCGGCCGCACCGCCTGGCGCGGATGTCGTGATCGCTGCCGGCGACATCGCGGTGGGCGCAAAAATCGCGGACAACGATGTACGGGTGGTCCGGTTTCCGGCAGGCGACCTGCCTTCAGGTTATTTCCACCAGAAGACGCAGGTTGTAGGCCGAGGCGTCGTGCTGCCCATCGCCAAGGGTGATTTCATTCTGCCTATCAAGCTGGCCGAACCCAATGCCGGATCCGGGCTGCCATCGTTGATCCCGCCGGGCATGCGTGCCGTCTCGGTGCGGGTGAATGAAGTCGTCACCAACTCAGGCTACGTGCAACCTGGAACGCGAGTCGACGTATTGCTG
>JBARIF010000411.1:0-18733 GCA_049799615.1 Terriglobales bacterium
CGGGCGCCCCCGCCCGCGGCTTTTGAATTTGATTCTGGGTTGCCTCTATCGAAGCCAGGCCATGGTTTCAACCGCCCGCAAAAATGTTCGTGTGACCCAGGCAGGAACCACTTCCCCACGCGGGCGCGGGCGCCCGCACCATACACACCCCTACTTTGCGAAGGCTATGTTTGCCGGCGCCACGTTGATGGTCGCGGCGACTACACTGCTGGGAAGCCCGCCGCCATCCGGATTGATCTGAAATTTGGTGATGTTCTTCGACGTCTGATTACAAACATAGAGAAACGTCCCGGCGGGATCTATGGTCGCAGACACCGGTCCACTCCCGGCGCTGAAAGGTGATTTGTCCAGCTGGGTGGTCGCGCCGGTGGTGGAATCAATCGAATAGACAGAGACGTTGCTGGAGCCCAGGTTGGTCACATACAAAGTCTTCCCGGAAGCTGTGACCGAGATCGGCCCCGTGCCCGCGGTGAATGGCGAATCCAGTGCGGCGGTCAGGGTGCCGCTGCCGGAGTCGATGCTCAGGCCGGAAACAGTGTTATCACCGAAGTTGGTTACGTAGAGGAAATGCTCCGAGGGTTCCACCACCAGAGAACTCGGCCCATTGCCCACCGAAAAGGGCGAATTCGGAACCGCCACCAGGCTGCCCGTGCCCGCCGCCACGGAATAGCCGAACACCAGCGGCAGGTTTCCGCTGGCGACGTACAGGAATTTGCCCGAGGGAGACAGGGCCAGCGCCACCGGCCGGGCCCCCGTCGGGAAGGGCGATCCCGCGACTTCAGTGAGAGTGCCGGCGCTCGAACTGACGGAATAGACCGAGATCGTATTCGAGGTCTTGTTGGCCACAAAGAGCAAATCGCCGCCGGAGTCCATTACTAACGACGACGGATTCAGGCCCGCTGCGGTGCGGGGCATGACCTCGTTAAGCTCTCCGGTATTGCTGTTGATGGTGAACAGGGAAACGTCATTTCCGCCTTGGTTCACTGCATAGACAAACTTTCCCGAAGGATGGACTGCAATCGCCGCCGGGGAGGTCCCACCGCCGAAAGGAGAGCCCAGCACGCGGGTAAGATTGCCGGAGTTGGTGTTTACCCGGAACGCGGCGATGGCATTGCCCTGGGGCACGGCGACATAGGCGTTGCGCCCGGACGACGATCCGCCACTTCCATTGCCGCCACAGCCCGCTAGCCAAGCCAGGGCAAGAGTGGCACCCAGCAAGCCCGCCCGTCGGATCAGTATCATCAAGTCCCTTCCAAAAAGTTTCCCTGCCATGCCGCCGCGGGTTACGGGGCCAATGGAGGGGCCCGGTGCCCCTTCTTGATCGTCCCCCAGCGATAGACCAGGCCAGTCGAAAATCGCAGGTTGTTCTGTGTCTGTGAAAACAAGCTGGTATGCAGGTAATCCACCTGAAATACGCGCACGGCGAAGCGGGACGTAATGCCAAAGTCCATGCCTCCCCCCAGAGCCACGGCGCGGGCCGTGTCTTCTTCACCGTTCCCTACGTGTACCAGCGAGCGGGCACTGCCGATAAGAGCATGCCCGAAGAACAGCGCGTTGCCTTTGGGATAGAGGAACTGCGGCCCCACCGCGATATCGCGCAGGTCGAGGTTGGAACCGTATTGCCCGCTCACCTCCGCAGCCACCCCGAAGCCGCGGATCAAGTTGAACGCGGGTGAAAAATTGTACCCATTCAAGCCGGATGGATTGGAGAAACCGAATGAGGGGCTGTCGAACCGGGTGTAGGAGTAACCGCCGAAAACCTGCACCCTGGGCACGTCCTGCGCCGCCGCCGGCCAGGCGGTACAAAGGGTCAGCAGCAAAAGAAGAATCGTCGCCATCCTTGGAATTCGTGCCAGTTGGACATCAGGCTTCAGGTGAACCAGAAGTGTAGCCACAGGTTGGTGGACTGTCATGGAATATTTCTGGAGTCTTCTAACAAAATCCTACGTGACGCGAAAGTTACGCGCCAGCTCCCCAGTGGATTGGATGCGCGCACCTCGCCAAAACCACTCGTGGGAGCGCGTTATTTCGCCACCATGGCTCCGACCATGGATTCGAAGATCTTGAAGCCCTCCGTGCCTCCCAGCTCGGGTTCGCTGGAGCGCTCGGGATGGGGCATCATTCCCAGTACGTTCCGGCCCGAACTGCAGATTCCGGCAATGTTTTCCAGCGATCCGTTGGGGTTGGCCTCGGAGGTAATCTCGCCCGCAGGCGAGCAATAACGAAACACAATCTGTTGGTTGCGCTTCAACTCGGCCAGAGTTGCTTGGTCGCAGAAATAGTTGCCTTCCATGTGGCCGATGGGAATGGTCAGCACTTCACCCTGGCGGCAAGTGCTGGTGAAGGGAGTGTCCGCATTCTCCACCCGCACCTGCACCGGTTTGCAGACGTACTTCAGGCCCACGTTCCGCATCAAGGCGCCGGGCAGGAGGCCGGACTCGCACAGAATCTGGAAGCCGTTGCAAATCCCGAGCACCAGTCCGCCCGAGGCGGCGAAATTCCGCACCGCCTCCATCACCGGAGAAAATTTCGCGATCGCTCCGGTGCGCAGATAGTCGCCATAGGAAAACCCGCCGGGCACGATGACGGCATCACAGTTCTCGAGATCATGGGATTCGTGCCACAGGAACGTGACCGGCTGGCGGGCCACCTGCTGGATCGTCCAATACGCATCATGGTCGCAGTTGGATCCTGGGAAAATGATGACGCCAAATTTCATCTGGTTTCCTCGGAGATCAGGCTCTCCTGAAAGTCTAACACGAGGAAAACGCCGCCCGTATTGCCGAAAAGCATTACACGGGCGGCGGCGGAAAATCGCGGGCTTTCAGTACATGTCTTCCGGCAGTGGAGGAGGTGGAGGCGCCGGCAATTCCCCGGGCGGCTGAGTCATCAGCACAGGCCCTCCGCTGGGAGGCAGCACTTTGCGGAAGAATATTCTGTCGCCGCCGCCAAATGCCCCGCCCTGCCCGCGGATCGACTTCAATTGCCGCCACTGGTCGAGTGAGAGCACTTTGCGCAGGTCGAGATTCATCATGGTGAACTCGCGTTCCAGCTTGCCGCGCGCGCTCAGGACCTGGTCCACCTGGGCTTCGACCTGGCCCTCGTTGGGAACGTCGGCGTCCAGCAATGACTGCAGTTTCAGGTCCTGCTTTTCCATCTCCGCGCCATAATCGATCAGCTTCAGCTTGTGGTCGTAAAATGTCTGATCGAGCTGCGCAATTTGACCGTCGCCCAGTTGCAGCTTTTTCGCGATCTCTGAGTTCTGCCACCACTTTCCCAGTTCGCTGTGGTACACGAAGGTGGCTCTGGTTCCGGCAGTTGTGACTCCCGCGGACGGCGAGGCGGTTCGGGTCTGCGCCAGAACCGACAGCGGAAACAGAAGCAGTGCGAATATGCCTGAATATTTAATTTTCATGAGTTGGCTCCTTCTTGCGAATCGGAGAATGTGCAGCCGGCAGGTCCTGAACCATCTCTTCGGCCAGGAGTGCCGCGGGATCGAGCGCTGCCGGGCCGTCATTGTGTACTGCGCGCTCCACCGCCATTAACAGTTCATGATCAGGATCAACCTGCGCCCTGGGCGGCGGAGCAAGAGAAGCGCGATCCAGCATCAATCCTGCCAGCAGGACCATCGCCGCGACCACCGAGCATGCCAGCACCAGCGGCCGACGAACCATCCGGCCCTGTGGATGGCGGTCGAGAGAAGAAATCCGTGCCCAGATAACGTCGCGTTGCCTCTGCCAGAACTCCTCAGTTCGCTCGCTCGAAGTGCGGGCCCACTCGGGCAGGGCTTCGAGCGTCGGCCGCAGCGCTTGCTGGTCGCTCTGGATCACTAGGTCCGTCAATTCATCATGGCTCAGATGTCGAATTATCTCCATTGTCTCTCCTTCATCTCCCGCAACTTCCCGGTCGCGCGTGACAGTTGGGTCTTGACGGTGCCGATCTTGACTTCCAGCAGGTCCGCGATCTGCGCCAGCGGCATTTCCTCCTCGTAGCGCAGGAAGAAAATGGTGCGCTGCTGCGACGAAAGCGAATCTAGCGCCTTCCACACGGCTTCCAGCTCCTCGCGCGCCAGCAAGGTGCGCTCCGCCGAGGGCTCCCGCGCGGGAAACTGCCGGGGCTCGGTGTCGGCGGCTTCGCCATCATCCAGGCCCACCAGCCTTTTCCAGAAAGAAGCCCGGCGGCTCTTGCCATGGTCCCGCACCAGGTTGACCGCGATGCGCAGAATCCAGGTCTCAATCCGGCATTCGCCCCGGAAGCTGGCGCGCTTCTGGTAGGCACGCAGAAAGCACTCCTGGGTGAGAGTGTCGGCGGTATCGGCATCCCGCACCAGCAGGTAGATCACCCGATACACCCGCCGCTGGTGCTGGCGCATGATGTCGTCAAAGCGCTCCGCCGAGATTTCTTCGGCGGATTCAGTCGCGGGCGAAGTCAAGGCTGTCGTCAGGACCGTGTCCACAGGCCTTCTCTCTGGATATGCCGTGCTATGGGTATGGACGAATGCCACGACATAAGGTTGACGCCCGGACAAACTTCGCCTCGGGCCGGGTGCCGGGACTATCATCGTTGCTGGCGGGAGCATCTTACACAGGTGGATTTCGGGGAGCACTTTCGAGTCACCGGCGGCGCGCTGGGAAACTGGCTGGTGGCACAGTCCGAGGATGCCCTGGCGGTCGGCCTCATGTGGCTGACCGGGCTGCTCATCATCGGTGTACCCTGGGCGCCCTTGTGGGCGTTGCTGGGCGCCGCATTTCAGTTCGTGCCCCAGATCGGCGCCGTGCTGGGCGTCATCGGTCCGGCTTTGACTGCCATGTTCAAGTGGGGAGACTGGGAGCATCCCCTCTATGTTCTGATGCTGTACGCGGTCATTGCCGTGGTGGATGGTTTTCTGCTCCAACCTTACCTGATGAAGCGCACCGCCAAGGTGCCGCTGTGGGCTTCCATCCTGGCGCCGATTGTGCTGGGTATGATTATTCCGTTCTGGGGCGTGCTGCTGGCGCCGCCGTTACTGGCGATCCTCTACGCCTATAAAGCCCGACAAGCCGCCCGGGCCCAGGGTCCCATGCTATAATTTTTTGTTCGGCGGCATTCATTAGAGGCAATCCGTTGATCTCCTCGACGGGCCAGTTCCGCGCCATAAGAGACTATTAAATACGAGGTATTTCCATGTCCGGCCATTCAAAATGGGCCACAATCAAGCATAAAAAGGGCGCCCTGGATGCCAAGCGGGGCAAGATTTTCACCCGCCTGATCAAGGAAATTTCCATTGCCGCCAAAAATGGCGGAGATCCCGATACCAACCCGCGGCTGCGCGGCGCCATCCTCGCGGCCAAGGCCGAGAACATGCCCGCCGACAACATCAAGCGGGCCATCCTGCGCGGCACGGGTGAACTGCCCGGTGCTACCTACGAAGAGTTCTCACTCGAGGGCTACGGACCCGGCGGTGTGGCCGTCCTGCTCGACATCAACACCGACAATCGCAACCGTACGGTCAGCGAAATCCGTCACGCCTTCGGCAAAAACGGCGGCAACATGGCCGAGGCCGGCGCGGTCTCCTGGATGTTTCACAAGAAGGGCGACATCGTCATTCCGAAAACAGCCGCCAAGGAAGACGATTTGATGGGTATTGTGCTCGAAGCCGGAGCCGAGGACCTGCGCGATGATGGCGACAACTGGGAGGTGCTTTCCGAGCCCTCCGTCTATGAAGCTGTTCTCGAAGCGGTGAAGAAAGCCGGCATTGAGCCCGCGTCGTCCAGCGTGTCGATGATCCCGCAAAACTACATCAAGCTGGAAGGCCCGGCCGCGAGCCAGATGATCCGGCTCATGGAAGCGCTCGAAGAGCACGATGACGTGCAAAACGTGCACTCCAATTTCGACATCGACCAGAAACTTCTGGAAGAAGTAGCCGGGTAGGACCTCAGACCCTTGGACTTCGGCCCGTCGTTCAGCGGTGACTAAGCCCGCATCATCCTCCCGTGCCCTTGCCCACCGGCCGGCCCGCTGAACTTTTCAACATCGCTGTGGAAAATTCTGTGGGAAACCAGAAAAGTACACTGTTAAGTTGTTTGTTGCGAAGATCTTCTGCACCTTGCACCTTCGCGGGTGCGCAAACCCGTCCGAAGGGTTGAGTCCGGAGTCCTGGGTTGAAAATACGTCTGGACAAATTGTTGTTCGAACGCGGCATGGCAACCTCGCGGGAGCGCGCCCAGGCTTTGATCCTTGCGGGCAAAGTGCTGGTCAACGGACAAAAAGTCGAAAAAGCGGGAGCTGGCGTGGAGACCTCGGCGGAGATTCGCCTGCTGGGAGAAGATCTCAGATACGTCAGCCGCGGCGGTCTCAAACTTGAGGAAGCCCTCAAGCACTGGCAGATCGATGTCGCAGGCAGGACCTGTCTCGATGTGGGATCCTCAACTGGAGGCTTTACCGATTGCCTGCTGCAGCGCGGAGCGAAGCGGGTCATTGCCGTCGATACCGGACACGGGCAAATCGATTTCGGCCTCCGTCAGGACGCTCGCGTGCGACTACTGGAGAAAACCAACGCTCGCTATCTCACGCCACAACAGGTCGGCGAAGCGGTAGATCTGGTGGTGATGGATGTGTCGTTCATCTCGGCGACGCTGGTTCTTCCGGCGGTGATCGAAGCCGCCTTTCCCCTGCCGCCTGAGCGTCGCGGCCGGCAGATCGTCGTTCTGGTCAAGCCGCAGTTCGAGGCTGGCCGCGAGCAGGTAGGGAAGGGAGGTATCGTAAGGGACCCGGTGGTGCAAAAGGCTGCGGTCGACAAGGTTCGCCACGCCTTGCTGGCACTGGGATGCACCCAGACCGACGTCATCGAATCCCCCATACTGGGAGGGGAAGGAAATCGCGAATTTCTATTGTACGGACAATTCTAAGGTTTTACTCCGTGCCCCCCGTGTCCTCTGTGTGATTGAAGCTTTTGCTCGGAATTTCTGTACAATTCGACTTCCACCATGGTTACCTCAAGTGCTGTCTCAACCACGAAGTCCACCGGCATTATCTCCAAGCCGGGCAAAGCGGAACTTGCAGATATCGTCCCACCCCTGCTGGCCTGGTTTCGAGAGCATCAATACCAGGTTGTGGTCGATCCCGAAACCGCGCCCTTTGCCCCCGGCGTGGAAGTCCTCGCCCGCGAGCAGATGGCTTCCCGTCCGCTGAACTTCGTGGTGGTGTTGGGGGGAGACGGCACGCTGCTCTCCGCAGCCCGGGCCGTATCCAAGGCTGGAATTCCAGTGCTCGGCATCAACCTGGGCTCGCTCGGATTCCTCACCGAAGTGCCGCTGGAAAATCTGTACCCCACTTTGCAGGACATCGAGCACAGTTGCTGCAACCTCGACCGGCGCTCCATGGTGCACTGTGATGTGCTCCGTAAAGACGCTTCCGTGGGCAGTTACGAAGCGCTCAACGATGTGGTGGTGGGCAAAGGCACTATCGCTCGGCTGAATCATTGCGACGTTTATATTGACCGGGTGTTTGTTTCGAGCTACCAGGCCGACAGTTTGATCGTGTCTACTGCCACCGGTTCGACGGCCTACTCGCTGGCAGCCGGCGGCCCCATCCTGATGCCTTCGGTCGATGCCTTTGTGGTCACGCCGGTCTCGGCCCACTCGCTCACTCATCGTCCGCTGGTAGTTCGCGATACTTCAGAAATCGAGATTGTGGTCAAGACCGGAGAGGATGAAGCCTATCTCAGCATCGACGGCCAGATCGGCATGCCCATGGTAGATGGTGACCGCGTGCTTTGCCGCAAATCTCAGCACCAGGTCACGCTGCTGCATACCCAAGGCACATTCTTCGACGTCCTTCGCACCAAGCTGAAATGGGGCCAGCGCTAAAGCTCCAAAGTGGGCGGGAGCGTCTCGCTCGTGCGTCTTGGATTTCGCAAACTGCGGAAGTCTGGGTGTGTGGGTCGGACACTCTTGTCCGACGCCTTTGACCTTGGGTTCGGTTGGTGCCACGCTGCTCCCAAGCCGATACGGAAATCTAAAGGTCCCCCAAACCAAATCAACTTCAACGGCGTCGGACAGGAGTGTCCGACCCACCCATGTGGTTTCTGGCGCTTCCTGCACGAGCGGGAGGCTCGCGCCTGCACTGACGCTCGGCTAGACCGCCTCGGCAAAACCGAGTTCTGAACGCGGAGTTTTGCGCTGGCGCGCGCGGGAGGCATTCTCCTGGGTAGTTGCCTCCTGGGCATCGACCATGATTTCGCTCCTGCCAGGCTCTTCCAGGAATTCACGAATTCTAAGCTTTGCCTTGTGCAGTTGCGACTTGGAATTTCCCACCGAGCAATCCAATATCTTTGCGATCTCCTGATGCTCGTACCCTTCCACTTCGTGCAGCAGGAAGATGGTCCGGTATCCCGCGGGAAGATCCTTAATGGCGCGGGTCAGGGTGATGCGGTCAACCGATCCGGAGAGGCGGCCATCGCGGCTGCCGTATTCGCGACGCACCATCTTGGCATCATGGCTGGAGGGTTCGTCCAGCGAAATTTGTTTCAGGGCCTTCTTTCTGAAATGCATCAAGACGGTGTTGACCGCGATGCGATAGAGCCAGGTGGACAGCGCCGAGTTTCCCTTGAAGGTGGACAGCTTCCGGAAGACCTGCAGAAATGCATCCTGGGTGAGGTCTTCAGCCTGCGCCGCATTGTTGGTCATGCGCAGGCAAATGGAATAGACCCTCGCCTTGTGCGCGTGGAACAGAGCGGCAAAGGCTTCAGAGTCGCCGTGCTGGGCGCGCTTGACCAACTCAAGGTCCGTGGTGGACCGGACGCTGCTGTTCAAATCAGCGCTCATCGCCGTAGAAACTTTCTGGTTGATCACGCGTCTGCCTCCTGGGTCTGGATTGACCCCTGCAAATCGGTTTTCATAACGACGATAAGACTAGGTGCAGAAGCGATCAGGGTCTATCCGGTGCTCCCTGTAGTGGATTCGATAACTTGCTGTACAGGCATGAACCCAGAACCGATTCTAAAGTTGCGAGCGCCCGCGCTCTGGGCCGCGCCCAGAAGTGAAGCGAGAATACGATTCCAGCCACTATGGCGAAACTGTCCGCCGTGCGCCCGACGTGACCCAGAGAACCTACTCAATTGTAGGTTGGACCACGTGAACGATATTATTTCGGACCGCGTACAGCACCAGATCGCTGACCGAGTGCAGTTGCAGTTTGCGCATGATATTCGAGCGGTGAGTTTCCGCCGTTTTCACGCTCAGGCCCAGCGCTACCGCGACTTCCTTTGTGCTCTTGCCCTCGGCCAGAAGTTGCACCACTTCGCGCTCGCGCGGAGTAAGCCGGTCGCGGCCCAGAGAAATGGCGGCCGCCTGGGTCCCGCCTTTCAGATATCCGTCCAGCACCATGGCTGCGACCTTGGAAGTGAAGTAGGTTTTGTCTCGCTTAATAGCCTCGACCGCGACCACCAGGTCGCGGGCAGCATCAGATTTGAGAAGAAATCCACGGGCTCCGGCTTTCAGAACGTCGCGCACCACCTGGTCGGAGTCATGGAAGGTCAAAATGAGCACTCTGGCGCGGGGATCGTCTTTCATGATCTGCCGAGTCGCTTCCAGACCATTCAGGCCGGGCATGCCGATGTCGAGGATAATGGCGTCCGGCTTCAGCTCTTGGATCTTCTCGACGGCTGCGCGCCCGTCCGCCGCCTCGCCGCAGATTTCCCAACCCGGCTCGGCCTGGAGCAGGGCACACAGGCCCTTGCGCACCACTTCGTGATCGTCCGCTATGAAGATCCGGAATGCGCCCATAACCTACCTCCCCAGAATTACATGGCTCGACTGAAAACACTTCCCTGGATGCCCTCTGTTAGCATCAGAGTTGCCAAACGGGGATACTCCACTAATCCAACGCGTTAGCCGCCCTGTGGAAAACTCTTGCAGTGTAATTCTTGCTGATATCGTGCCTTATCGACCGCAAAAGTCACGAGCGAACAAAGTCAAGAAGCAAACAAAGTAGAGCTGGCGGCGAAACCCTTGCTGGACGCCACTTTCAGACACTACTCAGGATAGTGACGCAGTTTATACCGAAGCCCACCGTGAACCAATACAGTTTGTCCTGTATTTTCGGATTGCCGCTATCGACGATTTGAATCAGCTGTGGAAAATCGACTCATTCCGCCGCCTCGTTGCGTAAAGACCGGAGATCGACCCCCAATTGCTCCGCTTTCTTGTAGAAATGGCTGCGTTCCAGGCCCAAGGCCTTGGCTGCGTTGGTGATGTGAAAATGACAGCGTTTCAGCTCGGTCATGATGACCTCCCGCTCAAAGGCCTGGGACCGCTCCGCCAGGGTGCCCGAGCCGGCGGCCAGGGAAGTTGAAGTTGTAAGCCGCCGGGGTAACGCCATCTCGACGGTGTCCCCGGTTACTTCACCCTCCGTCGCCATTAGGATCAGCCGCTCCACTGCGTTGCGCAGTTCCCGAACGTTGCCCGGCCAGGCGTAAGCCTGGAGTTCCTGGATCGCCTCCGGGCGGAAGAGCATCGGATTCCAGTTATTTTGAGCGCAGACTTGTTCCGCGAAGTGCCGCACCAGCATCGGGATGTCCTCTTTCCGCTCCCGCAACGGCGGCAGCAGTATGGGAAAGACATAAATCCGGTGAAACAGGTCCTGGCGGAACTTACCGTCGTGTACCAGGCTCTCCAGATTGCGGTGCGTCGCCACGACCACTCGCACATCCACCCTGGTGGGCTTGTCGGCGCCGATGCGCTCGACTTCGCCCTCCTCCAGTACGCGCAGAAGTTTGGCCTGCATGGGTAGGGGCATATCGCCGATTTCGTCGAGGAAAATCGTGCCTCGTTCCGCCTGTTCGAACTTGCCGATGTGGCGTCCGGCGGCGCCGGTAAAAGAACCTTTCTCGTGGCCGAAGAGTTCAGATTCAATCAGCTCCGCCGGCACCGCTGCACAGTTCAGCGTGATGAAGGGACCGGAAGCGCGGGGGCTTCGCTCGTGCAGCGTGCGCGCGACTAATTCTTTGCCGGTTCCTGTTTCTCCCAGAATGCAGACCCGGGTCTCGCTCGCGGCCACGCGTTCGAGCTGGGTCATCAGCTTCTTCATGGTCTCGCCGGTCCACACGATTTCATGTTTCCCCAGGCGTTGCCGGAGCTGCCGGTTCTCCGACTCCAGCCGCTGCAGTTTGAGCGCATTCTCCACCGTGAGCAGCAGTTTCTCCGTGGACACAGGTTTTTCCAGGAAGTCGAGGGCACCCAGGCGGGTGGCCCGCACCGCCATGTCGATGTGGGCCTGACCCGACATCATGACCACCGGTGTCGTGACTGCTTGCGACTTCAAGTCCTCCAGCAGCGAGAGTCCGTCTTTACCCGGCATGACCACGTCCGAGATGATCAAGTCGAAAGTCTGTGCGCGCGCCAACTCCAGGGCCTTGGCGGAGTTGTCGCACACGGTAGCCTCGTGGCCGGCGAGACGAAATGCGCGCGCCAGCGAGGCCAGCGTATTGGCTTCGTCGTCCACGATCAGCAAGTGCGCTTTCTGAGGCACGGATAGCTCCTTAGCCCGCCGCCGCCAGCTTGTCCAAGTTGGCCGGCAGCTCGATCATAAACGCTGTCCCTCTTCCCGGCTCGCTGTGCACGCCGATCCTGCCGCCGTGGTCGCTGACGATGGATTGCACGATAGCCAGTCCCAGCCCGGTGCCATGCGCCTTGTTGGTGAAGTAAGGCGTGAACAGGCGCTCGCACTCTTCCGCGCTGAGACCGGTGCCCGTGTCGGCAATTTCCACCACCATGCGATCGCCGCACTGCCGAGTTCGCAAGCTGAGCGTCCCGCCCTGGGGCATGGCATCCATCGCGTTCAACGCGAGATTGGAGAAGGCCCGGTGCAGCAGTTCCGGGTCCGCCGCCATGGGTGCAAGATCCTCCGCCAGTTCAAGCCGGCATTCAATGGCCGGATGCTCGGGGGCTTGCAGTTGCGCCTGTAGCAGGCGCGCCACATTTTGTACGATCTGGTTCACCTGCACCCGTTGCCATTGCGGCTGTGGCATGCGGGAAAATTCGCTGAAACGCGAAATGATGCCCTTCAGATTCGCGATCTCCGCCAGGAGCGTAGCCGAGCTCTCGGGAAAAATTTCCTCGAACTGCTCCGGACTCTGCTGCCGTGCCCGCACCAGGTTCTCTACTGTCAATTGCAGAGGGAACAAAGGGTTCTTGAGTTCGTGCGCCAGGCGCCGCGCCAACTCGCGCCAGGCAGCGACACGCTCGGCCTGCACTAACCGTTCCCGCTGCTCGAGAAGTTCTCCCGTCATGCGGTTGAAGGCTTCAGCCAGAGCTCCCAGTTCGTCTGACGAGTTCACGGCAACGCGCGTGTTCCAGTTTCCGCCCGCCACGTCTCGCGCCGCTTCCGCCAGTTGCTCCACCGGCCGCGTGACCCGGGAGGACGCCCATCCGCTGAACAGGATGGCGAGCACAATGCCGACGCTCGCCGCCAGCAGGGCGGCGGAGCGGATTCGATTGCGCAGTTCGACATAAGGCCGCCGCGCGTTGCCCACCAGCAGAATGCCCAGTAACTGGTTATCCTGGCCGTTCAGGGGGATGGCGTGGACGCTCTCATCGTCCGCCGCATCGCCTGACCAATGAAGCAGCGCCGTGGCTTCCTGCTGATGTTGCTGGACGTGCTCAATCAGGGGCGCTAGCAGGGCCACTTGCTGGGCGTTACCCGATGGTCTGACCAGAAGAGGGGCAGAAAAACCCTTGGCCAGATTGCGATAGAGCATGGCCCGCATTCCGGCCGGGAGTTCGAGGCTGGCCATGAAGTCCTGGTCGAGGCGGCGGCCGCCCATCACGTAGATGGGTTTGTCGCCGACCTCCACCTGCCGGAGGGCAGACAGGCTCAGGGCCGCGCCCTCGGGAAGGTCCTCCTGCCGGAGAAAAGCATCCTTGGGCGGCGCTCCCGCCGGCCATGAGCTCTCCTTATAGCCAAATTTCGCCGGCCACTGCGCCGACGAGAGAATGGTGCCGTTGCTGCCCACGAACTCCAGAAAGTCCAGTTGCTGGTTGTCAGCGAGCGTCTTGGCTTCATTCACGTAAGCGCTGTAGTCAGTGGAACCACGGCTCACCGCCAGCGCCATGCGGGTCGCGGTATCGCTGCGCGCGATGGTGTCCACGCGGTGCGCCACCTCTTCACCCCGCCGGCTGAACTCGCGGCGAAATTGGGCGATCAGCGCCGTGGTCTGATCTTCATTCGCTCGCTCGAAGGCGCGCCGGGTTACATTCGACACGATCGCGGTGACCGCGCCCACCGAAAGACAGACCGTCAGCGCGAACACCAGCAAAAGTTTGCGGTGAAAGCTCAAGGTTTCCCCGTTTCCAGCCAGACGCTCTGCCCCTGCCAACTGCCGTCCGGGTCTTCCCGCCAACCCATCACGTTGGCCCCGAGTGCGACCGAAGTTCGCACATGCAGCAGAGGAATTACACGCTGTGATTGCAGCAGTGCGCTCTCCGCCGCATACAAGCTGCTGGCCGGATCACCATCGAATTTAGGCTGGGGCAGGCCCACCGCGCCGGCTAGTTCGCTCAGCGCTACCTGCGGGTCGAGCGAGGGCAAACGCAGGCGGAGCAGTCGGATGTCGGCAGTTGCGGCAGCTGTGGTCTGAAGCATGAGTCCGGCGTCGCGCGCATTCAGTGCGATTCGCTCCGCGATGACTCGCGCCAGCGCATCGGATGCGTCGTAGCCAAGAGTCCATACCGGTGTCAGGTGAGCTGTGTCCCGCGCCTGGCGCGCACGCTGCAGATCCACGGCCGTGGGAAAGAGGAAGGCGTAGCCGGTCATCCAGTTGGGAAGGAAGCTGCCCGCGGCTTCGCTGCCTCCCTGCAGCAGAACGTTGTTCATCGGATCGCGATCGATGCTGAAGGCCAATGCCTCCCGCAGTTTCCCGTCCTCCGCGGACCGGACATCGTGGCTGAAGACCAGCGCCATCCATTCCTCGGGAGCCGAACTCTCCACGCGTCGGCCTTCTACTCCGGCGCGGCGCGCCTGGTCGGGCGCTACTTCCGCCATGTCAGCATTGCCCAGATCGAGCGCGATCATCTGTTCGCGGAAGCTCTTACCCAGCTCGATTTCGATCGAATCCAGAAACGCGCGGCCGCCCCAGTAGTCGTCACGCGCGGTCAATACCAGTTTTTTGCCCGGGTCCCAGCGCTTGATGGCGAAGGGTCCGCTGCCAACAACTTTCCCGCCCGTGCGTTTGGCGATGCCATATCGCGTCAGCGCCAGGACCGCGGGCAGGTTCGGCGTTGGAGCATCGCACTCGACGATGATCGCATCGCCGGTAGCGAACACCTTCCATTTGGGATTCACGGCTCGCAATGATGCCGCCACCGCATCCGAACTCACCGCGGTTCCGTCATGAAATGCAACTCCGCGCCGGATGTTGAACTGCCAGCGTTGATTGCCGGGATTGGCTTCCCAAGCAGGTGACAGCGCAGGCAGGACCTGGCCGCGCTCGTCCGTGGCGACCAAAGTGTCGAAGATCAGCCGTGACAGGCTGGGCATCAACCCGTCGCCCGACTGGCTGATTTCAGCGGGATCAAGCGACGCAGGGACCTCCCGTGTGGACAGATGAAGGGTTCCGCCGTAGTGCGGGCGGGTGCGGGCTGGCGCCGCGACCGCCAGAGCCAGGCTAGCGGCCACAAGTAAGAGTAAGCCGGAAGGCCTCATATCTCCCCGTTTCCGAATTGTGCACCACCGCCACCGCGCCGGTTCCGCCGGACTCTGACCATAGAGCCGTGACCGCGCCGTTTACATCGAGGGGCGCGCTTGCGGCGACAGGCTGCCCCTTCCAAGCTCCGCTTGGGCGGGGACTTTCGAAAGCCTGCACCGAATCGCTTCGCCCCACGCCTGCCCCAGTCGCCAGGACCTGCCAGCCCGACCCGCAGCCGCTGTGCAGACTGGCGATGTCGCTGCCCCAGTTCAGAGTCTGCACCACCTGATCGGTGATGCCGTCGAGCAGATGGACCTTCCCGTCCACTGCAGCCAGCAGCCACCACGTGGACTGTTCGCCGGGAATGGCCGCCCCGGAATAAAATGCGGGCGCCGTCGTTTGGCTCCCCACGCCGGGAGAGAGAGCGCCGCTAAAATAATTGCGCGCGGAAGTAAAGGACGCACTCTGGCTGAACAGATCTGTCCCGATCGGCCAGGGATCGTTACTCTCGAAGCACGTCATCGCCAGTGAGGCGCCACTGGAACTTCGACAATAGACTCCGGGCAAGTAGGCATCGAAAAGATGGTCCTTGTCCCTGCGCAATACCAGCCTTCCTCGCGGATCGCGCGGCCACGGCCGCGAATGGGTTACGGGAAGTAATTGCTCGACCAGCCAGTGACTCTCCTGCATCCGGTAAGAGGTCACTCCATTTGCGTCCAGCACCAGCATGCGCGCGGGAGTGCCTTCGATGACCCCGACGTCCAAAATGGGTTCGGGCTGCGACCACAGAGAAAACCCGCGGAGAACCATGACCGCCCCCGCGGGTTTGACGTCGGGGACAGCAGAGCGCGGCAAGGAAACCATTGCTACCGAAGGCGCATTGCTACCCTGGCGAATTTCCGCCACCCACACGTAGCTTTGCAGGTCCTCGGAAAGCGTGACCCGCACGCTTGCAGCAGCCTGTTCGGCGGCGGCGAAACGCACTCCCGTGACGGCAAGCTGGGTGAGTAGATTGCGCCGGATGTCGTCGGCCAGGGCGGCGCTGAGCGACGAGCGGTTCAACACTTCCACGGCCATCGTCTTCGGGCCCGCGGCTGACGCGATTTTTCCTGCCAGTTGCTCTTCCGCGCCCGCCCAGTTCTGCGCCTTTCCGGCCACGGCGAATAGCAACATGAGAGCAAACAGAAGGGAGCTGACGAACCGCGAAGGAAGTGGCGTGAGCATGCCTGGCATGCGCAAAGTGACGCCCGAATTGATGCGAAAATTGATGCTTGGATTGATTGGCGGATTATAAACTGCATGGCTCATGACGCTGGACTGGCGATTGGTACTCTCTGGGTTCGTCGGCTTGAGCATGCGGCCCCGGGTACTCACTCTTAAAGCGAAACGGCCCTATGAACATTGACCTGCGCCCACCCCCAAAGGTTCCAAGTTCTGGCACATTACGGGCCTAGCGCTCAACGGCTGTTTTGGCTTGCGGCGTACGAGGAGCAAAAAACACGCACAGCACCTTGCCGAAGATCAGTTCTTCCACCAGGATTGCGACGGCAAGCGAGAAAGTCATGCCCCCGACGACTGCGACGGTCGTGAATACGAGTTCCATAATTCCCTCCGTTCGGACGGACCGTGAGTAAGCGGGCGAATGGCCATTTGTATATAGCTGATTATTAGTTACTTAATAGATTTGAAAGTGCGGGAAAACGCGGCTCTTCGACGACATCGTGTCAAGGCTGACACAACCGAGAGCCCGTGTGGGCCGGACACTCCTGTCCGGCGCTTTTGACTTGGATTTTCTAATGTTTCTGGTAAGTCGAACTTTCGTACAGACAACCAGGAATCAACAGGAAGGACGACCCAAAACGAAAAAACCCAGCAAAGAACAACCCAGCGAAGAACAACCCCCACGGCGGCGGACAAGCGTGTCCGCCCCACATAGACAGATCAGCCTGCGGCCTGTTCGCCTAATATTCCGGTTCACTGGAAACCGTGCACAACTCTTCTTCCCGCTCCGATTCTCGCCGCAGTACCGGCTCCTCCTCGACCGTGGTCTCCCGACGCAGGGCGTCGAGCAGCGCATCGAGGACAACCTTCAGGGACTGCGGGTGCTCGGCCAGCACCCGTTCTATACTTTCGCGATGGACCGCCAGTTCACCGATGGGCCGCGCGCCGCTGAGATCAGCCCGTCCGCTCGGGGTGATAGATCGCCGCCAGCCTGCCCCTCCCAATGCGATTCGCGCGAAGGGATAGTCAAGACTCCCCGTCGTCATCCAGTGGATTACCAGTTCCTCGACATGCTCGATGCCGCAGGCCACCTGGATGCCCGCACGCGAGGCCATCTGCTCATTCCAGTGCAGTATCGTCAGTTTGTCCTCCCATGTGTTCTCGGCTATCAGAAAACGGGGCTGGTTCGCGGATCGCTCTTCTCCGCAGATGGCACATAGATGAGTTCTAGAGTGATTCATAAGGCACCTTTTAACTGTCGGGGATACGCTGTCGTCGTCCGTTGCATTTCCGTCAGATGCAGCGAAGGCACAAGGCGGTTCCGGGCAGGAAGCGGGACCGTAACCATTCCTCGTCCTGGCTCAAATGCCAGGGTGAGTACGGAGGAACAGGCATCGCATAGCCAGTAGCGCTCCATGCGGCGAAGCGGACGCTCCCTGCGGCTCCGGGGTGCGATCATGGGTGTCAACGCCTCGCCAAACTCAGTCTCCAGAAGAAAGAGCTTGCCGAGGTTGAGGCTGCGGAACAGGCTAGGGCACGCGGGATTAGCGCATTTATGCAGCATCGAGGGTCTCCTGAGAGCGTGAACCCATTAACCGGGAGCGGCTGGATGGCTCAAAGGCAATGCACGCCAGGGGCCGCAAGTGAAAGATGAGGAAAGTTAAGTAACTGACTGATGTTTGAAGATCTCAGCTGTCGATCCAGCCGGCGCATGCCGAATTAAGGTCACTTCTGCCGACCCCGCGTCATGGATCTTCTGGACTCGTCTCCCACGGCGGCTCTGGAAGCCGCCCCAAGCCGCAGCCATGATTGCCCCCTCTCTGCCCCAGGAGTAAGATTGCCCCACGGCGGCCCAGCAGAACTGTCCCAAAAGCCTCGGGACGCTGTTCTCCAATTCTGAATCATGTAGGCCCCTATGGCGGAATTTGAGCCCACGCTCGCAAGTTCGACGCAGCCCCAGGATTCCCTGTGTGGCAAGGTGGTGGGACGCTTCCGCATTGGCGAACGGCTCGGCAAGGGTGGAATGGGCGAGGTTTACAGCGCCGAAGACACCAAGCTGAAGCGTACCGTCGCCCTCAAGCGCCTCGCGCCTTCATTACGTGCTGACGCTCTTTACCGCCACCGCTTTCTGGAGGAAGCGGAGCGGGCGTCCCGCTTCGGCGATGCTCATGTGGCGGCTGTCTATGATGTCCTGGAAGAGCACGGCGAGATATTCCTGATCCTGGAGTTTGTGGAAGGCCAGAACCTGCGCCAGAGGCTGCAGCAGCCGCTGTCGCTGGACGAGTTCTTCGCCATTGCATTTCAGTGTGCCGAAGCCCTGATGTCAGCGCATAAGCATGGCGTCGTTCACTGCGACATCAAGCCGGAAAACATCATGCTTTCCAGCGCAGGCCAGGTCAAAATTCTCGACTTTGGCGTAGCCAAGCACCTGCCCCGTTCCGACCAGAGTTCGACTGTGGACCGTTCCGGCACCTTTGCCGGCACGCCCGCCTACATGTCTCCGGAAGTTCTCCTGGAGCAGGCCCCGGATGGCCGGGCCGATATTTTTTCTCTGGGAGTGGTTTTCTACGAAGTCCTGACCGGACAGCATCCTTTTATGGCCGGCAGTTTCGTTGCCACCACCGACCGCATCCGGGCCGAGACTCCGGCTTCCATCCGCATTTTCAATCGCTCCGTTTCCCGCGACCTGGAGGCCGTGGTCAATAAAGCGATGGCCAAAGATGCAGGGCAGCGCTACTCCAGCGCGGAAGAGCTGTTGGAGGCGCTGCGCGAGGTGCACGGGGGATTGACCTCCAGTGGACTGGCGCGGCCGGTGCCGCCGCCGCAACCGCATCCGCAGCGCAGGAAATG
>JBARIF010000412.1:0-6204 GCA_049799615.1 Terriglobales bacterium
CGATGGATTGACGATCGACAAATCGTGCTGCTGCCCTGCCGTCCGCCTTGGGGAAGCTGGCCGGTTCGTCTGCCCACGGAGGCGCGCATCCTGGGCCGGGTGGATGCAGACCTTGATCCCATGAGGCCGCCGCCCCGCGCCCGGCTGTGGGAGTGGGGACCGGCCCTGCTGCCTGGCGGTGAAGGAACGATGCAATTTTCCAACTTGCTTCGAATCTCTCGCACTCGCACCGGTCTGACCTTCCGGGCGGCGCATGGCCTCACTCGCACCATCGCGCAGATTCTCGGAAACCAGGAATACGTGATCGCCTTAGGTCTGCTCTCCGACTACGAGGCCATGGGCAAATTGCCGCGGCACGTCGCCAAGATATTAAGTCTCTGCATCATCTATTGCATGGATGTCCGGCACCTGATGGAGGCCGCGGGCGTGTCTATCGACGATTCTGCGAAATTGTCGCTGCCGGTACCCGATCGCCGTCCGCAAATAAGTCATGCTTTGCGAGACCATACCGGACCTCACGGGACGGAGGCGGTTACAAGGCGCTACGCCCAATCCGCCGGCGGCCAGCCCTAGGCGGCGACTGCATCATGGAGTGGCGCTGCAGTGTGCCTCAAGTCCCGATGGGGGCGGTTCCAGCCGCTCGGTTGCCGGGACTGAAACCCGTCAGGAGAGCCCCTCGATTGCCGGCGACAGGCGCTGCCTGCAACTACCGCGCAATTTGCTTCGCGCCTGAGGGCCCGCAACCCCACCGTTCTGAGAAACGGTCCAAACTGCGCCACCTGCCACCTGTCAGTAACCAAGGATTTGGTTACTTACCAAGGTACGAATACATCCCTTGCGATGTATGACTCTGGTGCTTTGACGCTGGCGTGAAGTGACCCTACGATGATGGTTGCACGGAAGCCCCCGCTTCCCGCCATCTCTCCCAAAGATTTGTGGCCAGGCATGTCCGCTGAATGCGGCGGCTATGGAGATTGGATCGGGAATGAAAGTCAATCACCCAATGAAATTTTCGCGCAGCGCTCCGATCAGGGAACGTCGCGTCCGCGGCTTCAGCCTGCTTGAAATGATGATCGTGTGCTGTCTGATCCTGATTGTGGCCGGAATAGGTTTCATGGCGATACAGCCGGCCCTGAAGGACTCCCGCGCGAATCAGGCCTATCAAGATGTGATGATGCCGCTTCGGGTGGCTCGGCAGCGCGCCATCGCGGAACGCAAGCAATACATCGTGTGCTTCGGCGTGGCCGCACCTGCCGGGGCCGTCACGCCGCTGGGTGCACCGACGGCGAAAAGCGTCCAGATCTTTCGCTGGGATGCCGGAACCGCGCTCTCCGCAGCCGTGCAGATTTCCGCCTATCAGCTGCCCACCGACATGCAAATGGCAGTGCAGGTGGGATTGCCGAACGCTGCGGCCACCGTGCCCGATGGGTTTGGCAATGCCGCCGTGGCCATCGATTTCGACCAAGGCGTGGCTGGCGGCGGCATCAAGAACCAGGTCATGTTCATGCCCGACGGTTCGGCGCACGACGTGAACGGAAACTGGAACAGTGGGATTGTGTACGTGACGCGGCCCGGAGATCTGTATAGTTCGCGCGCCGTCACTCTCTACGGGACAACTGGAAGAATTCGAGGATGGCGCCTTCTGTCTAGTGCAGGAGGCCCCAAATGGTTCCAACAATGAGCAAGAGTAACTACATGCCGGTTTCAAGGAAACTCGAGCAACAGGGATTTGCCCTGCTCGAAACTCTCATCGCCATCGTGGTGCTGATGATTGGGCTGCTGGCGGTATTGGCGACCTTTGCCATGGCCATCGGGAACACTACCGCGGTGCAGAACGACAGCATCGCCCGCCAGAAGGCGGCAGAGGCTATCGAAAGCATTTATACGGCGCGCCAAATCGGTCAGCTCACGTTTAACCAGATCCAGAACGTGGGCGCGGGCGCTGGAATATTCAAGGTGGGATTCACGCCCATGATGGACGCAGGTCCGGACGGTCTGGATAACACCGGCGACGATGTTGCCGCCGTCCCTGTCCGATTGCCGGGAGCGAGCGGCGTGATCACGAACACTTCCGCCGACGTGTTGGTTGACTTGGGCAATTTCACCCGACAAGTGCAGATTGCGAACGTGCCGGGAAACCCCAACGTGCGACAGATTACCGTCAGCGTTCGTTACCCGGTGCCGCAGGGCTGGTTTAAGACGTATCAGGTGCAGGCTTTGATTGCTTCGTACCGTTGAGGAGACCGATGAGATCCACCCAATCAAAAACCCGCGGCTTCAGTCTGGTGGAATTACTGATCGCCATGGCTCTGGGCCTGATTGTTCTGGCCGCCACGACGCAGCTGTTCAAGAACGGAATGGATGCGACGCGGCTGGTGACCCAGTCCTCGGAAATGCAGCAGAACGTTCGCGCCACCTTGAACCTTGTCGCCAAGGACGTGAGCATGGCCGGTTCTGGCCTGCCTTCCGGCGGTTTGTCGTTGCCTGCCGGCGCCGGATCGGTAGCCTCACTCTTTGCCGTGAATCCTGCCCAGGCATGGCTGGCCAACAATGGCTATCCGAACAAGTTCATGTACGGGATTATCCCGGGCGCGGGCAACGGCATTGAACTGGGCGGGCCGGCCACCATCGCGGCCACCGGAACCTCGTCGGACGCGATCACCGTCATATATGCTGACTACGCTTTTCCGCTGAACCAGTACACGACCGCGATCCCGGCGGCGAACCCGTTGGGAGATAAAGTCACGTTCACCCCGCCGGCGGCTCCGCCCGCGGGCTTCCCGGCCATCCAATCCCCCACCGGAATTCAGGTAGGGGACCTGATCCTGTTCACCAACAATAAGGGCAGCGCGGTTGGCGAGGTCACCGGTATCGCGCCCGGGGCCGGCACCAGCACCGATATCAGTTTCGCCAATGGAGATCCGCTGAAGATTAACCAGACGGGCGCGGCAAAGGGAAACATCCTGTCCATTATCGGCGGCGGCGCTACCATCGGTACCCGCATATGGGCGGTCACTTATTTCATCGAAGTTCCTGCCGCAGCCACCAGTCAACCCCCGCGCCTGATGCGCCAGGTCAACGGCCAGGCGCCGGCGCCGGTGGCCGATAACATCATCAATCTCAAAGTCACGTATGACGTGTGCAACGGGACCAACGGTCCCGGCTGCTCTGGTGTCGCCAACCCCTTGTTGGCCCCTTTCTCCCCCAGCCAGATTAATAAAGTGAACATTCAGGTGATGGGACAGACCATCAACTCGTACGGCAACAAGTCCAGAAGTACGATTTTGACGACGTCGGTAAGCACCCGCAGCCTGTCGTTCAAGGACCGCTACAACTAGAAATCGTTCGTGAGGAGAGAGACGCAGCTTTCGGGAGATCACTATTATGCATAGCATTAAGGGCCGATCACGGGGATTTACTCTAATCGCGAGTTTGCTGGTGCTGGCGCTGTTGTCCGGTATCGCGGTGAGTCTTCTGTTTATGGTCCAGGGTGCGGGCCAGGTTGGAAACAACGATCTGGAGACCAACCGGGCATACTACGGCGCCGAATCGGGCATGGAGCTGCTGACGGCGAATCTGGCCGCGCTCTACCAGCAATCGCAGTCTCCCACTCCGGCGCAGCTCACGGCGCTGGCCAATAATCCGCCGACCAACGCGATGATCGGTTCCATGAATTATTTGGAAAGCGTGACCTGGGTTCCGGATGCAAACGGCAACCCGAAGGCCACGACCAGCGTGATCAGCTCAGGAACCAACGCGGGTCTCACAGCGGAAATCGTTCCCTTGACCTTGAAAGTCAGCGCTACGCGCCCGGGCGGCGCGTCGGTAAATATGACGCGGGGCGTGGAAGTGGCGCTCATCCCGGTATTCCAGTTCGGTGTTTTTTCCGACAGCGATTTAAGTTACTTCGCCGGCCCCGACTTCAACTTTGCGGGGCGGGTGCACACCAACGGCAATCTGTTCCTGGCTGAGGGCAACGGCAAAAGTCTGGTACTGGACGACAAGGTTACGGCGGTGGGGGAGATTCTCCGCGACCGCCTGGCCAACAACTTCCTGACCAATGCCAACTATACGGGGGACGTTTATGTGCTCAACCAGAACCACGGCTGCGATGGCACCATCGCCACTGCAATCGCGAGTCCGAACTGTCTGAAATTCAGCGTGCCCCTGGCCAGCTGGAGCGGCGGTATTCCTGCTGCCGGCGTGCAGACCAATATCGCGACCTGGAAGGACACTTCGACAACCGTTTCCCCTACCAAGTTTGGCGGCTGGATCGGCAATAACACTTCGCTGTCGGTGCAGCCGCTGACCCTTCCGTTCGTGCAGGGCGCCAACGGCGCGGCGCAACAGATTGCGATTATCCGTAAAGCTCCGCTCGGCGAAGCGCCGACCTCGTCCACGGGCTCGTCGCGCGAGTACAACAAGGCCAACGTCCGCATTCTGCTGGCCAGCACTCAGGCTGATTTGCATCCCGAGCGGCCAGGCCTTCTGCCAGGAGACGTCGATCTGACCGCCGGCGGCTGTGTGGCATCCCCACAAGGTCTGGCGGTCAATGTAGTGGCAGTTGGAGGCGGAGGGCCGGGAACCACCCGGTTCGCGATGGCGTCTTCTGGGCAAGGCGATGCAGGATGGCCAGTGGGGGGAGCGCCGACTTTATCTCCCTGCATCGGAAATCCCGCCCCCGGTAGCCCGTGGAACCTGGTTGACGGTTGGTTGCGTGTGGAGTATCAAAACGCGGCCGGCGCCTGGGTCGGGATAACGAATGAGTGGCTACAGCTTGGTTTTGCCCGGGGACTGGTTTCTCCGACCAAGCCGGTGGGAGGGGGAGCCGGGTCGAATCCAGTGCATCCGAATGCCATTCTGATCTTCCAGCAGCAGGCTGATCGGGATGCCAGCGGCACCTTAACCGCCGCCGATAATCCCAAGAATATTTCCGAGGCTGTGGGCGCCACTCAATACAGTTGGTACCCGATCAACTTTTACGATCCACGCGAGGGCTTTCCGCGCGACGTGGCCCCAGCGGGCATGGCCAATCCTGCGTGCTATGTCAACGGCATCATGAACGCGGTTGAATTCGACGTAGGCAACTTCCGTAAATGGTTGCTGGGTACCGTCCCCGGTGGAAGCGGGCCACTGGTCTCGTACAGCAGCCAGAACGGCTACCTGGTGTACTTCTCCGACCGCCGCGGCATGCAGCCCGATCCCAACAATGGAAACATCACTTCGGGAGAATATGGGTTCGAAGACGTCATCAATTCGGCCTCGCCCACCGGAACTCCGGACGGAGTTATGGAGGCAGCTGAGGACGTCGATCAGAACGGCACGGTTGAGCGCTGGGGCGCAGTCGATGTCGGATACGGTCAACGGGTAGGAACGAACAACAATCCCTACGTCAACGTAAATTGCTCCACTCGCGGCCGGCAGAACATCGTGACCGGCGCGCGCCACGTGCTGAAACTGGTGGATGGGAGCCTGGGCAACTTGCCCGTCCGTCCCGATACCGGTCTGGGCGGCTTTACGGTCGCGTCGGAGAACCCGGTTTACATCCAGGGAAATTACAACTCCGACAATACCGATCCTTTCTGGGGCAATCCTCCACCAGCCGTGGTTGCGGACATCAACCATTCGGCCGCCGCCGTCATCTCTGATGCCGTGACTTTGCTGTCGAATAACTGGTCCGACGAGAACAGCATGCTGAACCCTTTGAATGTGGGGGGGCGAGCACCGAATACGCCTACCTATTACCGGCTGGCAATCGCAGCGGGAAAGAACATCAACTTCCCGCAGCCTGCGGGCACCGCTCAGGACTTTGGAACCGATGGCGGGGTGCATAACTTCCTGCGCTATATCGAGTCCTGGGGCGGATCCGGCGGGCTCTTCTATCGGGGGTCGCTGGTCAGCCTTTTCTACTCTCAGTACGCGACCGGTCTTTACAAGTGCTGCAACCTGGTTTACGGTCCGCCTCCCCGTAACTACTACTTCGACTCGGCATTCCTGGACCCGGCCAAGTTGCCTCCAGGAACACCGATGTTGCAGGACGTAGTCAACCTGACCTACTGGCAGGACTTCAAACCGTACTAGCAAAATGTGGTGCGCCGGCCTATTGACGGCCGGCGCATTTGCTTTTTGTACCGCCGGCATCTTGCCGGCTGTCTCGAGGGCGTCTCGCCCTCGAACGTACCGACTCTTCAATTTCAGCTGACC
>JBARIF010000413.1:0-2940 GCA_049799615.1 Terriglobales bacterium
GGAACAGTGGCAAAAGTCGTTAGAGATCAGCCCGAACTCCCCAATCGCTTACTTTAACCTCTTTCACGTGTACGTCGCAAAATCGATGTATGGCGAAGCGATTGCAGCATTACAGCAACAATTTAAATTGGAAGGCAGGGCGCAACAAGCAAGCACAATAGGGGAGAGCTACAAACGTGGGGGTTTCCAAACGGCTCTGCGAACGATGATTCAGATTGGACAAGACTCTTCCGCTGGAAATTACGATCCTTTTAGGGTTGCCGCAGGTTACTCGTTTCTTGGTGACAAGAATCAGGCTCTTGCGTGGCTCAGCAAGGCGATCGATGAGCGTTCGGGTTTTGTGACCACTATCCGAGTAGACCCGACGTGGGACAACATCCGATCCGATCCGCGATTTGAAAAACTCGTGCGCCGCATTGGGCTGCCCTAGTGAGAATCAGTTTCGAGTGGTCAAAAGGTATGCTGGCTCACCATCAATCGCCGAGGCAAAACAGGGGGCGAAAGGTCGCATAAAACAGTATTAAAATTCGACCCCTTCCGAACCAGCCGGGCGGCAGGGTCCGGAAATCGTGGAATGGTGCAGTTTTGCACGTTTCCTGCATGGGACTTCCCGTCTAGACCCCATGATGGTACCGGGTCAAAGAGTGAAATCGCCTGATGGCAACGCTTGAGCCATCCTTGACAGCGTAAAACCTTGTGGCCTAACGTCTCCCCATGCAAAACAAGTCGCCAGCAGAAATCTACTCATCCAAGACCGACGCCGAACCTGTTGCACGACGGTCCGGTCGGTGGTTCTTCGTCGGAATGGCGTTGGTGATGATTGCCACATCAATTGCCGGATTCCTCCCCGCGATCATTCAACCTGCTACGAGACGCGCTCCGCTCACTCTGCTCGCCGGAGTACATGGGATCGTGTACTTCATGTGGCTGTTTCTCTATCTGGCTCAAAGTCTGCTGATCGCAAACCGACGCGTGGTTTGGCACCGAAAGCTCGGCCTGACCTCCGTCGTGCTTCTGGCATTGATGATCCCCTTAGGCTTCACCACGACGACTGCCATGGTCCGGCGCGGGTTCGATTTGAGTGGCGATCTGCACATCGACCCTCACCCTAACGGGGAAACGTCTGTGGACGCTCCCACTTTATCAGTATTCAACCTTTCCTCACTGCTTGCGTTCATCACTCTCGCTTTTGCGGCAATTGGCTATCGTCGCAGGCCACAGGTCCACAAACGGCTCATGCTGTTTGCGAATATCACGCTCATGCCTGCGCCGATCGCGCACCTGTTCGGGCACATTCCCAGTACTTGGTCGCCCGCAGCGATTGGCGCTGCGTTTCTAATTCTCAGCAACTTTTTCCTCCTCGCGCCGATCGCCGGTGACTACCTGATTGAGAAACGGATTCGATTCCTCACGGTTGCAATGACAGTTGGGTTGTACGCTTATCAGCAGTTCGTAATATTGGTCATCGCTCCAAGCGCAGCGTGGCATCATTTTGCTGAGCGGATATCCTAAGAGAACGCGGAAGCTCTCTAATCTCAGAACACACAGTCGATTGGCATAAGTTCGTCATTACGCTCAAAATGCCCGGAACAGGGAGAACCCGCCTCAGAAATTGACCCTAGAATTCGATGCTGGCGACCTCGGAAGGCTCGTTTTCGACCGGGACTAAGGTGGGCGAATTCTCGGCTTCCGCGTATTTACCCAAGAGGCTCGCGGCATTGCATTCAAGAAGGAAGGTTGAATTCAATTCAATTTTCGTTCAGAATGTCGGGCAAAATCTCCCCTGCTTTCCCCAAATGGCATTCGGTGAACGCGGATGCGTTCGCGGGTTCTTCCTCTCCCACGTAGATCGTTCGGGCACGACCACTCACGTGCACCACAAAGCTCGCGGCTGGCTCGACCACGCCCGAAGTTCCAATCGCCATGAACATCGTGCATTGGTCGAGTGCGCGGAAGATTCGATCCAACTCGAAAGGCATTTCGCCAAACCAGCATATATGCGGTCGAATGCGACCTCCGCACTCGCACCGAGGAAGCTCCGCTGGAGGATCGTAGGTGGTCATGTCGTGAAATGGCGGTCGGATGCACCTATCGCAGCGGCTTTTAAACAATTCGCCGTGCATGTGGACGACGCGCACCGCTCCCGCCTCCTCGTGCAGGTCGTCTACGTTCTGGGTGCAGAGGAACACGCGATCCCGCAATTTCTGTTCGAGCTTTGCCAGCGCGAAGTGAGCCGGATTCGGCTTGGCTTCTGCGGCAACCCGCCGCCTCATTGAGTAGAACTCCCATACCAGCCGAGGATCACGGGTCCAAGCATGGGGCGAGGCGACCTCTTCGATCCGGTAGTTGCGCCAAAGCCCGCCCACGCCACGGAACGTCGGTATCCCGCTCTCGGCGCTAACCCCTGCTCCAGTGAGGATGAAGACGCGATCAGTAGGAGAAATGGCGAGCATCAATGAAGTGTATCCTTGGGCACCAACAGGAGCGATTCTCTCAGGGCGTGCCAATTACGCCAGCAGATTCCAGCATCGCGATGCACTCCTTCGTTGTCATACGCTTCCACCCCTTGTTTGGAAGGAATCTACGCTCAATCGGCGGGATGGTCACGTCCCGCAGTTCCAACACAAATGGAGTGAGGGCGGGATCGAGGCCATCATTGTCGTCAATCGCGAACTCGCCGAGCTTGTCGTGGCAAGCGACAAGTTCCCAATGATCCGTGATTCCGTCGATTGCGACAGGGCGCACCTTGAGAAGAGGAATGATGAGCCCGTTCAGTCGAAACTGAAACGTTGTTACGGTTGTTTTTACTTCGTTCATAGTGTCTCGCTCCTCAGTGAGTTGCTAGTTTGCATTTGAGGCGGACGGATAGCAGATTGTTAACTTGGAGAAGAGAGAACCTCGAAGCCAGCCAGAACGCTTTGATGTCCGTTCAAGTTGATT
>JBARIF010000414.1:0-3758 GCA_049799615.1 Terriglobales bacterium
ACTCTGGAATGCACAAATAATGGCATCATCTGATGCTATAATGAGTGCCTGGAGTCTATATGCGAACAACGGTTGCGCTGGATGACGATTTGGTACGCATCGCCCAGGAGTTCACCGGGGTGGCGGAGAAAACGGCGCTGATTCGTGAAGCTCTCAAAGCCCTCATCGAACGGGAAAGCGCCCGCAGATTGGCGTCCCTCGGAAGCACCATGCCTGCGTTGAAAGCTATTCCACGCCGCAGAGGGCGGACGAATTGATTCTCGCGGATACCTCCATATGGATCGACCACTTCCGCTCCGGAAATACGGTGATGCGCAAACATCTTGACCGGGGGCAGGTTGTGACCCATCCTTTCGTCATTGCGGAGCTTGCACTTGGATCTCTGCAAGACCGAACCACGACGCTCGCTCTGCTGGACTTTTTGCCGCAGGTGCGAATGGCGCAACTGAGCGAAGTGCGCCTGACCATCGAGGCTCGTCGTTTGTATGGCCTGGGCATTGGCCTGATTGACGCACACCTGATCGCTTCCGTCCTGATCAGTCCCCCCACTCTTCTGTGGACCAGAGATCAGCGACTCCGCAAGGCCGCCGAAGGTCTCGGCATTCACGCCGGGTTGGGTTAAGAAACGGGGACTAACCTGATTAGCCGAGAGGCGGTTATCATCCTGCGTGCAGTTCCTGGAGCACATTCAGGCGACGGACCTTAATCTTCCTTTCGCCTTTTCTGGCTTGCGCCAGATCGTAGGCAAGCTGCATCCTCAGCCACGTTTCCGGTGTGCTGCCAAAGGCCTTCGAAAGGCGGATCGCCATCTGGGGGCTGATTCCCGACTTGCCGTGGATGACGTTGTTGAGTGTCTGCCGGGTGACACCAAGGGCCTCGGCTCCTGCCGTGACAGAGAGGCCCAGAGGTTCAAGACACGCGGTTCGAATACTGCGTCCAGGGTGCGGCGGGTTTTTCATCGGCATATTCCTGGTTCCTTGCTCATTGGTGCCTAGTGGTAATCGGTCAGTTCAACTTCAAACGCATCCGTGCCTTCAAAGCGGAAGATAATCCGCCAGTTCGCCCGTACCGTCACCGACCAGAAGCCCCGCAGCCCGCCCTTCAAGGGATGCAGTCGATAACCGGGCAGGCTCATGGCCTGGGGTGTCTCGGCTTCGTCGAGCCGGGCGAGAATGTCTTCAACCGCTTCACGCAAATCGGGACGTATCCCGCTACGGTCTGCGCGCTCATAGAGCCGCTTGAGACCGCGATGCTTGAAGCTTCTGATCATCCGGCACGAAATCAAGTGTAAAGTGTAAATTGTCACTTGTCAACCTAGCGCATGACTGACCGCTTCCAGCGTCCTGAGGTTCGCAGGCATCCGGGCTGGAAACCCGAAATTCAGAAACCGGCCTTCACCCCTAGCCCGGGACCGTCTTGCGAGTTATTCTTACCCTCACCGAAGAGTCCCGCAGACAGCCTGGCTCGGTGGCTGGATTGCGGATTTTGGCAGGCCCTGTCGTTCCGGCATTTCCCACAGCTTTTTGGATTCTTTCCGTGGCGGTTCTTTGGGATCGCCCTTTGTGACTGAATCACATTGTGTGAAGCATTGGCCGGGCGGACCCTGCGCCGTAACTCTTCCCTAAAGGAGACTTATGAATACCTCGCTGATGCCGGATCCAACTTTTTACCCCTCGGCAGGTCTGGCCATGCAGGCCGCGCCGGAACGCATTGCTTATGTCACTATGCTCAACGTCGGCAAGAGTGGAAAGCGCGACGCGATGGGGGTCATTAACGTTGACCCGCGATCCTCAGCCTATGGCCAGTTCGTTGGCCAGGTGGACTTTCCCAACGACGATAACGAGTTGCACCACTTCGGATGGAACGCCTGCAGCGCGTGCCTTTGCCCGCAGGCGCCGCATCCGCACATGGAGCGTCGTTACCTGGTTGTGCCGGGCATCGCGTCCTCCCGGATTCACATCCTGGATACGAAAGCCGATCCTAATCAACCCAAGATCGTGAAGATCATCGAGCCCGAAGAATTTATCAGGAAGACGGGCTATACCTCGCCCCACACCATTCATTGCGGCCCCGACGGGATCTATGGCAGCGCGCTCGGTTCGGCCAGCGGCGACGGTCCCGGCGGCATCTTCCTGATGGATGCCAACACCTTCGAGCTGAAGGGACCCTGGGAAAAGGACCATGGCCCGCAGAGCCTGGCCTACGACTTCTGGTGGCACCTCGGACACGACACCATGATCACCTCCGAATGGGGTACGCCGAACATGGTGAAGGACGGCATCAACCCGGAGTTGTTGCTGGCCGGAAAGTACGGCCACAAACTGCACATCTGGGACCTGGACAAGCGTCGCCACCTGCAGGAAATTGATCTGGGCGCGGAGCAACAGATGGTGCTCGAACTTCGGCCCTCGCACGATCCCAAGAAGACTTTCGGATTCGTCGGTGTGGTCGTCTCCCTCAAAGATCTTTCGGCCTCCATCTGGATGTGGTATCGCGAGGACGGCAGCAAGAACAGTAAATGGGCGGTCCGCAAGGTGATTGAAATCCCCGCCGAGCCCGCCGATCCGGAGAAGTTGCCGCCGCTGCTCAAGGGCTTCAAGGCGGTGCCGCCTTTGGTCACCGACATCAATCTCTCACTCGATGACCGCTTCCTCTATGTTTCATGCTGGGGTACGGGTGAGTTCATTCAGTATGACGTCTCCGATCCGGCGAACCCAAAGAAAACTGGTTCGATCCACCTCGGCGGCATTGTGCGCCGGGCAGCTCATCCGAAGAAGCCGGCGCAGGCGCTGAACGGCGGTCCACAGATGGTTGAGATCAGCCGCGACGGCAAGCGCGTTTACTTTACCAACTCGCTCTACTCACCCTGGGACGAACAGTTTTATCCCGACGGGGTCAAGAGTTGGATGGTGAAAATCGATGCCAATCCCAAAGGCGGGATGAAACTTGACGAACAATTCTTTGTCGAGTTCGACGGGGTACGCGCCCATCAACTCCGGCTGGAAGGAGGCGACGCCTCGTCGGACTCCTATTGCTTCTCGGACGCGAAATGACGCATGCTGGCCTCACTTCGACTGCGCTGTGGCTGATGCTGCTCCTCGGCGCCTACCACGGACTCAACCCCGGAATGGGTTGGCTCTTCGCGGTGGCGCTGGGGATGCAGGAGCAAAAAGGGAGCGCAGTCGCCAAGGCGCTCGTCCCTATCGCGTTCGGCCACGCGCTGGCCATCGGCATGGTAGTGCTGGCGGCGGTGTTTCTTGGTATGACGTTGCCGTTGGCGGCGATTCGTTACTTCGTTGCCGCAATCCTGATCGGCCTCGGAATCTTTTGCCTGGTGCGGCATTGGCACCCGCGCTGGGTCCGTATGCAGGTGAGCTTCCGCGACCTGACCCTCTGGTCGTTTCTGATGGCGTCGGCGCACGGTGCCGGCCTGATGGTGGTGCCGGTGCTGCTGGGCAGCAGCACGGTCGAAGCGGAGGGTGGAATGGCAGGACACAATCACATGTCTTCTGGAGTAGCGGCGGCTGCCAGCCCGCTGGCCGGGATGCTGGCCACTGGTGTGCATACATTGGCCTATCTGGCAGTCACCGGGATGGTGGCCTGGATGGTCTATCGCAAGCTCGGCCTGGCGCTTCTACGGAAGGCATGGTTCAACTTCGACTTGCTGTGGGCGGGGGCGCTCGTGGCTACGGGTCTGGTCACTCTTCTGATTTAGCCGGGTGCCCCAAGTCTCGCAGCTTTTGCGAGACCTGGAAGGG
>JBARIF010000415.1:0-5898 GCA_049799615.1 Terriglobales bacterium
GGCCGGCCGGTCTCGCTGTAACTATCTTTCAGCTTTTCCCGCACGAAGGCAAAGCTGATGTGCCTTTCGATCAGCCGCAGCAGATGGGTCTCAGGAACTTGATCGTCCAGACGGAAGTAGTAGAACAACGCTTCCGAGCGAGCATGTTGCCCCATCATGATGAGCAGGCCTCCGAGAATGGTGATCCCAACAGAGCATGGCTAGGATTTCTTCCTTGTACCACGCTTCTGCCACCACTCCGCTTGCTAATCACGGTGACTTTTTCAACACCCACGCCTGATTACGCCAATTGACCGCTTCCGATCTGCCGTCGCCCTGAACAAAATGCGCTTTATGCCAAATTTGTCAGGAACTTGCGACGCACTCCACACCAGGTTGCTTCCGTCTCAGCCAAGCAGATCTTGCAGAGTGTTTCTGGAGCGTTTCTTCCTTACCTTATCCCGGAATGTCGCCTTGTCCTCCTAAGATTTTAGTTGACAAGGCGAGGCTGGGATTGCTAATGTCCTAACCGCTTAGGAGAGCGGACGTGCAGAAGCCAAAAACACAACTTACACCGCTTGAACTCCACATCATGAAGACTCTTTGGAAAAGCGGGCCTGGCAATGTGCAGGCAGTGCAAGAGAAGTTACCCGGTGAGCGCCTAGCGTACACGACTGTTCAGACGATGCTGAACATACTCCAGCGCAAGGGAAAGGTGAAACGGAGACTGGTCGGCAAGGCTTACGAGTATCGCGCGGTGTTAAGCCGTGAGAAAGCTGTACGCGAGGCTCTGGGTGACCTGCTTGATCGCATGTTTGGAGGATCTGTCGAGGACTTGCTGATGAGTTTAGTCAAGAGCCGCCAACTCGATGGCGACAAGCTTGCGCAGTTGCAGCAGTTAATTGAAGAGCACACGCAAGAGAATCGAGAAGAAGAACATGAGTGACATTCGCCAATGGGGCACTACATTTTTGCTCAATGGGATTTGGCAGATCACCGCGATCACGATTCTCGCGTTTGTGAGTGCAAAACTGCTGTCTCGGATGCCCTCTCGATACGCACACAGGGTGTGGGTTCTGGCTCTGCTTGCTTGTCTCGTGATTCCTCTCGCGACTGTGTTGATTCAGCACAGTGCCGGAACGAATGTCGCCGCCGAGACTGTAGAGTCCCATCTGGGAGTGTCTCCGAATTCCTCAGCGAGAGGATTGTCGATACCACTCCACTCCCTGAGTCGTTCAATTTCTGTCCCGCCACTCTTCTCAAGAGTGCTGCTATGGATCTTTGCGGCGCTGCTGTTGTATGCGACCGCGCGGCTTGTGTGGATTCTGTACGGCACACATTCCATTCGTCGGCGTGCCTATGAGCGTGAAGTCCCGAAACCTCTTTTGCAGGTCGCGGAACGTTGCCTACAAGCATTTGAGCTTCGTGCTGTGCCGATACTCTGTTCGGATGAACTGACCATTCCCTCGACCGTGGGTTTTCGACGACCCGTGCTTCTGCTGCCAGAGAACTTCTTCGCGAACGAATTGACCGAAGACGATCTTTTTTCTGTCTTGTCGCATGAATTCGCGCACGTTCGGCGGCACGATTTCATACTCAACTTACTCTACGAGATCGTGCACGTTGCAGTGTGTTTTCATCCCTTCACCGCATTCATACGATCACGAATTGGACACACCCGAGAGTTAGCGTGCGACGAAATGGCCGCACGCATGCTGCCATCCGGCGCTCACTACGCACGTTCCTTGCTTCATCTCGCACAGTCTGTGCTTTCGGGAGGTCAGTCGCAGTCAACGTATGCACTAGGGCTGTTTGACACGAACACTTTGGAGGAGCGAATTGTGAACATTCTCAAAACAACGACCGCAAGTACGAAGTGGGCACGCACAGTGAGAATCCTGGTTGTCTATCTCGCGGGTGCGGCGGCCCTTGGAATATCAGCCTTCTCTTTGAAACTAGCCGCCGAAAACGCGACTGACCTGAAGCAGTTCGCCGGAACGTGGGAATGCAAATACAAAGGCCGGGCTTTCTTCACCCTACGAATGGCGGTGAAGGACGGTGTGCTTGGTGGAACCTCAGTTCATAGCACACGAGTCGCGTTGTTGGCTGACGGGGAACTCATCCCGGGTACCGACGAAACTACCCAAGACATGATCTTCGACACACATGCCTCGGGGCAAGAACTATTGCTCAAGGTTGCGGATGGCCCGAACGTCGCCGATCCTATTTCGCTCAGCTTTAAGTTGACTGGTAAGAATGAAGCTGAAGTAATGCCTCTTGTGGATCAGCACGGCGATGTCCCGCCCCCGAAAAAGCCGTGGCATTTTCAACGAATCAGCGACTTAAAATGATATGGCGTGTGTGAAGCCATCGACAATTCTCGACTGGGGGCCCGCCACGTTCGGCCCCCTTTTTACAGGTGTCTACTGGTGCTGCACACAAGGAAGCAACTTTCAGTTGACGAAAAATCGCGATTACACTCACTGACGCGGGCGTACAATCCGCGCATGGCCTACTCGAAACCAATTTTGGCCGGACTTTGCGCTTCCGCAATCACCTATCTCTGCTTTCTCACTTGGATTCATATGAAGGCCACATCAGCCGCTCGGGAACGAGGAACAACTGGTTTGATCGCCGTGGCAGGCGGCGCGACTTATGTTGTGCATTCACCTGCCTTTTGGGCACTGGCGATAATCGCGTTTGGCATGGCATTCTTCCTGTTTCGGGAGGCCTAAAAGATCAGCTCGGAGGCCGTGAGACGCCGAACAATTTTTGCAGAACGAATCGTAGTTGGTGAAACATCAATTACACTCACCCCCCCCACTCGGATACCAGTCTGTGTCCGATACGTCGGTTGTCGCCAAGGTTGTCCGCAAGGTCGAGTTCAAGGTCGAGTTCAAGGTCGAGTTCAAGCTACTACACTTCATTGGGTCGTCTCGAAGAGCGTCGTGCGATTCCACAGCCGTTCGATCCGATCTTCCCGGCAACGACGCTCGGTGAACTGCTCTTCAGTTTCTTTGCTGGCATCTCGAAAGTTCTTCGGATCAGAGACCATGAAGATCAAATTTGTATGTGGCGGCATGAGGTTCTAGTCAGTCGCTCGTTAGCCCATCATAAGCCTGCCCCAGAACCCAAAGCTGCCCATGCAGAGGCATCGCTGACCTTCAAGTAATATCCCGTGCTGGCAATGCTGGCATGGCCGCAAAGTTGGCGGACGTTCTCAATCCCCGCCGTCTTGATCGTGTGCATCGCACGGCTGTGACGCAGGCAGTGCGTGTGTCGCTTGTGTTTCGGGAGTCCGGCCTGCTTCGCGTATTTAGCAAATCGGTAATTCGCATTCTGCTTCGTCAGCGTCCCGAACAGCCGTTCATCAGGTCGCAGCCGTCTGAGTAGCGCGTCAATCGCTGGTCTTTCATTGAGCAGCGGCTCTTCATGAGTGACGAGGGGCTGGATTGTCTTTAGCGAGCCTTTCAATCGTTGGACGGTACAGAACCCACCGTCAAAATTCTTCGGGGTTAGCGTCAGGACTTCGCTGATCCTGTGCGAGTGGATGTACTGGAATGTGAAGAGAAGCCAGTCCAACTCGGAATGCTCCCGGGCGACTTTCAAGACCGCCAACACTTCATGCCTTTCTAGGTGATTCATGTGCGCTCCGATCCCGATCTGAGCCGTGGTCTACCGCCCAGCTTGCCGTTCTCTGCTGATGACTTTGCCTTGCGATCCGTCCTGATCCGGCCCATCGCAGCGGCAACCTGCTTGCGTGAGATTCGCTTGTGACAGTGGGGACAGATCATGTATTCAGTATAACCTAACGATAGGTTATTGCAAGAGACTTTAGTGTACGCGATACACCCCGCCAAGTCTGCCAGCTTTGCGAGCTAGAGGCGGCCCAAAGGCAGCACTGGGCAAGATCGGCCCTCCGGAAGGCCACGCTGAATCACGCGGCCCTCATTCCCGTGTAGTCACCCCGCAACCTGTGGGCTACGCCAGAGCGCCCGAGCGATAGTGAACGAAAAATCAGCGCTGGGCACACATCCTGTAAATCCTGACACGCTTTTCAGCGGCCCGACCGCACTGTACTTTCAGGGAAAGTAAAGTGAACGAGATAACTAACATAAGAATCAGTAGGTTGCGGACGATTAGTCGAATCGACTCGTGATCTTGATGACCAAAAGGTAAACACTGATTTCGGGTCAGGACATCTGTTTGGCAAGCGACGTGAAGCTGAATGATACCCCTGAAAAAGGATTGTTAAATCCGGGCGACGGCCCGCCGTCCAACCCCACCGGGCGACCACCGCCGGGGCGCGGCGCGGTCAAGCCAAACGTATCTGCCTTTATTTTCAACGACTTGGCCAATGTTCCTGACTCCTGACACGCCTGACACCCCTAACGTCCCTTGAGTCCTCTTTTGCGGAAGTTATAAGGGGGAGTGACTAGGGTTGGCAACGTCTCTTCCCGTTTTTGCCCCAAAAATTTTCCAACCTTTTGAGAAGGTGCGTAGCCCCTAGTGTTTATGCGGGTCTCGTCGCTATTGACGAGTTGTAAAACAGGCATTTTCTCCGACGGATTTTATTGACGGTAGGCCGATTCCAACGGATCGGGCAGGCAATATATCGGATATACGGGGCTAAGATGACTGCTCGACTTTGCTCTTGGCTTCAGGCTGGCGGCGGAAGAACCTTCCTTGCGCGGCAGCCGCCGTCTTGACTTTCCCTACTCCGACCGGAACGGCAGTCGATCTCAGCCGGGACGCCAACGTCGGATTCTTCGGTCGGTTCCAGAAGGCCGACTTGCAGCGGCCACAACTCACCGGCGGTTGGCTGCCAACGCTGTCCCAATGATGATCACAGCGTTCGCAGACACAGTGCCAAAGACTCGTCTGAATTTTCTCTTCGGTATAAGCCATACCTCATAATCTCACCCCGGGCGCGACCGTGTAAAGGGATATAAGCTACCGAGAAATACTTATTGACAACTAGGTAGATACTCGTATATCTTGAAAATGGGCAGATGAAAGCCCAACAAACCCATTCATCCCGACCGACGACCCAGACGCCTTCGGTCTGGGTTTTTTATTTTTGGTCTTGAACAGAAATAGAACGGCAGGGAGAAGAAATGGGCAGAGGCAAAGGGAAAGAGACGGTCGAGATGATCAAGACGGTGCGGGACATCCTCGCGGCTAGTCACTACCCTTTGACCCTCCGGCGTCTCTACTACGAACTCATCTCGAAAGGCGTCATTGACAACAGTGCCAAGAGTTATTCGGCCCTCATCACCAAGATGACTGCGGCACGCTGGGATGGAGATATCCCGGTCACGCTTCTCGATAAGATCGTTGACGGCGGCAGGAAACCACGACGAGTCCCGACATGGCGCTCAATAGAAGATTACGCCGCGAGTGCGGCCTACTTTTACGAGACTGACCGTTGGGACGATCAGAGTGCGTACGTCGAGTTATGGGTCGAGAAAGAAGCGGTCGTCTCCATCCTCGCGGACACCTGTGAAAAGAACCAGATCGTCTTTCGTCCGCTCCACGGGTTCAACAGTTTTACAGCCGTCCACCAGACCGCGAAAGACCTCCTCGAAGTCCACAAGAATATTACGATCTTCTATCTCGGGGATCACGATACGCACGGATACCCGACTGACGAAGACAAGGTCTTTGCTCCCGTCCAGCCAGAGGCCGCGCCCGAGAGGCTCTGTGCTCTCGGTTCGAAGTGTCTCCGGTCGTACAAGCGCAAGGCAGCCGTGGTCACCGGAAGGGGCCTTTTCTGCTCCTCAAACTGCAAGGGGGCGGCAGCGGCGGCAAAAAGGCGCAAGCGTACGACGGCAGACAGCCTTGTTTTAGCTGAATTGGCCTCTCAGACCCGCATGAATACTGGGGCTGCGGGGGGTGTTTTTTCAAGCAGTGCCACGT
>JBARIF010000416.1:0-4709 GCA_049799615.1 Terriglobales bacterium
CGGCCTTTTCCTCGGCGCTGGAAGCATCCAGGGTCTGCATCACGATCTGCCGGGCCCCGTCGTCGAAGCCGTCTTCTCCCGGAGAGAATCCGCGGGTCACGATTTCGGGCGAAGTTTCCACCTTGCCGGTGAGCTTGTTGATGGCGATGATGGGCAGCACGATGCCATCTTCACTCAAATGCCGCCGGTCTTTGACGATCAGGTCTTCCACCACGTCAGTACGCGATCCCGAGTCAATGCAGACCCTGCCTACATTGACGCGACCCGCCTTGCGGGCGCCCAGTTCGTCGAACTCGAGGACGTCGCCGCTCTCGATCAGAATCACGTTCCCGACCGACCCTTTCATCGCCGCCGCCATCTCGGCATGCAGCTTCAGTTGACGGTACTCGCCGTGGATGGGGATGAAATACTTCGGCTTCACCAGGTTGATGATCAGCTTCAGCTCTTCCTGGCTGGCGTGGCCGCTGACGTGCACCGGCGGCGACGAGCCGTCGTCGTAGATGACGTGGGCTTCGCGCCGGAACAGGTGATCGATCATGCGATAGATGGCTTTCTCGTTGCCCGGAATGATCCGGGACGAGAGCATCACGGTGTCACCCTTTTCGATCTTGGCGTGCTTGTGGTTGTCCACCGCGGCGCGGGAGAGCGCCGACATGGGCTCGCCCTGGGTCCCGCTGATCAGCACGCAAACTTTTTCTGGCGGAAAGTTCTTCATCTCGCCGGGATGGATCAGCAGGCCCTCTGGAATTTCGATGTAACCGAGATCCTCGGCAATCTCCGCGGAGTTGTTCATCGAACGCCCGGCGAACGCTACCTTCCGCCCGTGCTGCCACGCCATCTCCACCACCAGCTTGATGCGGTGGATCGAGGATGAAAAGCACGAGATGAAGAGCCGGCGCTTGGTGTGCGCGAAGACTTCGTCAAATTTGCGTCGCACCGCGCGCTCACTGGGCGTGTAGCCCTTGCGCTCCACGTTGGTCGAGTCCTGGAACAGCGCCAGCACTCCGGTCTTGCCGTACTCGGCGAAGGCGTGCAGATCGAACAGCCGGTTGTCCGTCGGTGTGGGATCGACCTTGAAATCGCCGGTATGAATAATCACCCCCAGCGGAGTGTGAACGGCCAGAGCCACACAATCCACCAGGCTATGCGTGACCTGAATGGGGTGGATGGTAAAGGGTCCAATCTTGAAACCCTCGCCCGGACGGATCTCGCGCAGGTCGGCGCCGTCGAGCAGGCCGTGCTCTTCGAGCTTATCTTCCACGTACGCCAGGGTGAACTCCGTGCCCCAGACCGGCACATTCAACTCACTGAGAATCCAGGGCAGCGCGCCGATGTGGTCTTCGTGGCCGTGGGTGAGAATGATGCCTTTCACTTTCTGGCGATTTTCGGTCAGATAGGAAATATCAGGGACAACAATATCGACGCCCAGCAGCTCGGCTTCGGGAAACATCAGGCCGCCGTCGATGACGATGATGTCGTCACCCCAGCGTATGGCCATGCAGTTCATCCCGAACTCGCCCAGGCCGCCGAGGGGTACGATGTGCAATTTTCCAGTTGGCATGCGGTAATTGATCGTAGCACATGGAATGTAGGCGCGAGCGTCCCGCTCGTGTAGCCTTTGTGGGGCGGGCGCCCTCGCCCGCCTGAACGCCGGCAGCCTCACACTCGGTGGAAGGCCAAGTGGACATTGTCCTCACTGCGTTTGAAAACATGCCTTGACCGTCGAATGATCGACAGTCTCGCGGGCGAGGGCGCCCGCGCCACACACAACAAACGTAATCTTCCCCACAGCCATCATCTGCGATATGGTTGAAGTTCATGGTAGAGCAGGAGCGAAAAACATGGTTGCGACGGCGGGTCGAGGACGGCTTGCGTCGCGGCTTCCAGCGCGCTTATGAAACCGTCAAGGTGGATCCGTCGAAATTCCTGCTGCAGGTGCGGGCCGCGTATGGCCTCCCGATCACTAACTTTCAAGGCGTTTATTCCGTAGAGGTCGGCCAGCTTGATGACCTGGCGCACCGGGTGATCCGCAGCGGGATGAAAGTTGCCGCGGCCGAAGGCGCCGGATTTGGCCTGGGCGGCCTCATCACCATCGTTCCCGACTTGGGAATCCTGTCGGGCGTGACCCTGCGCACTATTCAGAAACTCAGCCTGCTGTACGGTTTCGAATTCAACACGGAAGAAGAAACCGCGGAACTATGGATTGCGGCCGCCAGTGCCGCCGGGGTGGACATCAGCCGCGAGCTGGTGGAGAAAGAAGTGATTGCCAAATTTATACCCCGTGTGATCCAGCGCATCGCCGCCCAGGCCAGCAGGGAAGTGGTGGAGAAGTGGTCGGGTCGGCTCATTCCTCTCGCCAGCTCGGTGATTGGCGCGGGCTTGAACTACTATTTCGTGCGCGCCTGGGGCGAGCGCGCCCGTTCGCACTTCCGCAAGCGCCACATGGAGATACGGGAACAGATGGCCTCAGGGAAGCTGATTGTCGTCTCTGATGCCCCACAGTCATTGCCGTCCTGAGCTCAATGAGAGTTCTCCTTTGCGTTCTTGGCGGCCAAGGAAACCGCTAAGTTCGCAAAGAACCCCATGAAAAAGTTCGACTGCGCAGCTATTCTTTTCGATCTCGACGGAGTTCTGGTGGACTCCACCGGCTCGGTCACACGCCAGTGGCGGCGTTGGGCGGAAGAACAGAAGCTCGATCCGGACCAGGTGGTAGAGGCCGCGCACGGCGTTCGCACCATTGAAATCGTACGCCGGCTGGCGCCCCAACTCGACGCCCAAGCGGAAACGCTGAGACTGGAGAAGCGGGAAGCGGAGGACCACGAAGGCGTCTCGGTGATGCCCGGTGCCGCGGAATTGCTGAAGGCGATTCCCGAAGGGCGCTGGTGCGTGGTCACTTCCGGCACCCGCTATCTGGCGACCTCTCGGCTGAAGCTTGGGAACCTGCCTGTTCCGAAAGTGCTGGTTTCCGCGGACGACGTTTCGAAGGGGAAGCCCGATCCCGAACCCTATCTCATGGGAGCAAAACTGCTGAGCATAAATCCTGCCGAATGCCTGGTGGTCGAAGACGCCCCGGCTGGGATCCGCGCCGCCCACGCCGGGGAAATGAAGGCGATTGGAATTACCAGTACGTATCCGGCGGCGGCGTTGCAGGAAGCCGACGCGGTGATTCGAACGCTGGCGCAGATCAAAGTTAGTGTCGACGGCGGGAGCAGGCTGACAATCCGTGTCGAATAGCCGCCTGTGCTCTCATCTCAGCCACTCCTCCAATTCGATTCCGCGGTCCGTCTTGTCGTCGCGATACTTCACGATCACCGGAGTGTAAAGCGAAAGATTCCATTCCGCAGCCTGTCCCCTTTTCACCGCCCGGGATCCAGGCACGACCACGGCGTTTTCCGGAACTTCCAGCGGCTTCTCCTCGGATGCCTTGTAAACCTGGCCACGCACAATGTCGCAGAGCGGCGTGGACCGGGTCAAAATTGTCCCTGCTCCCAGCACTGCCCGCGCCCGCACCAGAGTGCCTTCATAGACGCCGCAATTGCCGCCTACCAGCACGTCGTCTTCGATGATGACCGGAGCGGCGTTGATCGGCTCGAGCACCCCGCCGATCTGGGCCGCCGCGCTCAGATGCACCCGCTTCCCCACCTGCGCACAGGAACCGACCAGCGCGTGCGAATCCACCATGGTGCCTTCGTCCACATACGCGCCGACATTGATGAACATAGGCGGCATGCAGATCACCGAAGGCGCGACGTAGGCGCCCTCGCGCACCGACGATCCGCCCGGAACCACGCGCACTTTGTCGGCTACGGCGAACTGGCGGGCAGGGAAGGTGTCTTTATCCACGAAGGAAAGGGTCGCGTCGCCCATCTTTGTAAGTTCGCCCAGGCGGAAGCCCAGCAGGATGCCCTGCTTTACCCAGGCGTTCACCTTCCATTCACCGTTGAGCTTTTCGGCGGCGCGAATCTTGCCTTGGGTGAGTTGCTCGCGGAATTCGAGAAAAGTTTTGCGCGCCTCGGGATTGCGTTCCACCTCGCCCAGCGTGGCCAGGCGCTCGATCGCAGTTTGCAGGGAGGGCATGAGAAGGGAAGTATAAAGGAATTGGTAGCGCCGGCGTCCCGCCGGCTGGCGTGAGGGCGTCCCGCCTCACCAGGAGGCTCCCGAAAACTGCCCAGTCTGGCGGCTCAGGGCAATCTCAAATGCACTTGCATTCGCTTCGAATCAGCACCCCCGCCATGTGCTGCGAGGCTTCGCGAGCCTCGGAGAGCGAGGCGTAGGGGCCATGCCAGCGGGCATGGTTGGCGTCATGTCCTGCCGGTCGGCCTTTGCCGTGATTACATTGGCCGCAACTGGAGCGATGCAGCACGATCTTGTGCGGCCCCGCCAGCCAGTTTTCATAGACGTAAAAGTCGGCGGCTTCGGCCGCTGCGGTGGCCGGTTTGCTGATCAATCCCGCCTCGGCAGCGATCTTTTGTAGCCTGGAGCGGGTGTCGCGGCGCATGGGCAGCATGGGCAGACGGTACACTTCTTCGATCCTGCCCATCATGGCCAGCACAGCCTTTACCGGCAGGGGGTTGGATTCGATAAAGTTCGCCAGCATCAGCGGCAGATATTTCCGGTGAATGCGGCGGGCCGTCTCCCAGTCGTTGGCGAGCGCAGCGCGGGTCATCTCCGACATCTCGCGCGGAATCTCATTGGAGGCGACGGAAATA
>JBARIF010000417.1:0-1714 GCA_049799615.1 Terriglobales bacterium
GCGCTAGCTGTTGCCAATTTCGACGGCTTCCTCCCGGGGCGATCCTTGCGCTTTCAGAATTCGGCTGGTTGCAAGTTCGCAGCCGTGAGCATACGGGAAATTAGATGCAGTGTAAAAATAATTTTTGAATTATTTTTTGCCGCGAGGCACGGAAGTAATAGCCAGTTGTCGGTCGTCGGTCATCAGTCGTCAGTCAATTGGCCTGGATTGGAATCTGACGACTGAAGACTGACAACCGACGACTGTTTCAAACGTTCTTCCAGAGTTCGGCGCGGGGGTCTTCCGGATTCAGCTTAGCCAGCTCGCGCAGGATTTCCTTCGAGCGCTCGTCCCGAGGCATGGGAACGGTGAGTTTGACTTCGACAATCTCGTCGCCGCGAGCACCTTCCTTGGTGGCCGAAGGCACGCCCTTTTCGCGCAGCCGAAGCTTTTGCCCGGACTGGGTTCCGGGTGGAATCTTGAGCAGGGTTCGGCCGTCTATGGTTGGAACCTCGATCTTGGCGCCCAGAGCCGCCTCGGTAGCGGACACCGGCACCGTGATGCGAATGTCGTCCCCTTCGCGGTGGAAAATGGGGTGATCGGCGGTCCGGATGATCACATAGAGATCGCCCGCCGAGCCTCCGTGAGCTCCCGCGTTGCCTTTGCCGGCCAGGCGGATGCGCTGGCCATCGCGGGTGCCCGCCTTGATGCGGACTTCGAGCGGCTCGGTGCGTTCGACCGTACCCTCTCCATGGCAATTCGGGCAGGCGGAGATGTTCTTTCCGGTTCCGTGGCATCTCGGGCAGGGGACGTTGAATTTCATCCGTCCGCCCGTTTGCGTGACCTGGCCCTTGCCACCGCATTCCGGACAGGTGCCGCCAGCCTCGATAAAGCCCTGGCCGTGGCAGTTGGGGCAGGTATCCCGACGCGTAATATTCAGGCGCATCACACCGCCCCGGATGGCGGTCCAGAAGGGCACGTTGACCTGATACTCGAGGTCGGATCCGGGCCCGGGCCCCTCCTGCCCGCCCCCTCCCCGTCCACCGAAGATGCCGGAGAAAATATCGCGGAAGCTGCCTGTGCCGGAAGTGCTCGCCTTTCGGCCCCGCGCGTTTTCGAACATGTCGGTAAAGTCGAAGCCGCCGAAATCGAAGTTGGCGCCCGGTGCGCCTCCTCCCGGTGGAGCTCCCGGGTATCCTGCGCCCGGTCCCGCCGCGCCGCCTCCGGCCCGGGCATAAGCCTAAGCCGTCGCGGCATCAATATTGTCGGAGTAAAAGCCGACCTGGTCGTAAATCTTCCGCTTCTTGGGATCGCTCAGGACTTCGTTGGCTTCAGACAGAGCCTTGAACTTCTCTTCCGCGCCCTTGTCCCCGGGATTGACGTCGGGATGGTATTTGCGCGCAAGCTTGCGGAAGGCCTTGCGGACATCGTCCGCCGAGGCGGATTTCTTCACGCCAAGGATTTCGTAGTAGTCCTTTTTGGGGGTACTGGCCATTCTTGCTTATGCGTCGCTCAAGAAATCGCGAAGTATGACAGTTTCAGTTCTGAATGTTGTGACGGTTTTTCCCCAGAATGCCGAAGCGCTCGTACGCCGGCGAATCCACATAGACAGGAATGCGCTGCACTCCTGTCAGCGTGGGCGCCAGGACGTACCAGTAGGCCTCGTCTTCCGCGAAATTTAGAAAGTAATCCTGACCATTGACTTCAAATTGCAATTTGTCTTCTCCCTTAAACC
>JBARIF010000418.1:0-5891 GCA_049799615.1 Terriglobales bacterium
GCTCCTCGAGAGTGCGGATGGAAGCATGGCGACAGTGGCTCCTCGGCGGGAGAAGAAACTTTTCTCTACGACAAAGAACAACACTCACGATGAACCCAGAATTCCCTTGACTCCGACCGGCCTTCTCTTGGAAGGCCATTACACTTGTAACCCTATGGTTACGAGTGCGAAGGGTTTTTACACGCCAGCAACCTCCGCCAAACTGAGTTGCACGTCATAGATAGCTTAGCCAGGTCCAATCTCGATGCCGACTCCGGAGTTCCATAAACCACAGACAAGGCAGGTAGAGAATTGCCACGGCCAGAATCCACATGGCGTAAATAAAGGGCAGACCGTGACCATAGCCGAGCGGTCTCTGCGCAAAGTCCGCGATGACAGTGCCGTGCCAGATAGGCTGGTGAAAGGCTAACGCAACCAGGATAGCCAGGATGTGAAGGAGATAGAGATGCAGGACATAGTAAAACAGCGGCACCCGGCCATATACCAGGAGAATACGACTCAGCCCGCGCACTGCTTTGACCCCGTCAAGCAAGCCAAGCAGGGTGAGCGACGGCCCGAGTGTCATGAGCAGATAGTCGAGAGAAGGCGGATACTTGAGCGTGTTGAAGAATGAGATCACGGTCAACGAAAGCGTCGGCTGAACACTCCATGGGCCAGCGGAACGTGGGTATCCGAAGGGCAGCCCGGCGATACCATTTCCGTAAAGATTGAACCCACGGAGCACGAAGAACAGCGCGGTCGCGGAGATCCCGAGTGTCAGAATCCATTTGCGGCGGTCGGGCCGGAGCAGCAGGCTGCCAAATGCAAAACCCGCAGCCATGACCCCGACCCACGGAATCAGAACGTACCTCACAGGAAACTGAAAATGACCGACCGGAATGTGGCCGGGGGTGTGTAGAAGGATCCACAGCCAGTAGAAGTTTCCGAACGAGGCAGGACTAATGCGATCGAGCAGATTGTGAGTGGCGATCATGCCCAGTCCCAGCGCCGCGATCCAGCGCACCGGAAGCCGCACAATCAGCGCCATCGCCACCATGCTCCAACCTAAGATCCAGATCACTCCCCCATGCGCCCACGGGACAAAGCCCCACGCGAAGTCGACGACCGTGAGTTCCAGGATTACGAGCCATAAACCGCGAGTGAAGAAGAAGCGGGAGACCTGTTGTATTGACTTTCCGCGGCTGGTGGCGAGGAAAGCGCCCGTTCCAGCCAGGAAAGAGAATACGGGTGCGCAGTAGTGAGTGACAAAGCGAGTAAAGAAGAGCGCCCCGTAGGTGTGTGCCATGTCTTCAGGAGCAGACCGCTGATAAAACATGAAATCCCGGGTGTGATCCAATGCCATGATGACCATGACGAGTCCACGCAAGACATCCACGGAAACCAACCGTGGAACTTGGGCGGAGAGAAGAGAAGCTTTTGTGCGGACGGTAACCGTCGGGGAACTGACCGCGGTTACCATGCCCCACATCTCCAGGCACAGGTCGATATTTCGTTCATAGTTGCATGTTAACGGCTGAGACCATCTCGTAGATTTATGGGATGTCAAAAGATTGCAATTAAAACTTCCGGAACTCGTTACACAATTGATCGCTACAAACAGCACGGTCCCCCCACCGTTTGGAACAACTCGCATCGCCGTTATATTCTCGGGGCGTGCAACGCTCGATAGTGCGGTCGCCGACGGCTGGCCTTTTCCTCGGACTGATCATTACGCTCGCCGCCGTCGTGGCCTACTCCTGGTATACGACCCAGCAGATCTCCGGCCTGCAGGCGCTGCAGAACAACCTCGTCGACCGGAACCGGAAAGACTCGCTCCAGCTGCTGCGGATCCAGAATGACCTCAACTCACTCGGGCTCGGCATGCGGGACATGCTCGACAATACCGAACCCTACCCGCTGACTGCCTGGACGGCGCAGTTCCAGCGCATCCGTTCGGATCTGGAGAATGCGCTGCGAGTAGAAGAAGATCTCGCGCCGACCCATCGCACACCGGAGCAGAAGCAATACCTGGCCAGTTCGCTGGCGCAGTTCTGGGACGCGGTCGAGCGCACGTTTGCGCTGGCGCAGAGCGGGAAACCGGACGAGGCGCGGTCGCAGATACGACTCACGCTGCAGGCTCGGCAATCGGCATTGAGCACCGCCGTCGCCCGGCTACTGGTCGAGAACAACGAGAGCGAGGAACAGGCCAACCAGCAAATCCGGCAGATCTACGGTCGCGTTCAGCGGCAGGTGTATTTGTTCCTGGGAGCGACTTTGACCGCCATCGTCCTGACCAGTCTGTACGTGATCTACGCCAACCGGCAACTGTTCGCGCAGCTTGCCGTACTGTCAGAGCAGCGCAGCGACCTCGCACAAAAGCTGATCTCGACGCAGGAGTCGACCCTGCGCCATATTTCCCGGGAACTGCACGATGAGTTCGGGCAGATCCTGACCGCGGTGGGAGCCATGCTGGGGCGCGCGGAGAAGCATACCAGCGAGGATTCGCCAGTGCGCACGGAACTGAAAGAGGTCCGCGACATCACCCAGACTACGCTCGACAATGTGCGGAGCTTGTCCCAGGCATTGCATCCGGTCATGCTGGACGAAGCTGGCCTGGAGAGCACGGTAGACTGGTATCTTGCCACGGTGGAAAAACAGACGGGGACTGACATATCCTACGAGAAATCCGGGGTGTCTTTCCCGGTGAGTGGGAGCGCCAGCATCCACGTCTACCGGGTATTGCAGGAAGCACTGAACAACGTGGCTCGGCATTCGGGAGCGCGCGCGGCCTGGGTGCGGCTGCGTTTCACGAAGCAAGATCTCGAGCTCGAAGTGGAAGATCACGGACGAGGCTTCAATCCGGAGGGACCCAAGCCTGGGATCGGGCTGGTGGCCATGCGGGAGCGGGCCGAGTTGCTGGGGGGTACGCTCGAGGTCCGCCAGCCGGCATCCGGTGGAACCCTGGTCCGCCTGCGGGTGCCCAGGGAAAGAGCGGAGTTTCATGCCGAATAAGATTTCCGTGTTGCTGGTGGACGATCACAGCCTGGTGCGGCGCGGCTTCCGCCGGATCCTGGAAGACGAAGCGGACATCACGGTGGTCGGCGAAGCCGGCGATGGCGCGGAAGCGGTTCGGCTCGCCCGACAACTGAAGCCGACTGTGGTGGTGATGGATTGCGCCCTTCCGAATATGAGCGGCCTGACGGCAACACGGAAGATTCTGGAGACATCCCCCGAGCAGGCCATCCTGATGTTGAGCATGCACTCGGAAGAAACCCTGGTGCGGCAGGCGCTCGAAGCGGGAGCGCGCGGTTATGTCCTGAAAAATGCCGTTGACCTCGAATTGCCGGCGGCCATCCGAAAAGTGGCCAAGGGCGAGGTGGCGCTCGATCCGCAAGTGGCGCGCCGCTCGGTTTTGAAAGGCGAACGCAACGGCGGGCTCACCACGCGGGAACTCGAGATCCTGCAGTTGATTGTAAACGGCAAATCGAACAAGGAGATCGCCGACCACCTCAACCTCAGCGTCAATACGGTGGCTGTGCACCGGGCCAACATCATGGACGCACTGGGCATCCATAAGACCGCGGAACTGGTCGTGTACGCGATCCGAAACGGGCTGGTGAACATCCCTTGAACCGACGAACCTTCCTGCTGGGCATGGCGGGAGTCGCTTCGGCGGCGGGCTTGCGCGGAAACGGGGCGTGGGCCTTGCCCGCTCCGCCGCCTTCCAACCTCGGGTTCACCCTTACCGATGTCACCGCAGCGGCGGGTCTGGAGTTTCACCACAATAGCGGGGCCTATGGAGGCAAGCTGCTTCCTGAGACGCTCGGTTCCGGTTGCGCGTTTCTGGACTACGACGCAGACGGCTGGCAGGACATTCTTCTGGTCAACGGGATGGACTGGCCCGGCCACAAACGCCAGCGCAGCACCCTGCGGCTGTACCGGAATAACCGCAACGGCACATTCAGCGATGTGACTCGCGCCGCCGGACTGGACGTCGAGATGTACGGCATGGGGGCAGCCGTCGGCGACTACAACAACGACGGATTCCCGGACATTCTCATTACGTGCGTGGGCCAGAATCGGCTGTTCCGCAACACGGGCAAGGGCACGTTCCTCGACGTGACAAAAAAGAGCGGGCTCGGAGGACGGCAGGCTCTGAGCACGTCGGCGCTGTGGTTTGATTATGACCGCGACGGGCTGCTGGACCTTTTCGTGTGCAACTATGTGAAGTGGTCGCCCGAGCACGACGTGTTTTGCAGTCTGGACGGCAAGCATAAGTCCTATTGCACGCCCGAAGCCTATCGCGGAGAGACCTGCTGGCTGTTCCACAACCGGGGCGACGGGACGTTCGAGGATGTCACGGCGCGGAGCGGGATCTTCGACAGCAGTTCGAAGGCTCTCGGGGTGGCCATGCTCGATTACGACCGCGACGGCTGGCCCGATCTGCTGGTCGCGAATGATACGCAACCCAACAAGCTCTACCGCAACCTGCAGAACGGCACGTTCCGGGACATCGGGATGGAAGCGGGCATCGCCTTGAGCACGGAGGGCAAGGCTCGTGCCGGCATGGGTGTGGACACCGGCGACTTCACCAATTCCGGAACGGCGGGGATCGCGATTACAAACTTCGACAATGAAATGATCGGGCTTTACCGGGAAACGAAGAAGGGCGTCTATGAAGATGTTTCGACGCAGTCCGGCGTCGGGCTGGCATCCAAGAACAGCCTCGGCTTCGGCTGTGCTTTTTTCGATGCGAACCTCGACGGCTATGTTGACCTGGCCGTGGCCAACGGGCACATCGACGACACGGTGCGCAACATTCGGGGGAATGTCGGTTACGCGCAGCCGCCGCAACTCTTCTTGAATGACGGGAAGGGAATGTTTCGGGAGGTGGCGGCCGAGGCCGGCGCGGAGTTTGCGCAGGCGAAAGTCGGGCGCGGGGTGGCCTGCGGCGACTTCGATCGCGATGGCGATCTGGACCTGCTGATCACCACCAACAACGGGCCTGCCTACCTGTACCGGAACAACCAGGGCGCGGGCAATCGAAGCATCTGTTTTCGGCTGGTGGGAACGAAATCGAACCGCGATGCAATCGGCGCGGAAGTGAGAATCGAAAGCGGCGGCATGACCCAATCCCGCATGGTAAAGAGCGGCTCCAGCTATCTCTCGCAATCAGAATTACCGGTAACCTTCGGTCTCGGCAAACGCGACCAGATCGAGCGCGTGGTCATGCAATGGCCGAGCGGGCGAACCGAAGAATACAAGAGCCTTGCGGCCGGGAAAACCTACCAGTGCGTGGAAAGCAAGGGCATCACCGCACTCAACGGCTTCTAATCCTTTTAGAGTATTGTTCCGCTTTTGCGTCCCCGATAGAGTGCCCAGCAATTCATCAGTCCTCACTTGCGCCGCCCCACGCTCGCGCTTCTGAGGCACCCCTAGAGAAACCGGCAGCGGACTGCCGGGCAATGATTTTCCCCAGCTGGCTGCAAGGCCGGCTGGGGTGTTTTAGGTGGCCGGGTCGCGTTGCAATCGCAGTTCATTTCTGATTTTCGGGGACATCACCATGAGGATGGCAACAAAAGCCGTAAAGACGGTGGTGCCGTTTCTACTGGGCGCGGCACTGTGGGGAGCCGATTCAAAGCCAAAGACAGAGACCCTGAAAGGGTACGTGCTTGACTCCGCTTGCGCCTTCACGAAAGGGCTCGAAAAACCGATCAGCCGCGAATGCGCCACAGCCTGCGCCAAGGCCGGATCGCCACTGGTACTGCTGACCGCCGACGGCACGATCTACTGGCCCATCGCGGACACGATGCCGTCGAGCGGTCAAAACGACAAGCTGCTTCCCTTCGCCGGCCAAAGGGTCACGGCTACGGGCAAGGTGTTCGAGCGTGGAGGGTCGCGCGCAATCGTGA
>JBARIF010000419.1:0-8245 GCA_049799615.1 Terriglobales bacterium
CACCAGCATGCGGAGGAACATCGAGGTGTGGGGCGCGGCGGAGCGGCGCCGGGCAACCTGGCCCGTCTCATGCGCGCTCAAGCGTCACCTCGCAGGGCGTACACCGGATCAAACGTTACTGCCCGCCGCACTGCAGCCGCGCTGCCGGCAAAAGTCACCAGCACCGCGATAGCCAGGATCAGGGGCAGAAGCACCGGCTGGATGGTGATCTGCGAGGCGAAGATGGAATGTCCAATCTGGCGAGCCAGCAGCGCGCCTCCGGCGAAACCTGCTGCCCCTGCCAACAGCGCCAGCAGCGTGGCCTCGGAAAAGAACAGGACGGCCACCGCCAGATTGCCGGCGCCCAGCGCCTTCATCAAACCAACCTCGGCGCGGCGCTCCGCCACCGCCGTTGCCATCGAAGCGGAGACCGCCAGCGCGGACGCGAGCAACGCCGCCAGCGTAATCAAAAGCATCAGTCCCTGGATGCGAGAAAGTACGGTGCCTTCATTCTGGGCCACCTGGCGAATCTGCTCCGCGTGGGAGTGCGGGATGGCCTCCTGCAACTGGAATGCGATGGATTGCGCGTACGGAGAACAGTACCAGCGGTCGTACATCTCCGGCGACATGCTTTTGGGATCGCGGCGGGCGAAGGCATCCTCGGGCTTGGTCAGGGCGCTGACGTAGATGCGGCGCACCGCGCCCGGCTTGCCGAGGATCTCCTGCGCCAGAGGAAGAGGCGCAACGATCTGATTATCTTCCGGCCCGCCGGTGGAGAGAATGCCGGCAATGCGGTGGGGCCGGCCCGCAATTTCGATCTCCTGCCCGGCCGCTCGGTTCAGCCGTGCCGCCAGCTGATCGCCGAGCAGGACGTCTCCCGAACTGTCGTCCGGCCAGGCGCCTTGTACTTTCCACCAGGGATGCGTGGTGCGAACGCCGGTGACGAAGTCCTGCTTTCCAAGTAGAACGTGCCGGGCGAAGTACGTCCCCAACAGGGTCACGTTTCTTTCGCCGCCAAGACTTACGCCCACCGGCAGCATGGGAGCGAAGCCCATGATGTTGTTACCCCAGAACATGCCTTTGATTTTGGGCAGATCGGCTTCGTTCAAGTAGGCGCCGTCGCTGGGCGGCTTCAGGTTGACGCCACCAATCTCGACATCCAGCGTGTCTTCCTGGGGAGTGACGATCAGGTTGGCGCCGTAAGTCCGCAACTCGCGGCTGATCTTGTCTCCGATATCGGTGGCCACGGCAATCATGGCGGTGGCCACGCCGACGCCCAGCATGATGGCAACTCCGGCCAGCAGCTTGCGGCGCTTCTGCCGCCGGAAGGACTCATAAAGTAAGCGCAGGAACATGGGTCAGGGTTGGAAAATGTGGGCTAGCGCCGCGACGTCGGCTTCCCGGATGATGACCGCATCGGCGGTCTGCTCGGCGCGCAGCGGAATCGGGTTGCAACCACCGGTCATGCCCACGGATTGTCCGTTGATGGGCGCGGCGCAGTTCTTGCAAACTACACCATTTGGGCCTTTATAGAAACCTACCGGACCGCAAATCTGGCAAGCGTCGAATACCGTGGCAACTTTGCCGTCCGGCTTCCGGTAGAGCCAGAAGCGCACTTCGGTGCCATTTTCCCTGGCCGCGAAGCGATGCAGATCACCGTCGGAGACCTGGGCCAACGGAATGCTGACCTGTCCATCTGTGAAAGTGACTGCAGTCGCCGGCGACAATGCACTCACGCTCTTGGCGTAGATGAACTCAGCCGTAACCATCACGATGAACAGGAACGAACTGGCATAAACTGAGACCATCCACAAGCGTTCGCGGCGAGCGCTCCACTGTGCCTTGCGGCGCTCCGCGGGAGAGTCGGGAAGAGCGGCGGGCTGGCGCCGTTTGACCTCGAACAGCACCATCAACGCAGCCAGGGCGACGATGGTGACAAAGAAGAAAAAATCGTTGCGCACGATGGGTCCGATCAGGGCCATCTCCTCGCGCGAAGAGGGAAGCACGCCGTTTTCAGAAAGCTCGTGCAGACCGGAGATGATCAACTGCGCCGCCACAAAGAACAGAATGACGGTGGTCACGCGGAAGAATTTCTGCAGATTGACGCGCACACTGCCCTTGACGAACATCACGCCAAATACGATGGCCACGATCACGCCCGACAAGGTGCCCAGAAAGCTGAACAGTTCGGTGGAATTCAGGGACACCGCGCCCAGGATGAGAACGGTCTCCACGCCCTCCCGCAGCACCATCAGAAAGACGAAAACAAAGAGGCCGAAGGCCGCATTGCGACCAGCCAGGAGTCCGACTTTGCCCTCAATCTGTCCCTTAAGCGCACGGCCGGTCTTCATCATGAAAACGATCATGGTGATGACGAAGAAGGCGGCGACCAGCATGATCCAGCCTTCGAAAATGTCCTGATTCCATTGGGTGCGGGAGAGGAGTATGGCAATCCCTATGCTGCCGATAAAGGCAGAAATCAGCGCGGAGAATACGGGCTTGCGCAGTTCGGGGCGGCCAATCTTGCTCAGATAGGCCAGGGTGATGCCGACGATCAGGGCGGCTTCGACCCCCTCGCGCAAGGTAACGATGAATGCCTGCAGCATCTTGTGGAAAACCCTCTTATTGCAACTCGGTTGCAACTAGTAAATCGACTCTCGCTCCGTTAAGCATAGTCTCCCCCTGGTACAGGCGTCAACGGAGCTTGTGGGCGGGTAATGGCGCAGTCTGATACTTGGCTCACAATCCAAGGCGTCATGCTGAGCTTGCCAAAGCATCTGCCGTGAAGCAGGTGTGCGGCTTGGGCAAGCCCGGACGTTGCGCGCGCCTTCGGGACTGAAGTCCCTCAGCATGACGCCGGGGTTCGGAGAATTATTTAAACTGGGCCCTTGCCTGTGGCCGGCTTAACACTGTACTAGTCGAGAAACTATCTCGCGGGTGCCCCACTCTCGTCTCGCCCTTTTATGGCGAGACAGGGTGGGTTTTCCTGCGCTTGATACCCCCCGCGCCCTTTCGTTCCAAACTACGGAACGACGAGGACGGGGCACCCTCTGCTACAGGTGCTTCAGGAACTGCTTTACTTCGTCCAGTTGGGGGAAGAGTTTCTCCTCGGCTTGAAACTCGGCGGAGTGCACGCAGCGGCGGCTGCCGCGCAATCTTACCGGGTGCTTGAGGTGAAGCATCTCGTGATACACGATGTACTCGACGGCGGAGCGGGGAACGCGGGGATGGTCGAAGATGCGGCTCACCACAATGGCATTGTGCGCCGGGTCGTAGTGGCCGAGGCTGTTGCGGGCATGGTCGCGACTCCAGGTCATTTGCGGACGGGCCAGCAGGCCATGGAAAAACCGCGCGTTCAGATCTTCAAACACGGCTTCCAGGTCGTAGGTCCGGCCCTGGGCGGAGTTGAGGTGCTTACGTCCGCGCATCTGGCGCACCAGATGGGCTTTGCGGCTGATGTGATGGCTGGAAACGTAACGGCGATAACGGGCCGCGCTCTCGCGGTCAACCGGCCGACGGTACATCTTGGCCAAAAGGATGTGAGCGATGGCCTGCAAAACTGCCGCCGGCGCACCTTCCAGCAGGTCCGAGAGCCGCACCAGCAGACGGCCTTCGCGCATACGGATGGTGTTCTTGATGCTGGTGAAAGCGAAAAACTCCACCTTCAGATCGGGCAACGAAGCGTTCGGGCGAAGTTCGCGAAACGCTTGTTCAAAGATTTGGAGAAGGTTGTGCCTCACGTTCCGGCTAGAGTAGCACGACGAAACTTCTTACATCACCAAGGCCTCCAAAGCGCACCTTCAATGCTTCGCCGGCTTCTTACGCTTGGCCGCCTCCTCCTGTTCAGTCAACAGGTCGCGGTGATCCTGCACGCTGCTGTCCAGGGTGTCGAGAGCATTGGATAGCAGGAATTCATATTGCGCCGTTTCCTCCTTTTTTGCCGTGGCGTCGTCGCGCAGGGCCCTCAGCTTGGCCTGGAATTCGGTGTCGCCCTCGATGACGGCTTTCAGCACTTTGCGCAAGTCCGATTTGCGTTCCACATAGGTATCGATGTTGTCGTTCAACTCGTCATATACATCGAGGAAATCCTGCAACCGGTCATGGGTGACCTGGCCGCGCTCTGCGGTTTTGGGATCGGACCGTGCCTGTTCGAGCGCCGCCAGCCGGGCCCGGGCGAAACCCACATAGAGTTTGAGCCGGAGGTCGGGCTCAAGAGCCGTATCGCGCAGCTGATCGATCTCTGGAGCGGTAAGCGGATCGCGCTGGCGCTGGGCGAGAGCAGGGGACAGCAACAGGAAGAGCGCCAACCCTGCGACGCTAACGCGCAAGCAAGTCATTTGCCCTTCTTTTTCCCAAACATGGCAGAGAGCAAGTCGGTGCGCATCTTTTCCAGCTCATCTACCGCTTGTTGGAGGGGGGCCTGATCGTCGAAGGCAACGGTACGTTTGATATCGCGAAACTTCTCCGCCATCTTGCGCAGCGTGATTTCTACGTTCTTCAACCTCTTCCCGGTTGCGATGGACCCATCCGTCGCCTTTTTGGAATAGGTCACCACATCCTGCAGAGCAGCCTTACCCGCCTCCGCGTTGCCGTTATCGTAATACTTGTCGGCGTCCTCTTCCTTCAGACGGGCGATTTTAAGGTAGAGGGCCGGGCGATCGTTCACTTGAGCGGTTTCGGCCCGGGCGATGAGCTGATCGACGCTCTCTTCCTTGCCAGCGAACGCGGGCAGGGAGGCCAGCGCCAGGAAGGTGAAAATAAATATCCGGGTGCGCATGGTTATCATTTTCGGGGCTCGATCGTGATCAGGCGATGGCGGGCCTGCCATTCCTGGTCGGGAAAGTTCCCCGTCGCGGTTTCGAGGAAGCGGTGATAATTCTCTGCCGCGGGCTTGTATTGGCGCAAGTGGTCATAGGCCGTAGCCCGGAGAAAATAGCCGATCGGAAGCTCAGGCAAAAGCTTGGCGCGGGCGTCTAGCGCCTTGATTACTAGCTCGTAATTCTTGTTTTCATTGGCAGCGGCCGCCAGGTCGCCGTACGCGGTTCCCATGCTGGGCTTGAGCTGAAGTGCGGCCAGCAGTTCCTGCTGGGCCTCGGGAAATTTGCGCTGCTGCAGCAGCAGTCTGCCCAAGCCGTAGCGCAGCTCGGGATCGTTGGGCTTGGCCGCCAGCAGCGAATGATACAGGGGCTCGGCCAAATCGTATTTCTTGGCGTTGACGTAGAGATCGGCCAAGTCGAGCTGCACTGAGGCATCGCTGGGGGCCAACTTCAGGGCGACTTGCAGCTCCGCGATGGCAGGCTCGTTCTGGCCGTCGGCGGCCAACATCCGGCCCAGTTGCATGTGGGCCCCAGCGTCACCCGGGTGGAGCGCGACCAGCTTGCGCAGAATCTCCTCGGCTTCGGTGTAGCGGTGGCCGCGCATATAGATATTGGCCATGCCGGTCAGCGCGTCGGTGGATGTGGGGTCAAGGGCGAATGCCTGTCGGTACTCCTGCTCGGCGTCTGCAAAGCGATTTTGACTCTCCAGCAGCGGGCCGGCCGAAAGATGCGGTTCCGGATCTTTGGGTTCCAGCAGTGCAGCTTGCTTGTAGGCTTCGATCGCTCCGTCAGGATTGCCGACTTCGAGCACGTGGCCCAGCGACAACCAGGCGCGGGCCTGGCCCTCGGCAACGTGCGAAGTGGGCTTCAGTTTGGTGGCTGCGCGCAGAAACTGTTCGGCTCCGGGCTGCTGGGCTTTCACCAGCATCAGGCCAAGATTCAGATTGGATTCAAAGACACCCGGTTTGGCGGCAACAGACTTGCGGTAGGCAGCGATCGAGTCTTCGGTCTTGCCCAGCGCGTTGTAGAGAAATCCCAGATCAAACCAGGCGGCGAAGTTGTCGGGATCCTGCGCGACCACTTTCTTCAGCAGGGGTTCGGCAGTTACGTAATCCTGCTTTTCGATGGCGCTCTCGGCCTGGATAAGTTCGGGCGGAGACGAGGGGTCGTCAACCGCAACCTTTTGGTGACGGACGGTCTTGCCGCTTTGGGCGTGGATGGTTCCCACGAGAGCAATCAGCAATGCGATCACACGTAGGCCCGGACGCCCTCGTCCGGGCGGGCGAGCGCAGCTCGCCAACGGGTTTGCGCGTGATTCCGCGGAACTCCCGATGGCCGAGCTGTACTCGGCTGGGCGGGCGGGGGCGCCCGCCCCTACGTGGGTTGCGCTACTTCCGGACGTTGGTTGGTTGTCCGTTTCCATTCAGGACTCGCGCCAGAAACTTTCCTGTGTACGAATTCGGCAGCTTGGCGATGGCCTCCGGCGGCCCGGCGCCCACGACGAATCCACCCCGTTCGCCGCCCTCGGGACCAAGATCGATCACCCAGTCTGCTGTCTTGATTACTTCCAGATTGTGCTCGATGACCAGAATCGAGCCCCCTGCTTCAATTAGACGCCGGAAGGCAGAGAGTAGTTTGCTGACATCGTCGAAATGGAGCCCCGTGGTGGGCTCATCAAAAATATAAAGCATACGATTCCGGCGGCGGGTCGAGCCCGCCGAACTCGAAGGACGTCCAATGTCCCGCGACGCCGGCTGCAGGTGGGCTGCCAGCTTCATGCGTTGCGCCTCGCCCCCGGAAAGCGTAGTTGCGGACTGGCCCAGTCGCAGATAGCCCAGGCCGACTTCCTCCAGCACACGGAGCTTCTCCACCACCTTGGGCACGCCGGAGAAGAAATGCAGGGCCTCTCTTACCGTGAGGTCCAGAACTTCGTGAATGTTTTTGCCACGATAGCGCACTTCCAGAACCTGCGGCTTGTAGCGCGCGCCTTTGCACTCTTCGCAGATCAGTTCGACATCGGCGAGAAATTGCATCTCCACGGTGACGGTGCCGTCGCCTTGGCAAGTTTCGCAGCGTCCGCCGGGGATATTGAAAGAAAAGTGCCCGGCGCTGAAGCCTCGCTTTTTGGCCTCAGGCAGGGAAGCAAAGAGGTCACGAATTCCGTCGAAGGCCTTGATGTAGGTGACCGGATTCGAGCGCGGAGTGCGCCCAATCGGGGACTGGTCCACCAGGATGACGTCGTCGATCAAATCGTCACCTTCAAGGTCTCTCCAGTCGGGAGAGGGCAGGGGTTCACCGTTGGCCTGCCGCTTGGCCGCGGAAACGGCCTGGAAGAGCACGTCATGCAGCAGGGTCGATTTTCCCGAACCCGAGACTCCCGTGATGGCGACCAGCATTCCCAGGGGCACGGCGAAATCGATATTTTTGAGATTGTGCGCCCGCGCTCCTGAAATTTTGATCTGGCGCGAGCCCGGCTTGCGGCGCGCCTGGGGAAGTTGTATGCGCAGTTCGCCGGAGAGGTATCTTCCGGTCAGAGAACCCGGGGCCTTCAGGATTTCGTCGTAGCTTCCCACCGCGATTACCTGGCCGCCGCTCTCGCCCGCGCCCGGGCCAAGATCGAGAATGCGGTCGGAGGCGCGCATGACATCGGGATCGTGCTCGACCACCAGGATGGTGTTTCCCAGGTCGCGCAGATCGTGCAGAATCTTGATCAGCCGATGAGTGTCGCGGCTGTGCAATCCTATAGACGGCTCATCCAGAACGTATAAGGTTCCCACCAACCGCGAACCCAGCGAAGTTGCCAGTTGAATGCGCTGCGCCTCGCCACCGGAGAGAGTTGAAGCCAGGCGGTCAAGAGTCAGGTATTCCAGCCCGACATCAATCAGGAACTGCAGGCGCTCGTGAATTTCCTGCAGCAATTTGTCCGCAATGGCGGATTCCTGTTCGGTGAGCTTGACCTCGGAGAGAAACTTCGACGCTTCTTCGACGGTCATGCTGGTGACCTGGCAGATGTTCCTGCCGTTGATCCGGACGTGCTGCGCCTCGATGCGAAGCCGGGCGCCGCCGCAGGCCGAGCAGGTCGAGTAACCGCGATAGCGGCTGAGGAAGACGCGCACATGCAGCTTGTATTTCTTGCGCTCGAGATAGTTGAAGAATCCGCGTATGCCGGGGAACTTGCCTTCGCCTTCGACCACCACCCTGCGTTGCTCCGGGTCAAGCTCGGCCCAGGGAACATCGAGCGGGATGCTGGCCTGCTTGGCGAAGCGCTTGAGTTCGGTAAGGAGCGTCCGATACTTGGGCTTGGTCCAAGGATCGATGGCGCCTTCGTTCAAGGACTTTGATTTGTCGGGAATCACCAGGTCGAGATCGAAGTCAATAGTGTTGCCGAAGCCCTGGCAGCGGGGGCAGGCGCCGTAGGGATTGTTGAAGGAGAACAGGCGGGGCTCGGG
>JBARIF010000420.1:0-14516 GCA_049799615.1 Terriglobales bacterium
GGATGGATGGCCCGATCTGTATTGCGTCAACGGAGCCTCACTGCCATCTCTGCAAAAAAGCGATCCCCGTTTCTTCAACCGCCTATATCGCAACAACCGAGACGGCACTTTTACCGACGTCACGCAAAGAGCGGGCGTACAGGGCCACGGCTACGAGATGGGTGTCGCCGTCGGCGATTACAACAACGACGGGCTGGAGGATCTTTATGTGGTCGGAGTCCACGGCAACACGCTGTACCGGAACAATGGCGACGGAACCTTCAGCGATGTAACCCAGGCCGCGGGCGTGAGCGGCAGCAGCGCGCAAGGCCGCAAGCTGTGGTCGGTAGCGGCGGCCTGGATCGATTACGACAACGATGGCCACCTTGACCTCATGGTGTCGAATTACTGTGACTGGACGGCGGGGGATGATCCGATTTGCGGCGGCCTCAATAACGCAGACCGTGCCTATTGCCACCCGGACATGTATCGGGCCGAGCCTATACTGCTCTACCACAATAACGGGGACGGAACTTTCACCGAGGTCTCGGCGCAGGCCGGGTTGGGCAAGTTGCTCGGCAAAGGAATGGGCATTGCCATGGCTGACTATGATGGCGATGGCTTCCCGGACATCTTTATTGCCAATGACAACGACCGCAATCTGCTGATCCGCAATCTTGGGGGCGGCAAGATGAAGGAAGTCGGCATGGAGGCAGCCATTGCTTACAACGGCGACGGCCGCCAGATATCGGGCATGGGAGCCGATTTCAGGGATTTCGACGGCGACGGGTTGCCCGACATTCTGATGACTGGCCTGCGACGGGAAACCTTTGAATTGTTCCGCAACAATGGAAAGGGCAGCTTCGAGGATGCCAGCGCCGACAGCGGCCTGCTCAACCTGAGCCGGCCCTGGGATGGCTGGGGGTGCGGCTTTGTCGATTTTGACAATGACGGGTGGTTGGATGTGTTTGTGGCTTGTGGCGGTCTGGACGTGAACGAGCCCCAGCCGAACCGTGTGTTGCACAATCAGGGAGGGCATTTCACGGACGTCTCCGCCGATGCCGGCACTGACTTTGCCGTGTCGGGGCTGCATCGCGGTGTCGCCTTCGCAGATTTCGACAACGACGGTCGCATCGACGCTGCCGTGACCTCTGTCAACCAGCCCATCGAACTCTGGATGAATCGCACTCCCATGCAGCACTGGTTACAGCTCAAGCTCAAAGGCACGCGAAGCAATGCCTCGGCCCTGGGCGCGAAGGTAGTCTGCAGGACCAGCCAGCGCACTCAGGTTTCATTTGTGGCCAACAGCGTGGGGTACGCTTCCGCGAGCGATTTGCGCGTCCATTTCGGACTGGCCGAAGAGCGCAAAGCGTCGCTGGAAATTCATTGGCCATCCGGAACGATACAGGAATTAAAAGACGTCCCGTCGGACCAGCAGCTCCAAATCGAAGAGCCCAAAATGGCACTGCCGGAAAAACGCTCTCCCCACTAAGGCTGCTGTTTAAACGATAGGAAAAACGCTTTCTCGGGTAGATACCGAGTCCGCCTCCGTCCGAGACTTGGAGGACTTGGCGTGGGCCAACCGCCGTGGGGCTGGCAGAAACTGCGATTCCGAAGCGAGTATCGGGAGGATGGGACGATGTGTCGAGCAAAGACCGATAAGTGTGTCTCCATGTTGAGAGTACTGCTTGGTTTGGCTCTCTTGGGTTTTCTGGCGACGGCGAGTCCAAGTGCACTCGCACAGTCTTCGAACGGACAAATCACCGGGCTGGTAACCGACTCCAGCGGCGCGGCGATTGCGGGCGCAAGCATCACCGCGACCAACAACGCAACCGGCGTCACTTACAGCAGCACGACCAATGGGTCGGGAGTGTACGTGTTGCCTCAGCTGGTCCCGGGCCCCTATCGAGTCTCGCTCAGTCAAGCGGGGTTTGCCACTATCGAACGCCCGGAACTCATTGTGCGGACCGGAGACCATTTGTCGGTGGATTTCACGCTGAAGCCCGCCACCGCTAAGGAAGTCGTCACGGTTACCGAATCAGCGCCGTTGCTGCAGTCCGATCAGTCCAGCTCGTCCACGGTCCTCGACAACAAGATGATTACCGAGTTGCCCCAGCTGAACCGGAACTCGCTGGACCTGACCGGGGTGACTCCGCAAGTACAGGGGAAGGGGCCGCTCAGTGACCAGATTTCCACCTTGGGGAATGCGACTTACCTGATCGCCAATAACGGAAACTCCTATGCCGTTGCAGGCGGGCAGGTCAACGGAACCAGCATCTCGGTCGATGGGAACCAGTTGCAGGATTCCGAGTTCAACGCGGTAAACCGCGCCATCCCGACGCCCGACAGTATTGGCGAGTTTCGGGTCGAGAGCGGCGTTCTGACCGCGGACCATGGCCGGTATTCCGGCGGCATCATTACCATGAACACCAAGAGCGGCACCAATCAATTTCATGGCCGGCTCTTCGAATACTTCCGCAACCAGCTTCTGAACAGCAACGGCTGGCAGAACAATTCACTGGGAGAGACGCGGCAGGCGTTCCACCAAAACAATTACGGCTTGTCCATCGGCGGGCCCGTTACCATTCCTCATCTTTACGACGGGGCGAATCGCACTTTCTTCTTTTTCGGTTGGGAGGGAGAGCGCTACGTCACAGGACAGACCGTGGTTTCGACTGTGCCCACGCTGCTGCAGCGCAACGGCGATTTTTCGCAGACGATTTTAGACTTCCCCAACGGCGCCTCGGGAACCCCGGACTACGCGGCGATTTTCGATCCGTTCCATATCTCCGGCGGAGTGCGGCCCATGTATGCCGGTGTCGCGGGAGCGCCGGTAGGCGCCAACGGCCTGGTTGGAGGCAAGATATGCTCACAGGCCGACATCACTGGCGGGACCTGCCCTGCCGGCAACCAAAACCTCTCGTTGCAGAGCACGCTCTTTGCCAACTACATGGCGTTGTGGCCATTGCCGAATCACACGCCGGGCCCCGATGGCTACAGCAACGACCGCCTGGATTCGATCGCGGTCACTCGCCCCACCGATCGATTCTTCCTGCGGGTGGATGAAAATCTTTCCAACAGCCAACGGCTTAACCTCAGCGTCAGTCGCACCCACATGACCAACAATATTCCGGCACCCTGGCAGCACGCCGCGCGGTCTTTCAGCTACGATCACGATGTTACCGGAAGCTTGCAGTACAACTGGGTGCTGTCGCCCACATCAATCCTGGATGTGCATCTTGGATTTGGAGTTGCCAAGCTCTATAGCGACGGCGTTTCGGGAGACGGTTCGGATCCTGATCCCAACATTGACACCACGACCTGGGGCTTCGATCCTCTGATTGTCAACAATCCCTCCCGCACGACGAGTCAGATCCCTCCCGTGTTGAACATTAACGGGTTCTCGAACGTCGGCGGATCGCAATTCGACACCTTTATCCACCAGACGGAAAACGCGTCCGTAGGATTTACGAAGGTGATAGGCCGCCACACCATCAAGGTGGGGTACGAGCAGTACTACTATCGCTTCAACGAGAACGGAGGCGATCACACTGGCGTGGCCTGGATCAACAACGGCGGCGGTTCGGTGCAAGACTGGCAAAACCCCGGCGACACCACCACCGGCTTCAACCTGGCCGAGCTGATGATGGGCTCCTCGCACGTGTTCCAGTGGGGTAACTGGAACATCTCACCGTACGGCTTCAACGAGGCCGCCTATGCCATGGACGACTGGAAGGTCAACCAGAAGCTGACGGTCCAGATCGGACTGCGGTGGGACCACGATGGCGCACGCTCGCCCAAGAGTTTTGCCCCGGGCCAAGCTTCCCCCCTCATGTATGACATCAACGCCAAGAACGTCCTGACCCCGAATGCGAGCTGGGACTGGAGCCAGGTCACCTCGGCCATTCCAGGATTGTCCGCTCTGCCGCAGCCGGCATGGCTGACGCAGGGAGCAACCGGGCGGGTCGTGCTGCTTCATTCGCCCGAGTATCCGCAGAAAAACCTTTACAACACGGATTGGAAGAATTTCCAGCCGCGGCTGGGGATTGCCTACGCCATTAACAATAAAACTGTGTTGCACGCCAGTGCCGGCATTATCGATCAAGGCCTGAATGGTCTTTCCACGGACTGGTTCAGCTTCTACTACAACACGATTACCATGGGCCAAATTTCCAGCCTGGACGGCCAGAACTGGATCAGCGAACTCGGCCCCGATCATGGCTTGGGGACATTCCCCGCGCAAGCCGGTGGAACGAACCTTGGATATTATCCAGCCATCAGCACGAATCAGGATTATGGTTTCCAGACATTCGGACAGGCAGCCAATCCAGACCAGGGGGGGGCATCGACCATCAATCACTTCCAGTCTCCCGAGGACTATACCTGGGACGTCAGCGTGCAACGGCAGCTCGGGGATAATTGGGTGGCAAGCGCAGACTATACGGGTATCCGCGGCATCCATCTGCTCATGCCGGTTTGGGGCTGGAGCCTGAATAACATTCCCGTGCAAGATTACGCCTTGGGACAGCACCTCTACGATCAGGTTCCCAATCCGTTTTACCAACAATCGCAGACGTTCAACAGCCAGCCGACAGTGCAACTCTCCCAGTTGCTGGGGCTCTCCCCGCAGTACTCCTCAGTGACGCCCGGACAGGCAACCTGGGGACGGTCGATGTCTAACTTCCTGAATCTGCAAATTCAGAGCCGGGGCTACCGCGGATTGACGCTTCTGGCCTCCTATAGCATTCGCAAAACGCTGACTAACACCTGGGGCAAGGATATTCAGCACGGCGGCCCGGCAGGCAGTGGATTTCTGCAGAACCCGCACAATCTGATGGAGGCCTACGGCGTGGCTGGCTATGAAATGCCGCAAACGTTGTTACTGAATTATTCCTACGAACTCCCCTTTGGGCGTGGGCGTCAATTCATGAACGGCGGCAACGGCTTGGGCTACAAGGTTCTCAACCAGGTTGCGGGAGGCTGGACCCTGGCTGGTGTGACTACCTGGAACCCGAAAGGGACCCCGGTGCTCGTGCCCCAAGTCCCTGGTGGTCAGACCGCGCCTGGTGCGGCGCTGCGCGAGTCACTCGCGCCGGGCGTGAAGGTGGTTCAGAACACGAACTACTCCAGTGCACTGGTGGATGCGAGTGGAAACTTTATCAACCCGAGTCCTAATCTTGTCCTGAACCCCGGTGCTTTCGTAAGGACGCCGGATTTCGGCTTCAGCAATGCACCGTTTGTTTTTCCCAACGTGCGGAATCCGGGAAGCTTCTTCACCGATGCCACGTTGCTGAAGAAATTTCCTTTATCCGCTGAAGGGGCACGGTATTTTGAGATTCGCCTGGAGGCACAGAACATTTTTAATCACGCTAATTTCAACCAAATTGACAACAATATGAATAACGCCACCTTCGGCGGAGTGCTGGGAAAGACGGGTCAGCGCATCATGCAGGTCGGTGCGCGCCTCTTCTTCTGACGGACCATCGCGATTTAGATCGGGCGAAGCCGGTTCCATATCGGCCGGCTTCGCATCTCCCCCACGGAGTCCTCTTTTCATGCTGTGTGTAACTCGTGTCGGCTGGATCAGCCTGCTCTGCCTGACATCGGGCGTTCCCGCGTTCAGCCAGACCGGCGCACGGCTCCAGACATCCGACACGGAACTTGTTCTGGAAGCAGGTCCCGCTGCTCCGCGGTTGATCTCGCTAGCGTTTCCCGGTCAACCGAAATGGGAGAACCGCGCCTCCGAAAGTTTGATCGCATTCGTGGACATCTCGGACAAACTTGTGCCCGTGCAGTGGAGTTTTAATCGTGAAGGCAGCCAGATGAATGAACAGCGGGTTGCGTTCGTCTATGACTCCGCGTCGCCCCATCTCCGCCTGACCTGGGAGTGGCGGACTCGACGGGAGTATGGTCCGGTGGAACATCAAATTCGGATCGAGAACCTCGATACCAGGGAAATCTGGATTCCGATGCAGGACAGCCTCGCCTTCAATTGGCAGGTCGATCCGCAGGCGAATCTGGAACATCTCTTCATCGAGAAAGGCGCGAACCGGCCTTCGCCCATCGGCACCCATCAGGTCCCGCTGGCCGAAGGCTACCAGTGGACTGGCACCTCGAGCACCTACGGCGATCTGAGCGATAACGAACCCCGCGAGATCATCCCCTGGTCATTGGTCCAGGGATCACCGAACGAGGGCAAAGATGAAGCCCAATCCGGATGGTACGCCGGCATCGAGTTCAGCGGCCGGACCCGAATCTCGATGGCTCGGGAAAAGAATTCCCTTTCCGTCGCCGTCGGACTGAACCCCGATCCCGCCCCCTTCCGGACACGTCTGGCGCCGGGAGACGTCTTTGAGGCGCCGGTGGTGTTTCTTGGTGGCTTTCGCGATGGTGCGGATGGCGCGGGAAATGTCCTGCGGCGCTGGGTGCGCAACGTTCTGGGGAACCCTGAAACCTGGAAGAATCCCAACTATCCTCTGGTCGTCAACAACAGTTGGGGCGGTGGCATGGCGGTCAACGAAGAGATCGCGCTGCGCATGATTCGCGACTCGGCCGAATTGGGAGTGGACATGTTTCACGTCGATGCCGGCTGGTTTCGCGACGTGGGCGACTGGTATCCCAATCCGCAAAAATTCCCTCACGGCCTGGCCGCCATCGCCGACGATGCCCACCGGCATGGGTTGAAATTCGGTCTCTGGGTGGACTGGACGCAAGCCGGTCTCTCCACCGAGCCCGGGGCGTTGAACGCGCGCGATCCCAAAGTGCGTGACTGGATGGTGACCGATCTGCCCGCCGACTGGAAGCCGGAGCCATTTAAGGGACAGACCATTGATCTTGGAGTCCCCGAGGCGAAACTATGGGCGCAGCACGAAGTCGAGCGCATCGTCACCGACTACCATCTCGACATGCTGGAGCACGACGGCTACCTGGTGGCGCACGGATGCGACCGCACCGATCATCCTCACGCCGCTCCCGATCCCTTGAACAAATGCATCTACAAGTCGTGGGGAGCATACTGGGTCGATAGTTCGAATTCCACCGACGTCAGCTACCATGCGGTCCGCGCTTACTACGATATCTATTCCAGGCTGCGCAGGGAGCATCCCGGGCTCCTCTTTGAAATCTGCAACGACGGCGGCAGGATGGTCGATTTCGGCAGCGCCGCTCACGGCGACTACTTCTCGATCACCGACACCTACGACCCGCTTTCGAACCGACGGGCGTTTTACGACACCAGCCATGTGCTGCCGGCTGCTATGCTGGAAAGTTACGTCGAAAAATGGCCGACCCCGCTCATCGAAAACTTTCGCTTTATGTTGCGCAGCGGCATGATGGGATGGCTGACCATCATGACCGACACCAATGCGTGGTCTCCTGAACAACACGCCGAAGCCAGGAAAGAAATCGATCTCTACAAGAAAGAACTCCGTTCCCTGATTCGCGATGCGCGCATTTATCATGTTTCTCCCCGGCCCGACGGCGTCCACTGGGACGGGATCCAGTACTGGGACCCGGACCGCCGCCGGGGCGTAGTCTATGCATTTCGAGGCACAATCGAAGGGGAAAAGAGGCATTCCTACCTCCTGGAAGGACTTGAGCCAGCGGGCCGTTATTCGTTGAAGTATTACGATCACAGCGCTCCCGATCGAACCGTTACGGGCCGGGAACTCATGACACGTGGCCTGCAGGTGACGCTTCCCCTGACGAACAGTTCAGAACTGATCTTCATCGAGGGCTCGGCACCCTAGGAGAGATGCGGCGTTGCTGCGGAAGAAATGAAAGCAGTTCGACCATGAGCGAAGCCCAATCCACGAACCGGCTTGCCCGCCGTATCGCCGTGATCAGCGGCGGCGCGCAAGGCATAGGACGCGCGATTGCTGCTCTCTTCCAGCGAGAGGGCGCGTGCGTCTTCATCCTCGACTGTGACGAGCGCAGTGGCAACCAGTCCGCAACCGAACTCAGCGCCCTGAATCCGGCTTTGCCGGTGAAGTACCTTGCAGTTGATCTAATGGACCCGGGTGAGATCCAGAATGCGGTGGAAGCTTTGCGGAAATTCCATGGCCGCGTGGATGTCCTGGTCAATAACGCCGGGGTGGAGCTGGAGAAATCTCTCGAACAATTGACCGTGGCGGACTGGGACCTGGTGCTGAATGTGAATCTGCGCGGCGCTTTCCTTCTGACCCAGGCCGTGATTCCGCTGTTTCCCGGAACCGGGGGCACGATCGTGAACATCAGTTCCATCCATGCCAGCCATGCTTTCCCCGACTCCATTCCCTACGCTTGTTCCAAAGCCGGGGTGGTGGCTCTGACCCGGAATCTGGCGTTGGAGCTGGCCAGCCGGCACATTCGCGTAAACTGCATTTGTCCGGGATATGTTGACACCCGCCTTTGGGACGAATATCTACGGAACTCCGCCAATCCTAAGGCGCTGGCGGAACAGACTACGGCTCTCCATCCCCTTGGACGTCGTGGAATGCCTGCCGACGTCAGCGAAGCCGCATTGTTCCTTGCTTCGGACAGCTCTGCCTTCATCACCGGCACGGACCTGATCGTGGATGGAGGACTTACGTTAAGGGCTCACCCCTGAGCAACCTGGATCATTTAAGCGATAGATTGTTTTGTTTTAATGATGTGCTTTGGACCCATGTCTGTAATACAATTCCACCTCGTCCGGGGAGTCCCTCGAGGTGAAGAAGCAACATACAGTCCTCAGTGAAGCGCTGCGACGGGAGTTCCGCAAAGATCTGGAACTCTTCAAGCACTTCCTTCTCCTGCTCAACAACTCCAGCCCGATCCGCAACGTTGAACTCATGTGGCATGAGGAACGGGAAGAACTGGATCCTCTGAAAGCGAAGTTCAAGAGCCGGGTCGGAACCGGGGATGCTCTGGTGCAACTCCAGCCCGCCGAAGCTCCGGAGGCGAACCGTAACACTCCCAGCACTCTGTTCTGCGATCTCGTCCACGGTTTCGGCGCCCACGAAGAGGAAACCTGTGCCCGGTCGGATGTTCCAGCAAAGCAGCGGTGCCGCGCTACCGGCTGCACCCAGGTCTATGGCTGTCACGTAGGTCTCACGGACATTGCCGTGCCCGTGATTTGCGACGGCCAGTATCTGGGGACACTTTTCTCCGGACAAGTCCTGACTTCGCCACCCACCCGGGAAGGATTCCGCCTGGTTTACCAGACTCTGGCAGGCCAAGCTCATATCAATTTCAAGAATTTGGAAGCTGCTTACTACCAGGTGCCGGTCGTCAACCAAGCCCACGTGGACGAGATGGTTCGAATTCTGGAGCTTTTCGCCAGGTACATCTCGAATTCCTGGAAACGCCTGCAACTCATCAGTGAAATTCAGAGAAACCATGACCGGGAACTGAGCCTGAACCGGAAGGAACTGGCCTCGATTCTACTGACGGGCGAAGCGGAGGAGCTTCCCGAATTGAAGGCTTTGGCTGATCGTGCTGGACTGCAACGGCTGCCGGAGCGGGTCATGGTCTTGCAGATTGAACATCTTCGCGCGGATTCAGGTGGTCAAGGTACGGGACTGGCAGTCACGTTGAATTGCTTGTCCCACGTTGTGGAAGATTTCTGCCAAGGCCTGCCGAATTCGCTGGCCATGGTGGTGCGGCCGGGCGAAATCTGCATCTTTACCAGCCAGGAGGTACGCAACCGTAGCCACCAGCGCCTCTCGCTCGAGGGAATGGCAGAAACCATTCTGGCCAAAGTGCGCTCGCAAACCAGTGCCAGGGTACGCATCGGCATCAGCGAAGAGCACCGCCAACCCGCCGAGTTGCTCAAGGCGTACCAGGAAGCGTGCGCGGCATTGGATACAGGCAGCGCCCAGATTTCATTCTTCAGCGACCCGCAATCCAAAAAGGCCCAGCCGTCCGAAGTCATGGCGCGATTGGTAAAGGCATTCCGGCACGGGACAAGCGTATCGAGCGTCATGCGGGAATTCCTCGCTCTGGTTATGCCGTCGGTCCATTCCCCTGCCGAGATACAGCAGTCGCGAGCCCTGCTTACCTGGGCCATCGAACATCTCGCGCTGGAGACGGTCAGCATCGGCGTGGACTCCAGCCAGGTGAAGGCAGCCAAGGAGAAGGCCACCACCAGCGTATTACACGCTTCGAGCCCTTTCGGAGCCTGCGAGGCCTTCCGGAAATTCGCTGAAGCAGTTTCCCAGCAGATGGCTTCCGCTTTCAGCCGGCGCGAGCACAAAATTGTGCTGGCTGTGTCCCAATTGGTCGAGGAGCGCGGCGCGGCCCAGATTACGATTCAACAACTGGCGGACGCAGTGCATCTCTCCTGCGGCCACTTAAGCCGGGTCTTCCGGCGGACGACCGGAATGACTTTGGAACAGTTCCTGATTCGGCAACGGGTGGAGCTTGCCAAGCGCGCCCTGCTGGATCCCCGGTTCAACGTCGCCGAGGTGGCCGACCGCTGCGGCTTCTGCAATCCTGCCTACTTCGCCTCGGTTTTTAAGAAGCATGTAAAATGCACGCCTCGCGAATTTGCCAGTCAACCGCATCGCTGGGATCCCCCGTCGGCCGCTCCGCTCTGGCCCTGGTTAACCAGTAGCGCTCCTTCTTCCTGAGTAGCGTTGGCTGTAACTGCGCCTAGCGTACGGAACGGATAAGGGGCAGCCCTCCGATCTATACCGGAAATACCGTAGAGTCAGACGCTAATTTCCATGTTTACAATGGCGAAATTTCGCGTTGGTTTTGACTCCTTCGGGTAACAAATGTGACTTCTCCGCGGATTGGCGTGCAGGGTCTCCCTCCTAAAGGGACCGTTCTAAGAATGGTTGCTGGTAAACCGAGCTTATCGCATAGCCCTGCAATGTAGCCCGCCTGTCCACCGGGTTCTCCGTCGGGTTTGGTCTTATTGCCTTGGCGAACTCTTTGCTTACTCGGTCGCTTGCCTGTTCCGTATGGCGCGCAGCTTCAAACGCCTTCCCAATTCGTTCGATCTTCGAGCAAGTGTCAAACAGTGACATCGCTTCGTAGGCGTTCAATCGACGATGCCGGCCGCGTCTCTGGAGTTTCTCCTGAAGTTGCGTCAGCCCTGTCAACGCGATGTCCTGGCCGAGCACCGCGGTCGCCGCTTGCCGTTCTCGAAGTCAATATCAGCTCAATACGCGCCAGTTGGGCAGCGGGGAATAGGCGTAGGGATTTTCGGAGGCCACAAAACAGAACGTCCCAGACTCGTTTGAGTCATGGGACGCTCGTCGAACAAGCCCTCCCCCGAAAGATTGTTCATGAACAGCCTATCGTTAGTAGGGGTACTTGGGAATGGCACGAACGGGCTATTTATGCGAGTTTGGCCTATCTTTGGTAACTTCGGCGGGTTACGTCACGGAGGTTTCTTCATCCAAAACCACCACCCGGCTCAAGTTGCGGGGATGGTCGGGATCGAGACCCTTTTTCAGTCCGGTATAGAGGCCGGTCAACTGGCCGGCAAATATGTAGGGCGCCAGGCGCGCCACTTCCGGCAGCTCAAAATCGAATTCTACGACAAGATCGGAGGCCGCGCGGGCGCGTTTGTCCGCCCGATTGGCAACCGCCAGGGTCGTTCCTCCCAGCCCCTTGATCTCCTGCAGAACATCGCACTCGGCGTCGTAGCCCTGCTCGGACAGCAGGAATATGATCAGCGTTTCCGGCCCAACAATCGACTTGGGCCCGTGGCGGAATTCCAGGGTGTGAAAGCTCTGCGCGTAAGAAACTGACATCTCCGTGATCTTGAGCGCAGTCTCGCAGGCCAAACCGAAGAACGGCCCCTGGCCCAGACACACGTAATCGGCGAACTGGTGCGCACCCACGAAGTCGCGGACCTGGGGATGCAGGCGGTCCATGGCGGGCTGCGCCAGGCCGGGTAATTTGCCGAGGAACTTCATGAGCTCGAAATCGTCAGCCTCGCAGGCGGCCAGGTATTGCAGGCCCAGCAGCATCGATGAAAATGACCGTGTCATCACCGTGCTCTGTTCGTCGCAGGGCAGCAGCGGCAGGGTGGCGGTTGCGACCTGCCCGAGCGGCTGGTCGGGGGTGCCAGTGACGGCAAGTACGCGAATGTTCTTCTCCCGCTCCAGTAATCGCGCCGCCTGTATGGCTTCCGAGGTACGGCCTGAACGGGAAATCACAACCGCAGCAAGGTCCTCTGAATCCGCCAGCACCAGGTCAGGAAACAGCAACAACTCAGAAGCCGGAATTGCCCGGGCGCGAATCCCGGTAATGCGGCCCCAGGCCGCCGCGGCCGCAAGTGCGATGTAGTAGCTGGAGCCGCAACCAATGAACAGCCATTGGCGGGCGGCATGAAATGGCCGCCGGATTTGTACCAGAGATCCTTCCCGCTCCAGCCCCTGGAGACAGCGGCCCCAGAATTGGGGCTGCGACAGAATTTCGGCCAGGGAATTCGCGCCTGGAACGCCCGTCATCGTGGACGGCTCAGTTTTTTTCCGGTCAGACAAGCGTCACCTCAATCCCCATCTTCTTCAGGGCTTTCAGGTCGGACTTGGGAACGCCGTGGTCGGTGATGACTTCCTGCAAAGCCGTGGGTGGGACAATCATGGACAAACTGCGGCGGCCAAACTTGCTGGAATCGCACACCGCGACGGTCCGCTTCGCAACTTCAACCATGATGCGGTTGACCTTAGCTTCAAGAAGATTGGGCGTACTGAGCCCATAGTGGACATCAAAGCCGTCCACGCCGAGAAAGAGAATGTCGGCATTCAATCCGCGCAGGGTCTCCTCCGCAATCGGTCCCACCAGCGAAAACGAGTTCTTGCGCAAAGTGCCGCCGGTCAGGATCACTTCCACCGGTGCGCCGGTCAGGTCCGCCGCAATGTTCAAACCGTTGGTGATAATCGTAATGTTATGAAAGTTCCGCAAGGCGCGCGCGATGGCGGTGGTGGTGGTGCCGGAATCGAGAATCACCACCTGGCCCTCCTTGACCTGGGCCGCGGCGGAGGCCGCAATCCGCAGCTTCTCCTTGCGGTGCAGCTTCTCCTTTTCCCGCAGGGAAGGGTCTTCCAGCGCGCCTTCGCGGGCCGGTAATGCGCCGCCGTGGGTGCGATGCACCAGGCCGTGGGCGTGCAGGACCTCCAGGTCTTTCCGGATCGTAACCTGGGAAGTATCGAATTTCCGGGCCATGTCCGCGACCAGGACACGGCCATCGCGCTCCAGATCCTCGATAATGGCCCGCCTGCGTTCTTCGTTGAGCACGTTTTTTCCGAATCCAAGGCTTATGATTGCCCTTTCTTTTTATATCGTTTGCTTTCGGTTGTCCAGTCCAAAAGGAGAAGCCCGCACGCGCCGGGACCTTCGAAGATGGGTCATTATCCCGCGACTAGAATTCGATTCCCAGCCGGGCGCTGTAGCTACGCGGTGGTCCGATGCCGGTGCCCGAGAAGAGGCCGGCAAAATTGATCAGGTTAAGCCGGTTGTTAAGGTTCTGCACGTCGGCCTGCAGACGCATGAGCAGGTGCTCTCGCTTTACCAGTTCGGCGCCGACTGAGGCCCCCAGCGCAAGCGAAGGCCGAACTCGGCCCCGGTCAAAGTTTACGCGATCCACAATCTGTTGCCCGAATTGCTGGACCGCATCCTGTACTGTGCCATCGAACTCCGTGGGCAGGCCGCTGCCGTAAGCTCCTCCGAAAGCCACCCAGGCGCGCGGCACCACCTGATAACGAAAGCGGCTGCTGACCGTATTTCGCTGGTCCTGAGAAACGGCGAAGCGGCCGGTATTGGCCAGGGCGTCCGAGGCCTCATCTCCCAGGAACAGGCCGCCGGTCACGGGCGTGTAGCCAAAGCCTACCATGTTGGAATAGCTGACTTGGCCGGAGAGGCGTCCCCAGTTGGGCAGGTCCAGCTTGGCCTCGAAGCCGTGGATGGTGCCGCGACGGAAGGCGATGGGAAAGCTTACTCCCGTATCGAACAAGACATCGTCATCGGCGTAGTTATCAAAGACGCGATCGTAGTAATTCAGGTCGAGCTTCAGCTTTCCAAAAAGGCCTTTAGTGATTCCAGCCTCGTAGAAATTTCCGTGCGAGGGCTCCACCGGAAGGCGCAGCACTTGGGGATCGAGCGCGGCCACCGCGGTCGAGCTGGCGAGCAGTATGTTTTCCGCGGCGGGAGTCTGAAAAATCCGGTCATAGGAAGCATGCAGCACCAGGTCGGCGCGGGGCCAATACCAGGCGATTCCCAGCCGGGGACTCAGCGCGTTGCGATCGACCACCAGGCGATAGTGGTCCCAGCGCAAGCCGGCGCTCAGGGTCCAGTGGCCGAGGCGCATCAGGTCCTGGACGTAGAGAGCCTGCTCGCGATCCAGGCCGTGGTCGAAGAAATTGAAAGCCGGCGGCGTGCCCGGATCGAACTGGCTGAAATCGGTAATGGCGTAGTTGAATTGCTCATGGATGGAACCGTAATCCATGTCGGCTCCGGCCTTGATCTCGTGAATGCCATGATGAACCGAGATATTTCCCTTGAGGTAGAGTTCGCGGAAGCTGCGCTGTTGCCCTGCGATGATGGGAGTGGAGAACGCGTTCGAG
>JBARIF010000421.1:0-4938 GCA_049799615.1 Terriglobales bacterium
TGTCGAGTTCACGATTTGAGCAATGTGTATATTATTGGCGGCAGCATCTTTCCCACGGTCAGTTGGGCCAACCCCACTTTCACTTTGATGGCGCTGACGCTTCGCCTAGCCGATCACTTGCACGCCAAGATCTGCCCAGCATTGCCCGGGGCAGCAAGGAGCCAATTTTCATGTCGAACCACCTCCAAAAACTCCGCGATCGAGTCATCACACTGAGCGACTACGCCCAAGAGCACGAATTGGGGAGCCTTGAAGAACTCACGGCCCAGCGCTACGATGACGTAGACATGAATGGCGACACCAGGAATACATCGATGAGTATCAATGACTCCCTCATCGTGCAACTCCTCTTGTTACAGCAACTTGCAAGCCAAAGTCGATTCAATTTCCATAGCTCACCGCGTCCGCCGCAAACGCCAGCGGCTTCCTCCTAGCCTCCTTATCGAAAACGCCTCGGGTCGACTTCAAACCCTTTGCGTCAGTCTTTGCTCCGAGGCGTTTCCGATCAAGGCTAGCGGCAAGCCGGAAAGTAATCGGGGGTCAAAAGCTTATGGATTAAACTTCAGGGAGGATGAACTGTTATCCCGGGCCCGCCCCACTGTTTTCGACCGCCCTTTGATGCAACAGGGCCACGATTTCCTGATACAGCCTGGTGCGGGTGGCATAGCGCTCGTGGGCACGGGTAATGTAACGGACGTGAACTTCCACTCCCGAAGGGGTGGGCCGCAGGTTGATGGCCGGGGCAGCTGAAACCGAGTGCATGCGCTCATGGGTGGCGCGCTGCCATTCTTCTTCCGCCATGCGTGCGTTGGCCTCAGTCGCAGTGGTGACCAACTGTTGAATGGCGTCAATGATGGGGTATGGGTTCTGAGCGGAAGGTACCATGATTTGCAACTCGTCCCATAACCACTGCCCGCTCGTGGAAAAATTGAAGAAGTGTCCTTCGATGGCGAAGCTATTGACGAACGCGACCTTGCGTCCCGTCGGATGCCCGGCGTCGTTCCAGTTGCCGGTTTCTAGAAGCACGGTGCGCAACAGACCGATCTCGGCGACTTCCCCAACGACACCCTGGATTTCTACCCAGTCGCCCACACGGATGCCATTGCGGCCCATGAGTGCAAACCATCCGAAGAAGGCCACGATGAAGTCTTTCAGCGCGACCGTCAAGCCGGCTCCAGCCAAGCCGAGAATCGTGGGCATCTGGCTGGGCATCCCGAGCAGCACAAACAAGATGAGCAGAATGCCCGCCGCCTGCAGCACAAAACGCACTACCACCCGCAAGGTGCGCAGCCGCCGACGATCGGGAATGAGACCAGAGAAGAATCGATCCACAGCGAGATCGGCCAAATAGACACCGAGGACAATCAGCAGAAGGAGTAGTGCGGACTGGATGATGCCATGAATGGCTGCCTTTTGGCGCGATTGCACCAACCCGATCCAGTTGCCGTAGACATCGGCCAGATCCTGATGATCCTGGATGCGCTTGTCCAGGTCGGCAAGATTCTTTTGCCGGTCTGAAAGACTGCGCAACATACGAATAACCGCCCGGTCAGAAGAATTGCCAGCCGAAACAGGCGGTTCTTCGGGTTGGCTTGCATTGTGTTCCTGGTATCCGGACTGTTCTGCCGAGTCATGCTTCTGCTGGAGCTGTTCGTGCTTCTGGAGGGCTTCATTGCGGGCCTGCTGCAGTTGCCTCGCTTTGGAGCGGCGGGCGCGCCAGTTGCTAAATCGTGCGATCAGACTGTCGGCTGGGGAAATCTCCTCTGTCCCTGACGAACTGATCTGCACAGAAGCGGCGTCGCTCTGTGGCTGAGCGGCGCGGTACCTTGCGAACTGCCGCTGGATCCGACTCAAGGGATCGGCCCCGGACCGGAGCAGGTCTCCTTTGGCACCTTCCAGTTCATCCTTGTCCAGTTCCAGTTGCGCTTGCACAAGGTCCAGTTGTTGCTGGATCTCCTGGCCTGAGCCTTGCGCGCGGCTGGATTCCTTCTGTATTCCGTCGATGAGGTCTTGGTCTGACTTGACTTGGGCCTCGGCTCGGCTCACGCGTGCGAACAGTTCTTTGGTCTCCGGGGTGCTCGCAGCCGGAAAAAGGGTGGCCTCGCGCATCGCCGCCGCAAAGGCCAGGTCGACCGCATGATCGGCCAAGCGCAAAGCCTGTTGTGCGAAGCGCTGCTCCTCCCGGGTAGAAGCCAGAGACGCCATGCTGCGGGCGGTTTGCACCGGCTGCTCATCGACCAGCGGAGACCGGCGGGGTTTCATCTGCGACGTATGCGAACCGGAATCGCGAGTCAGGACCAGTACGGCGATCGACAGCACGATTAGCGCAAACAGACTAAAGACCACAATCCGTTGGCGGGTTTTCAGCACCCATTCCATATGGCAGCTGCCGGGGACGATTGAATGCTTGATTTGGCCGGAACGGGAGGATCTTTTCAGTGACGCCCGTCACCATCCTCCGATCCGCGAGGTCTACAGGGCTGCATACTTGCTCGCCACGGCAAGAGTTTCGCTCAGAGACTCCGAAGCCCCGAAGGGACCCCAAACAATGGACGATAGAATCGAGCCAAAGAATCCAGCACAGGGTGGCACGGGATCGCCTCGGCGGCTCGATTGAAAGTCAGATTGGGCTGGTGTAGACCGCACTAAAACGGGCGGTGCTAAACGAAGGTGTGGGCTCGATCGACGATTACTCTGACCCAAGATGATTGCCTTGCCGCCACCTCTTTCGTGCGTCTGGCAAACCACAACCAGAGCGAAATGGCGCTTTTCTATGAGTGCATGCCGTAGTGTGCTCGAAAAGATTATTGACACCGCCGACATTGTTAGAGATGGCGATATTACGTCAACAACCGAAAAACCTTTTCTGGTCTCGTTGCGACGCAAGACCGAAAAGAGCGGGCGCCCTAAGCAGAAGGGGCGCCCGTGAGCGACGAACGGATTTCAGTCTTCCGGTACGGTGACCTTCACCACCTGCCCGAGACCGGCTGGCGGAGGACCGAAGCCGACGTTGGAGACGTAGAGGTTGCCGTCCGGGCCAAAGGTCATGGCAGTCGGCAAGAACAGGCCGGTCGCGATTTCGGTGGTCTGGTTCTTGCCATCGATGCGGACCACTTTCCCCGTCATGGGAGTGGGGAACGGATTGCCGGTTGTGTTTTCCAGCACGTAAAGCCGGTGCTTGCGGTCAAAGGCCAGGCCCAGCACGGTGGTGAAGTCAATCGCTATCGTAGTGAGGCGGCCGTCACGGGTGATCTTCATGATCTTCGACGATCCGTCCTTGATGGGGAACGTGTCGAGGTTGCTCACGAAGAAATCTTCTCCGTCGTAGGCGATCGCGGTAGGCACGATGTGCCCTTGAATAAGCGAGATGTCGGAGATTCTGCGAATGTGTCCGCTGGTTGTGATCTCGTCGAGTTCGCCGTGATTCGGTTCGACGGCAAACAGGGCTCCGTGCGCAGCGACCATCCCGTACCAGGTGCCATCCGGTTCAAAGTCATCGGGCTCGAAATTTGCCGTTGGATGGGCCTTCTGGAAAGCGCTGAGATCGGCGATCTGAGTCCAACTGCCGTCGTGATGGACGCGGATGACGCCGTTGCTGGTTCCCGCCAAGCCGTGCGAGCACCCTGCCCCGGAAAGCAGGGCGTACAGCCTGCCGTGCAGGAAGGCGACATCAGCGACTCCACTGACCAGGTTGTTGAAGGCTGGGCTGGTCTGGCTGGACGGAAGCTTGTCGGCGACCGTGGTTACGACTCCGTTCCTGTCCACCTTGGAAATCCGTGCCGTAAAGTCACCAGTGTACGGCCCGGGGCCGGCGGGCGGTCCGGCTGCCTGCTCACACAGACCGACGGTTGAGAGGCTGCCACCCGCACCACCTTCGGCTACATAGAGGTAGCCATCGGGGCCAAACTTCAGCCCTCGTGGATTATTGAATCCCGAAGCGAAAACAGAAACGTTGGCGGATTGGGCCAACAGCGTGGGCACGAAAGCAAACCCCAAGACCCCTAGCAGAAGGCAAAGCTTCACCATCCTCGAATCATTCATTACTGACTCCTTTCAGATCAGGTTGAACGACGTTCGACCCAACAAATGCTGGCGGAGAAGGAGAGTGGGCGAACGCAGCAGGCGAACCGACGACGCAGACAAGGCAGCAACTCAGCTTGATTTGGGATTCGCATCAAACTCCCAGGGTGGAACAGCGCACACAAATAACCTATCGTTCTTTACGCTTCCCAATGCTTACTGACTGAACTGCTTTTCCGTGCCAAAAACGGCAGACCTAGAGAGCCGAAGGAAGGATTCGCCCCAAATGCGGCGCCAATTGTGGCCTTTCGCGGGTTCGCTGTCAAGGCAAGAGTTCTTTATGCCGGGCCGACCTGAAAGTAGCGTGCCCATCCTGAGCAGTGACAAATCCAAATGGGCTCCTCGGCAAGGTGGGTTGACTGTCGCACAGGCGATTAGCTTCATTGACCTGAAGGGGACATACCCGTCTGGCATAGTTGGTGAAATGGGGTATTTCAACACCTATCCAAGGAACACTGAGACGGGCCGTAAGGAAAGTGTCTACAGTCTTGGCTGACTCAATGCTTCCTACGACTCAATTTTCGGTTAATCTCGTCCGCGGCAAAGTATTCAGGAACAAAATTCTCACCGACCCACTCACTGAGGCTATCGTGCTCCGGGTGACTAGAGTCCTGAAGTGCTGTAAGAAGCTCAGCAAAACCGGGCGGCCCTCCGCAGTCCTCGGGCGGACAATTTCGCTCTCCCGCCACACAGATTTGCCGGAACGATTCGTCTCCCAGCAACACCTCTTCAAGAAGAAGCTCGTGCTGCCAGCCGTCCCCAAAATCGTACTCGTACAACAATCTCGTTCCCGGAGCGCAGATCACATCACCAAGTCTTGTCCGATTCTCATCAATAATTCCGGCCCCAAGTCCTTGT
>JBARIF010000422.1:0-5938 GCA_049799615.1 Terriglobales bacterium
GATGCCGGCGCTACTCTCCAGGGATTTGCCGCAACTGACGTCCGATATCCGCCGTGGTTACCGAGGTCATCTTTCCCCAATCGACCGAGACGAATAAGCTGCAAACGGTTCTGAAACTCTATGAATCGCTGGCTGACAGCTTTCCTTCTGTTCCTTTTCTCGGGCCTTGTCCTGGTTCCATCGTCGTTTGCCCAGCAGGAGCAAAGCGAAGGCGGTCGCAGGATCCTGACCCGCGTGATGCCCCAATATCCAGAGATGGCCCGTACCATGAATTTAAGAGGGAACGTGAAGGCGGAAGCCCTGGTGGAGCCTAATGGCGTGGTCAAGTCGGTCGAGGTCAAGGGCGGACATCCGGTACTGGTGCGGGCAGCGCAGGACGCAATCTATAAATGGAAATGGGCGCCGGCTGCACACGAGACCCATGAGCCCATCGAAGTCAGGTTCGATCCGCGGTAAGAAAGTGTGGGTCGGACACTCCTGTCCGACGCCTTTGATTTTGATTTTGACTTTAGCTCCAGAAGTCTTACAGCTACCAACGTGGGGCTGCCGCAAAACAAGATTTCAACCCGCAAATCAACTACAAAAGCGTCGGACAGGAGTGTCCGACCCACATAAATCAAAATCCAGACTCCCAATGCTGATCAAGCCCGTTCCTCGATTGTGATACAAAATCCTGTGATCTTCATACGCTGCCAAGGCGCCTGCCATCCCCACCCGGGCCTGGAAGGAACACGGTGCTGAGGGCACTTTTCATTTCTCTTTCGGAGAACGGCTGGCTGCGCGGGATTGCTGAACGGTCCGCCGTGGGGCGGCGCCTCTCCAGCCGTTTCGTGGCTGGTACTCAGGTCGAAGATGCTCTGCGGGTCACGCAAGCCGTCAATGGGGCGGGCCTGAGCGTTTCGGTCGACAACCTCGGCGAAAATGTCACAACCGCCGATGAAGCCCGCGACAGCGCCCAACTTTACCATCAGATGCTGGACGAAATTTCGAGCCGCCAGCTCAACGCCAATGTCAGCCTGAAGCTGACCCACATGGGCCTCGACGTAGACGAGAAACTGGCCCGCGATCTGGTTACCGGCCTGGTGGCAAAAGCCGCGGCCTTGAGTCCACCCAATTTCGTGCGAGTGGACATGGAAGGCTCACCCTACACTCAGCGCACTCTCGATTTTGTGCATGAACTGCACCGCATGCCCGGCCATGCGGGCGCGGTGGGCGCAGTCATCCAGTCTTATATGCGGCGGGCCGAGGGTGATATCGAAAAGCTGCTGGCCGACCGCATCCGCATCCGGCTGTGTAAAGGGGCGTACAAAGAGCCGGACGAAATCGCCTTTCAGAAAAAATCGGAAGTGGACGCGAACTACGTCAAGCTCATGAAGATCCTGATGAAGAGTGGCGTCTATCACGGGTTGGCGACCCATGACGAAAAAATCATTCAACAAGCCAAAGCGTTTGCCACGCAGGAACAGATTCCCCGCGACGCCTTTGAATTCCAGATGCTGCATGGCATTCGCCGCGACTTGCAGCGGCGGCTGGTACGCGAGGGCTGGCGCACGCGTGTCTATATCCCATTTGGCACGGAGTGGTATCCGTATTTCATGCGTCGCCTGGCGGAACGGCCGGCAAACGCGCTCTTCCTGGCCAGGAATCTGTTGCGCTAGCGACGGTTGCCCACCCTCGTCTCTCCGTTTTTTGGAGAGCCAGGGTGGGGTATTGTTCCGGGGCGCAAACCTCACCTGCACCGCGCTCTACATGATTCACCCTATTGGAAGGTCTGAGCGTTGCTGCAACAATCTCAATCTAAGGAATTTGAAGATGAGCACCAGCAACCTTCCGGCGGCTGCTCCGCTGGCACCGACGGCGCAGTGGCATGACCACGATTCTCACGGTCATGTGGTCCAGTTTTATACCGACGATGCGGCCCTGCTGGGCGCGGTCAGCCGCTCGATCGGCATCGCACTCGGAACGGGGGATGCGGCTGTGGTCATCGCAACCAGGGCCCACCGCGATGGGCTCTTCCAGAGACTAAAGGAACGCGGCTTCGACGTAGCCGGTTCGATTCGGCAGCGGCGGTTGATTGTCGTCGATGCGGCCGAAACGCTCTCCCGGTTCATGCGCGATGGCTGGCCAGACGCAGCCTGCTTCGCTTCCGTCATCGGAGGTTTCTTCGATCAAATCGGTGCCGTCACTGGCACCGGACCGTCCCGGGTGGTGGCCTTCGGAGAGATGGTGGCCCTGTTGTGGGCCGAGGGAAAGCACGAGGGGGCGATCCGGCTGGAGGAACTGTGGAACGATCTGGCCCACGCCTACTCTTTTTCCCTGCATTGTGCCTATCCCATCACACACTTCAATCGGGACGATGATGGTGATCTCTTTCTCAAGATCTGTGCCGCGCATTCCGCGGTGATCCCGGATGAGAGCTATGCCGCCCTGTCTACTGACGGGGAACGCCTGCGCAACATTTCTCATTTGCAGCAGAAGGTGCAGACGCTCGAAACTGCCAAGGCCGAGCGCACCGACGCTCAGAACTTGCTGCGGCGCAAACAGTCAGAACTGGCCGATCTCCTGGAGAACGCGGTGGAAGGAGTGCAGCAGGTCGGCGCGGATCAGAAGATCCTGTGGGCCAATAAGGCGCTATTGCACCTGCTGGGATACTCCCCCGCTGAATACGTCGGCCATCAGTTCTCGGAGTTCCATGTTGACGAAAGTGTTTTTGCCGAATATTGGCGGAGGCTGATGCGGGGAGAAGATATTTACGACTGTCCCGCTGAGCTGCGCTGCAAAGACGGCTCCGTGAAGCAGGTGCAGATTTACTCCAACGGACTCTGGGAAAACGGCAAGGTCGTCCATACCCGGTGCTTTGTGAGCGACGTCACCGAGCAAAAGCGGGCGGAACAGGCATTGCGGGAGAGTGAGGCCAATTTGCGCCTGGCCAACGCCCATCTGGAATCAGAGGTGGAACAGCGCACCGCCACCTTGCGGCAGCTGTCCACCCGGGTGCTCACGTTGCAGGATGCGGAGCGCCGACGCATTGCGCGCGAGTTGCACGATAGTCTCGGCCAGTACCTGGTGGGTCTGAAACTCAATCTTGACATGCTTCGACAGGCACCGGAGCAAGCGGCGTTGTGGACGCAATCGCAGCAGCTGATGGAACAATGCGTCTCGGAAATTCGCACCCTTTCCTACCTGCTGCATCCGCCCATGATCGACGATGTGGGTCTGGCCTCCGCCGCCCGCTGGCTCGTCGAAGGCATCGCCCAGCGTAGCGGAATTCAGGTCAGGCTTGATGCGCCGAGCGATATGGACCGTTTGCCCGCGGAAGTTGAGCTTGGGCTCTTCCGTATTCTGCAGGAAGGTCTGACCAACGTGCACCGGCATTCCGGTGCGTCGGCGGCGGATGTTCTGATCCGGCAAGAGGCCGGGCAGGTCATCCTGGAAGTGAAAGACAACGGGCGCGGCATCGGGCAGGAAACGCTTAGCCGGACCGGCGCAGGCATGGGCGTTGGCCTCAGCGGCATGCGGGAGCGCGCGCGCGATCTCGGGGGGTGGATGAAGGTAGAAGCAAGCAGCGACGGCACCTCGCTGCAAATCGCAATTCCGCTTGCGCCCGAGTGCGCTTCGACCACCTGAGAGCTGCCTACCCCCTCGAGAGCCAATCGAGCCGGGGCGGCAACCTGCCATGCTGAGCGCGGAGTGCAAAGACCCCTGCCCACTCTGCAATCTATGGCGCGCACGCTTTTCCCTTTCCGCTCGATATTCGGACAAGAGCATTCCCGTTATAGGGGTCCGGACATGTGCCGGACTCGGTGTACGAGGAGACGCGCCGGCACTTCAGTGAGCAGGAGGTGGCGGACCTTACGCTGGCTGTCGTCGCCATCCACGGCTGGAACCGGATCAGCATCGCCTTTCGGGTTGTGCCCGGGACCTACCAGCCGCCGCAAAAGCTCAAGCAAGGCGCGCAACCCGAAATCGTCAACGCATGACCTCCGCCAGTAGCTGCTTCCACAGCGTAAGGTTTTTCCAGTACTCGACGTGCGCGACCAACGGAATCAAGGCATCTTCGTCGCGCACGTTTTCCACCCCCGGGGGAATCGACGTACCCGGCAAATCGTAAAAGTCGAGCGAACCGCAGATAATATCGTTTCGCGAATACACGTTGATCCAGCGGAAGGTGCGGTTCCGGTAGTCCTGGATCATGGGCTGCACCACCGCGGCCAGTTGCTCGCGAATGTGCTGGGTGTTCTTTCCCATCACGCTGAAGAAGAAAGCGATCTTGTCCAGCGGGCTGCCGAAAGTAAGAAACAAACCCGTGCGGCGGACAATCCCGGTCGCGTCCGAGGCCAGGGCATCGTCGGCGATCAGGCGGTTGAGCGTGTCGTAGGCGATGACTGATCCCAGCGAGTGTCCGACCACGGCCACTTTTTCGTACTCGAAATCGTCGCTGCCGGCTGCTTTCGCCAGGTAAACCGCGCCCGCGGATTCTTTGGCCGCGTCCTTGATCTTTTTCCTGATGTCCTCGAAGCGGTCGATCTTGTTCGAGGAGATATACGCGGTCACATCTCCCACAAATTGCACCAGGAGATTTCGCACCACCGCGCTGATCAGGAAAAGAAATGGCCAGATCCAGAATTGCGAAGTCAGCGCCCCCTTAAGAAACCTGCAGACGCAATCCCACAGGCCAGCCCCTAAGAGCCACTGCAGCCAGTGCGTGGGCCAGCCGCACAACCAAGCCAGCACGGGCGGGAATGGGATGACCCAGGCCTGTCCCCGGCATGCCAGCCAGATGATCACGGCGATGGCACTCACATGGGCCAGAAATGCGATATAGAACAGGACGTGCAGTGTGGGGCTGGTCTCGCTTTCCTTTTTTTCTTCGCTCGAAGCGCCTTCCCTCAGACCACTTTTGTGTTTGGAAACATTTCGCCATTGCACGATATGGGCCAGAATGATGATCACGATGACGGCCAACACTACGACATTGGAGAAGTGGATAACGGAGTTCTGGAAATTCTCGGGGGTGAGCCAATGCGGAACACACTTCACCCATACGATGAGGGCCATGATCTTGGCGCCCGCCAATATGGTTGAGATCGTGATTGCGAAAGCCACCCAGGTCAAGTCTCTTACTCTCCGTCCATACGACAGCGACCTACCGCGAGTGGGCCGGCTCATCTCGGCAAGAAACAGGGTTACCCCGAAGGTGATGGCTACGGCACAGACTATGCTGGCCACTGCGGTAAGCGTCTGAACCTGCGCCGCAGGGACAAGCTTCTGGACGCTGCTGATGCCCGCAAGGGACGCGCCCATGCCGACGACGATAGCGTTGATCACGGTCAGGGCCGCAAGCACCGCCAGTGTCACCAGCAAGTAGGTCGGAGTACGCCAGCTCAGCGGAAAGTTGATCATGTTGCCGAACAATGCGCGGGCGAATCCGGTGAAGAAATTGGCCAGCCCGCGGGTGCCGCCATCCCAGAGAAAGCTGACGACGTCCGTAAGTTTGACCGCACCCTCAGTTTTGGGGGCCCAATAGCATTCGTACAGGTGGACCTCTTGCGGGTCAGCGCCGGGGCGGGGCAGGGCCAGTTCAACTCGCTGCAGCACGGTGTTGCCAACTCTCACCTCGCGAAACTTGGGCGGAGCAACCGGCAACGGAGGACTGGCGTGCTCGGCCACATTGATCAACCCTTCGGCCAGTTGCTCCAGGGTTTCAAAAGGCACCTGCTGGCCCATGCCGTGGACGATCCAGACCGCCCGCTTCCTGGTTGCGCCGGGCGGGCGGACCGCCATCTTGGCCCGCAGCTTTTGGGCGGCGTCCGTGACTTCTACCGCAGCGGGCGCCAGCGGAAAAGACTCGTAGGACAAGGGACTCTCGACCGAGAAGCGGCCTACAGATCTTTGATTTGAGATCGGAGGCTTTGACATTGGAGTCGCTCCTTAAACA
>JBARIF010000423.1:0-14028 GCA_049799615.1 Terriglobales bacterium
GCCCAGCGGCGCGCCGCGGGAGAATCCGCCGCGGTGCGCTTTGCCGTCTCCGAATCCGGAAGCACGGCTTTCGATGACGCAGTTTTTGGCCGGGTGGAGTTTGCCAATTCTGAACTGGAAGATTTCGTGCTGCTGCGTTCCAACGGCGTTCCCACGTATCACCTGAGCGTGGTTACCGACGATGTGGACATGCGCATCAGCCACATCATCCGGGGCGCGGACCACATTTCCAACACGCCCAAACAGGTCCTGCTCTACCAGGCCCTGGGTGCCCCCTTGCCGGTGTTCGCGCACGTGCCCCTGATCCTCGGCCCGGACAAGACGCGACTGAGCAAGCGCCACGGCGCCACCAGCGTGATTGCTTACCGCGACGAAGGCATCGTGCCCGAAGCCTTCCGCAATTTCCTTGCGCTCCTGGGATGGACGCCGCCGGCATCCGGGCCGGAGGGCGCTTCCGCGGAAATTTTGGGCGATCGGCAACTGATCCAGTTGTTTGATCTGAATGGTATCTCTCACTCCAACGCCGTATTCGATCGCGCCAAACTGGACTGGTTCAACACGGAATACATCCGCGCCTATCCCGCGGAGAGATTGCTTCCCCTGATTCAGGAAGAATGGCACAAGGCCGGCTTCGAACCCGAGCACACCGATCGCGACTGGCTGCTTGCGACCATCAACCTGCTGAAGCCGCGCGCCCGCAGCCTGAAAGACTTCGCCACATCCTTCCGTGCCTACTTTGCCGACACCTTTCAGCCTGATCCCGCTGCGGTGGAAAAATTTCTGGGCGATGAGAGAATCCGCCAGTTGCTGGTGGAAATGGGAGACCGCTATGCGGCATCCGATAAAATCTTCACCGAGGCCGGAACCGAAAGACTGCTGCGTGACTTCGCCGCGGAAAAAGAGATGAAGGCCGGCGCACTGATCAACGGCGCCCGCGTCGTCCTGACCGGACAGGGAGTCGCGCCCAGCTTGTTCGCGGTCATGATGGCGTTGGGAAAAGACCGCACCGTCTCCCGCCTGAAAGCCACGCAAGAGCTGGCCACAAGAGCCATGACTAGAATGTAGGCGCGAGCGTCCTCGCTCGTGCTGCGGCACCGCCGGCCCAGAGAACACCTACCCCGCAATTCTTCAGGTCGAACGCCCCCGTCTGTGCTAATCGCTGTCGGGGTTGGTTCCGGGGTTGCACGAGCGAGACGCTCGCGCCTACATCGAACTTTCGTTCCTATCTCAACACTAACTCGAAGGTCCGCCCCTGTCATAATGGTGTATATGTGGCCCGTCATTTCCCTAAAGCTGGACGACCGGTGGTTGCCCAAGTCGGTTATCTGTCTGCGCGAATACAGTCTGAACAAGTTCTTGCGCGACGTCATCGCCGGAATTACGGTCGGCCTGGTGGCGCTGCCGCTAGCCATGGCTTTCGCCATTGCCTCCGGACTCACGCCGCAGGCGGGTATTTACTGCGCCGTGGTCACCGGCTTTCTGATCTCCGCTTTGGGCGGATCGAAAACCCAGATTGGCGGGCCCACTGGCGCCTTCGTGGTGGTGGTTGCGGGAATCGTTGCCGTGCACGGTATTGACGGACTTTATATGTGCACCGTGATGGCCGGCGCCATACTTATAATTTTGGGCGCAACCGGGATGGGGACTGCGGTGAAGTTTATTCCGCGGCCGGTGGTCATCGGATTTACCAACGGCATCGCGGTGCTGATTGCCAGCACGCAGATCAAAGATTTCTTCGGTCTGCACCTGGCCAAGGTCCCGAGCGAATTCTGGTTGCGGATGAAAGCCCTCGTTCATGCCGCTCCCACATTTTCCCTGGCAGCCACTGTGCTTGCCGCCGCAACCGTGGCGACCATGCTGCTCTGCCGCGTCATCTCCAACCGGATTCCGGGAGCGATCATCGCCATGCTGGGCGCCACCGTGGCCGCATTTCTGCTCAAGTTGCCGGTGGAAACCATAGGCACGCGCTTTGGCGGAATTCCCAGCGGGCTGCCGCATTTTCAGATACCGCAATGGCATGCCAGCCTGGTCCACGGCTTGCTGGGGCCGGCCTTTACCGTGGCCATGCTGGGGGCGATCGAATCGCTGATGTCGGCCGTGGTCTCCGACCGCATGAGCAACGACCGCCACAATCCCAATGTCGAACTGATCGGGCAAGGCGTGGCCAACATCTTCTCGCCAATGTTCGGCGGCTTGCCGGCCACGGGCGCGATCGCCCGCACCGCAACCAGCATCCGCGCCGGAGCGCAGTCGCCGGTCGCGGGCATGATCCATGCTTTTACCTTACTGTGCGTTCTGCTGTTTGCCGCGCCCCTGGCCAGCTACATCCCCATGGCGGCGCTGGCAGGCATTCTGATGATCGTGTCTTACAACATGGGCGAGTGGCCGGAGATCCCGCAGTTGTTGCGCCTGACCAAGACCGACATCAGCGTGTGGCTGGTCACGTTCGGGCTGACCGTCTTCGCCGATCTTACGGTAGCCGTCGAGGCCGGCATGATCCTGGCCGCGCTGCTTTTCATTGCCCGCGTGGCCGAGACCACGACGGTCTCGCAAGTCACCGGAGACTACGTAGAAGACGGGCGCCTGCACATCTTGCAGGACAAAGACATCCCTTACTACGCCACCATCTTTCGTATTCATGGGCCGTTTTTGTTCGGTGCCACCGACAAAATTGGCGTAGTCACGGAAGAAATGCACCAACTGCCTCCCATCGTCATCGTTCGTCTGCGCAACATGACCGCCATCGATGCCACCGGATTGTTCGCACTCGAGGAAATAGCGAAACAACTGCACGCCACCAAACGCACACTGATACTGTGCGGCGCTCGCGAGCAACCGGCCAAGATGATTCATCAGGCGGAGTTTGAAGACGTGGTGGGCCGCGAAAACATTTGTGCCAACGTACAGGAAGCGCTGCTGCGGGCCGAAGAGGTGTTCGAAAAAATCGAGGCCCAGGCGGCGCTGGGCGCGAAATAACAGGAACCCCGGCCACGGCCGCGGGCAGGAAAGAGGCGCCATCAGGCGCCACGGGGTTGATGCTGGCAGCTTCCGTTCCCAAATGTTCCCTGATTAACTCCTAAATTGTTGTAGGCGCGTAGCTCAGTTGGTTAGAGCGCTACCTTGACACGCTTCGAGCCAACGGAATACCAACCGGTGCCAAATTGCGCCAAGACTGATCAATCTAGACTTTGACACCGTTTGGCACTCCGATTGCCCTGCCGGCCCAGCGCGCCAATCGCTCAGCACATGCCGCATTGCAGTCGTCTTCCAATAAACCTGTTTTTGTCGGCCAGACTCGTAGCGCACACCGTGAGCCGCTTCAATTTCGCACAGCCTCTTGCCAGCGCAAGGGTTACACGTGACTGATCGCAACCGTTCCACGAAAAATGGCCTGAATAAGAGACTGAGTGCCAGGGCCGGCACGAAGCACGATCTAGAGTTCAGGGAGTGCGAGTGCCAGGAATGCCTGATGGAAATTGCGATTCTGGAGCATAATAGAGCGCTATCACGGATGGCGAATTCCGGTCGCCAAGGTAAAGACATCCTAATCCGAGTATGTCAGCATGCATGCATCTACTGCTGAAGTGAGGCCCGGGTATTCTCCTTCTCCGAATGAAGAAGGACCGCCGCCGGAACGTCCCTCCTTCGATGAGCGACCAAAACGGCGTCTCCGCGTAGCTCTCGTCGTGTTAGTGGCCGCGATAGTAGTCAGCTCGCTTCTATTTACTGTTCTTCGTACGAATACCGCCTCGACCCAGAAGATAGCCCAGTCAACCGCTGCCGGCGCCCGTGAGTTTCATGTCCTGCGTCTCAAAGGGCTCACGGAAGCGGTTCGTATGCGTGCCATTCTTGCGCCAGTCCTTTCCGGCCAGTACGTGGCAACGCTCACGATTACGAAACTAACTCCGGCCGGCACCAAGGTTAAAAAGGGTGACATCCTCGTTGAGTTTGACCGCCAGGCGCAGATACGCGACGCCATCGACAAGCAGGCAGACTACGACAAGCTGCTGAGTCAGGTCGCGGACCAGCAGGCGAAAGAGGACGCTGCGCGGGCCAAAGATGAAACCGAAATCAAGCAAGCGGAAGACGATCTGAGCAAAGCCCAACTCGAGATGCAGAAGGTGGAAATCATTTCGCGCATCGATGCCGAAAAAGCGCGAGAAACCCTGGAAGAAGCCCAGGCTACATTGACCCAGTTTCGCGAGACTTTCGAACTCAAGCGGAAAGCGGCGCAGGCGGCCATCCGAATTCTGGAGATACAGCGGGACCGTACCCAACAGATCATGATGCATGCCCGGGCTGATGCCGAACTCCTGCAGATTCGCGCGCCTCTCGATGGCATCGTGGTTCTGAACACGATTTGGAAGGAAGGGGCTATGGGTGAGGTCCAGGAGGGAGACCAGCTTCGCCCCGGCAATCCCTTTATGCAGGTTGTGGATCCATCGCTCATGGAAGTCCGCGTTCTTGCGAATCAGGAAGACTTCCTGAACTTGCGCCTGGGGCAGTCCGCTCAGATACACCTGGATGCATATCCGGAACTCGTTTTTCCCGGCAAGCTGGAGGAGATGGCGCCCGTTGGGCGAGGCGGGAGTTTTTCCTCTCGACTCCGCACTTTCGGCGTCGTGTTCTCGCTTGCGGGGCAAGATGCCAAGCTGATGCCCGATCTCTCCGCTGCCGTCGATGTTGATCTTGGAGAGCCGAGCAATCCGTCGGAGGCTCGACGATGAGTCCCCGTTTGCACCAATTTTGGGACCAGCGGAAGGTCTGGGTCGTCGGGGTTGTCGTCTTGGCGAGCGGCATTCTGCTCGGTGCGGTCCGATATTCCAATCGGTCCCCGGCGATTCCGACCCTGGTTGTGACGCGCGGCGATTTCATCGACTCGCTGCAGTTTCGCGGTGAAGTGAAGGCCCTGAGGTCGGTGACCATCGTGACCCCGGCCGAGGCGGGCGATCTTCAAATCCTGAAGCTGGTGGCTGACGGTGCTACCGTGAAACAGGGCGATGTAGTCGTTGAGTTCGATAAGACCAGGACGGAGCAAGAACTCGCACAGTACAAATCCACACTTAAATCCGCGCAGGCTGAGATCGATCAGGCACGCGCCCAGGCTCGCCTGACTGAGGAAGAAGACCAGACGGCGGTGAACAAAGCGCGTTACGATGTCGAAGCGGCGAAGCTCGATGCCAGCAAACAGGAGATCCTCTCCCGGATCGAAGGCGCTGAGGCCAGGCTGAAATTGGCGGATGCAGAACAGAAGCTGCACGAACTGGGAGAGAAGCTCAAAGCGGACCACGCCTCAAGCCAAGCGACGATCCAGAGTAAAACTCAAGCCCGCAAGAAGGCAGTTTACGACGTGCAGCGTACTGAACGCGCGTTGGCCACCATGACCCTGCGGTCTCCCATGGCAGGGATGATCAGCCTGGTGAAGATCTGGCGGCCCGGAGGGGAGGCGGCTTTCAAGCCTGGTGACCGGGCGTGGCCCGGCTCCCCAATCGCGGAACTACCTGACGCTTCGGCTCTCCGGATTTCTGCACGAGTCGAGGAAACCGAACGTGGCCGGCTGGCCCTGGAGCAAAGCGTCACTGCACACATGGACGCGATCGCTGACCGGGAATTCAGCGGCAAAATTGAGAAGATCAGCACCATCGCTACCTCCGACTTTTCCGGCGGATGGCCCTTTCCCCGCAATTTCGATCTCAACATTGCGCTCGATCAGGCCGATCCCCGTCTCAAGCCAGGCATGACAGCGCAGTTGACGGTTGTCGTCGACAAAATCCCGAATGCGCTCACGATTCCCGTGCAGGCCTCTTTTCAAAAGGCAGGGCAGACCGTGGCTTATGTGTGGTCGAGATCGAGGTTCCGCGAGCGTGTGATTGAGCTGGGACGAAGAAGCGGTGATCGGGTCCTGGTCGTGAAAGGATTGCAGCCAAATGATCGGGTGGCGCTGAGCGACCCGACAGCAAAGGAGTGATCCGGCATCCATGAAGTGGCGGCGCAGGATTTTCTGGGGGGCGGTCACAATCGTTTTCGCCGCGGTCGTTGGCGTTCTGGCAACCACAAGCCGGACCACCAAGGCTGACGCTGACGAAGTGCCGCTCGCCCGCGTGCAGCGCGGCGATCTGGATCTAAACGTCCAGGCCACGGGAGAACTGCGGGCCAATCACACGATGGTATTGACTGCGCCACCGGTCGGTGGTGGGGCTTTGCAGATTACTCGACTCTTGCACACCGGAACACCGGTCAAGAAGGGCGACATCGTCTTCGATTTTGATCCCGCCGAACAACGCTACAAACTTGAGCAGAGCCAGTCAGAGCTGTTGCAGGCTGAGCAAGAAATTGCCAAGGCAACCGCGGACGCTGTGGTGCAGGCAGCGCAGGACAAGGTAGCTCTGCTCAAGGCGCGCTTCGCCGTCAGACGGGCCGAGCTTGAAGTGCAGAAGAATGAACTGGTCAGCGTGATTGATGCCAAAAAGAACCAACTTACTTTGGAGCAAGCTAAGGGCGCTTTAGCCAAGCTCGAACAAGACATTAAGTCGCACACGGCGTCCGGTCAGGCGACGGTCGTGCTGGCGCAGGAGAAGCGGAATAAGGCGAAGCTGATCATGAACCAGGCGCAACAGAACATCGAGAAAATGGTGGTCACAGCACCGATGGACGGACTCGTGGCCATTGAGAAAAATAATGATTCAAGCGGTGGACTAATGTGGCCTGGGATGTCCATACCGGACTACCGGGCCGGGGACCAGGTAGAGCCGGGCAGCGCGATTGCCCAGGTGATCGACCCGACGCAAATGGAACTAACCGCAAAGGTTGGTGAGGAACAGAGAAGTAATGTCAAGGTCGGACAAGCGGTCGAGGTGGAATTCGACTCGATCCCGGGTCAAATCTTCCAGGGAACGGTGAAGAGCGTGGGCGGCATGTCGACGAGGCAGTTCTGGGAATCGAGCACCGGCGGAAAGTTTGATATTTCTATCCAGCTAGGCAACGAAGACCCACGCCTGCGCCCCGGCCTTACCGCTCAAATTGTCATCCTCGGTGACAAGAAGAAGGATGTGCTTTATGTCCCGCGGCAGGCGCTGTTCATGAAAAACGGCAAGCGCATCATCTACCAGAAAAGCGGACAAGGCTTTGAACAGCGGGAAGTCAAAATCCTGTGTGAGAACGAGAGTCGCGCCGCGGTGGAAGGACTGAACCCAGATGAGAAGGTTGCATTGCTCGACCCGACTGCACCGAAGAAAGCTGGCCTCGAGTCGGCCGGTTCCGATGGGGTGACACACTGATGTCTACAACGGTGGTGAGCGGCGGACACCGATTCTATGGAGTCCAACAATGGCTGCCCGACCTCCAGCTGGGACTACAGAACCTGCTTCTGCATCGACTGCGTTCTCTGCTGACCATGCTGGGGATGATCTTCGGAGTGGCGGCGGTGGTCTCCATGCTTTCAATCGGCGCGGGCGCTCGCCAAAAGGTGATGGCCCTGATCGAACAGATGGGAGTGCGCAACCTGATCGTTGAAGCCAGGGAAACCACCGAGTGGCAAGCTCATCAGAAGATACGTAGGATCTCGCCCGGACTTACCCTGCAGGATTATCGTGTCATCAACGATGACATCGACGGTATTGTCGCCGCCACACCCCGTAAGCGATTTGTTCCCACCAAGACCATCCCTAAGTCTCAGCAGGACGTGCCGCAGGTTTACGGCGTCCGACCTTCTTACAGGGAGATTGCGGGGCTGCATCTTTTGGAAGGTCGCTTCTTCGACGCAACCGAGGAGAGTCACGCGGCGCCGGTGTGCGTCCTGGGGGCCGGAGCACGCTCGAACCTGTTCGGAGCCGCCGATCCCATTGATCAATACGTAAAGGTTGATGAGCAGTGGTTCCGTGTCGTCGGAGTCGCTGGGCCCCAGCTCAGCACGCAGACGGAAATCGCCGGACTTCCCTCACAGGACCTGAACAACGTCATCTACGCTCCGCTGAACGCCGTGGTTCTGCGTGTGGAGAACACCTACAGCGACGTTAAGGACGACATCGACGGAATCTACCTGAACCTGCATGAGAACACGGATATCTCTTTGGCGGCGCAGGTAGTCCGGGCAGTCCTCGGGTCTTCTCATCACGGAGCCTCCGACTATAGCGTGGTTGTGCCCGCGGAATTGCTCGCCGAACAGAAGCGCACGGAACGGTTATTCAATGCCGTCATGGTTGCAATCGCTTCGATTTCCTTGCTGGTCGGGGGCATCGGAATCATGAACATCATGCTTGCCAGCATACTGGAGCGCACACGGGAGATCGGGCTGCGTCGTGCGGTCGGCGCCCGGCAATCTGATGTTGTCCGCCAGTTTGTAGTCGAGGCGGTGATGATTTCTTTGGTCGGGGGAACGTTTGGAATTGTCTTCGGCTTCGTGATGTCGCGCCTGATTGCCTGGCTTGCTGGCTGGTCCACAATCGTGACGGCTACCTCTATCCTCCTGGCATTTTTTGTGTCGATCACGGTCGGACTGGTTTTCGGTATTTATCCAGCAGTCAAAGCGGCGCGCCTCGATCCGGTCGAAGCGATTCGTTACGAGTGAGCACGCAGGGTTGCAGACGCATTTGCTGGATTCGCACTGAACTCAAAGGGTTATCCCGCAGCCCAAAATCACTCTGGAGGAATGGCATGAAATCCTGTCGGCTGGGTGCCCGCTTGCTTCTTCTATCTCTTTTGGTCCCTCCCGCAAGGGCCCAGAGCCGTGAAAGCTACAGTGGGCTGCTAACCTCGCAGATCGCATCCGGCAAGTTGCCCGGCCCGCAACATCTTAGCGACTACGTCTCCGACGGCAAGCTGCATCTTAGTCTGCTGGACGCAGTTGCCCTGACCCTCGAGAACAATAGCTCGGTGAGGATCCAGGAGACCCAGGTTGAAAGCGACAAGTTCGCTCTCCTGCGTACATATCAGCCGTTCGACCCTCAACTGCAGGGAATATTCGACGTCAACCGCTATTCTTATGGTGGGACCAATCAACTCCAGGGTGTAGGAATTTCGAGCAGCAGCACACTCAACTCGCTGACCCAGACGGCGCAGATCAACTACACTCAGACTTTCCAGACGGGGACGGACATTTCGGTCGGATTAGGGAGCGCCAAGAATTCCACGAACAGCGCATTTTACTTTTTTAACCCCTATTTCAGCTCTACGTTGAGCTTTCAATTCAAGCAGCCGCTGCTCCGTAACCGCTGGAAATTTGCCAACACGGCTCCTCTGATCATCGCGCGCAAGATTCTGCAGCAATCACGAGCCAGTTTTGAAGCACAGGTCAGCGATGCCATTCTGCAAGTGGTGAAGCAATATTGGGCCGTCGTGCAGGCCCGCGGAGATTTGGAAGTGGAACGCAAATCGCTCGTAGCCGCGGACGTCAGCTACCAGCGCGATAAGCGTGCGTTGGAATTGGGAGCTCTCCCGCCGTTGGATATTTACCGCTCCGAGTCCGAAGTCGCTTCTCGCCGAGTGGAGATGATCCAGGGCGAATACGTTTTGAAGCAAACCGAGGACGCTCTGCGAATGACCATTGGCGCAACCCAGGACCCTTACTTCGGGGCCCTTGACCTGGACCTGACAGAGAGACCCGAGCCTGAGGGTGGACTGCGAGAGATCGATGCCGCCACCGCTCTGAAGGAAGCCCTGGCACAACGTCCTGAGTTCCTGGCGGCGCGCTACGCACTCGACAACGACGACACCAGCATCCGTCTCGCTCGCAATCATCTCCAGCCGGATTTATCTCTGACGGGCTTCTATCAAAGCAACGGATTAGGCGGCAATCAATTCAGCCTCACCACGGGCCAGCTGATTTCCCGAGGAGGCCTCGGTTCCTCGTTCAGCCAACTGTTTGGTTTCGGATTTCCGGGCTATGGGGTGAAGTTAACTTTGAACCTGCCTGTCAAGAATCGCGCCGCCCAGGCGGAACTAGGCAGTGCGCTCGTATCACGCCATCGTGATTTGTACTCCTCGCAGCAAGTTCGCGAGCTGGTAGCGCTCGAGGTCAGCAACAGTATCCATCAGCTCGAGCAGGCCAAACTCACCGTGGCCGCCGGCAAGACGGCGCTTGACCTCGCGCAGAAAGCTCTGGTGGCCGAACAGCGCAAATACGAACTTGGCGCCCAGACCATCTTCTTTGTCCTGGATGCACAGACGCGGCTCGCCCAGGCGGAATCGAGCCTCCTGCAAGCTCAGATCAGTTACCGGATAGCGGTTGCAGCTGTAGATCATGCCACTGGAAGCCTGCTACAGCCTTACCATGTGGAGATCGCTGAGCTCTCGAAGTAGTTTCTGCCTCATGGGCGACCACCTTCAGTCGTGTCAGAGATGAGGCGTGCCCTGGTACGGATCGCGGCTACCCGGGGCTTGCACGACCGACCCACTCCAAGGAGAAGTACAGCGCCTTTCTTCACTATGATCAGTTGATCAGCAGCGACGGCTTTGAGCTTTCCCCGCCGTCGAGTCGACCACCGGATCCCCAAGCTTTTCGATTGTTTCCGCTCCTAGGCCGGGATCGTTGAAGGAATCGAAGCTCGATTGACTCATGATTTCCGGGCTTGCTGTTGAGTACCGTACGGCTGCCCACTACGATCCTACGTGCCAGCAGCCTCAACGGATCTCTTCCAAGACGGCACGAGCGTCTGCGACTCCGCGACGAAAGCCTTGACAGTCTCCTCAGTCAGTTTAGAGAACTTGGTCATGGGCTGCGACTTGCTTAGTACTTCTTCGCGGTTGAACCCCGGAAACCCGACGACAGCCTGACGATAGTCCTCAAATGCACTCGGTGGGGCGCCGCGTTTGGAGATGTCGTTCAGGGCATTCTGCAGACAGTCGGATATGCCCAAAAGATCGGTTGGGGCTTGCTTCCGATTTGCGCCTGAAACGATGCACCGCTAAAGCGAGCGCTGACAGAGACCTTAGTTGGGGGCGGCCTAGTTCCATCGCTGCTTCCCCAGAATGACAGGTTCTCCACTGTCTCGTCCGACCCACAACCAGTCTCGAAGACTCTATAAATCACTGAGGCCTCGGGAACACGCATGTTCTGGTGGATGGTAAAGTCTCGCGCAAGGCTTGATGCCGACGAAGCGCTTGGCCCAAGGACGCGTGGTAAAATCCTTGTTGGCCTCGCGTGGCCCCATGCGGGGAACGTCTGTTGTTGCAAGTGCTTGAAAATAAACGTAGGCGCGTAGCTCAGTTGGTTAGAGCGCTACCTTGACACGGTAGAGGTCGCTGGTTCGAGTCCAGTCGTGCCTACCATCTATCTCATTGAATCTGCTGAGTGGTCTCTGGCAGTTCCCCCGCGCATTGTTCCAACTCGTCACCATTGGTCACCAAACGCGCCAGGTTTTCCACCGCCGCCCGCTGATGTGCGGGAATGGGCACGGTGTAGATTTCGAGCGTAGTTGATAGTTTCGTGTGTCCTAGCTGGGCCTGGGCATCCTTGAGCGACCCTCCGGCTGCTTGCAACAGTGTGGCATGCGTTCGCCGCAGCGTGTGCCAGCCCAGCCAGGGGGCACCGATTTTTCGGCCCGCAGGCTTGAGCTCCCTGTGCAGCAGGTTCGTGTCGCTGAGTGAGGTGCCCTTGCTCGTCGAGAACACAAGGTCTAGGTCTGATTTGCCCGAGCGCTGCTGGTGTAATGCAAGCAAGGCTCGGACAACAGGTTGAGGTAGGGGCAAAATGCGTCGGCTGCCCTTGGTTTTGGGAGTACTTGTCGTTCCTCGATAAATGGTCTGCTCGACGCGCAGCTGGCCGGAGATCAAATCTATTTCCTTCCAACGCAGGCCGAGAATCTCTCCAACCCGCAGACCGGTCAACAATCCCACAAGAACCATAGTTCGGCATGGTTCCTGCAGAAGTGCCAACAGCAGCGCGATCTGGGGCGGAGTCAGAACATGCTTTTCGCGAACGGGCTTGTTTTCTGGTAACTCCACTCCCAAGGCAGGATTGTGCCCCAGGAAGAAGTTCCATTTCTTCGCGGTCGTGAATATCTTGGACATCAAGTTTCGCAGGTGATCGCAGGACGCCCAACTTAACCCCCCTTCCATCTTCCGCAGACAAAAGTGCTGCAGATCGAGGGTCCCGATATCGCACAGCCGCAAATTGCCAAAGGCAGGTAAAAGATGTTTCTTGAGTGTGCGGCGATAACGTTCCTGGGTAGAGAGTTTCAGCGTGGGAAAGACATTCGGGACGAAGTGACGCTCCACGAATTCCCGAAAAGGCAGATTCGAAAGCGGCGTAACCTTGCCCAAATTCAAGGGACGAAGATGTTCCTCGGCACGCTTTCGCGCTTGCCGCCGAGTAAGCTCCGAGACATAGCCGAGAATCGTAGATTCCCGCCTGCGCCCGATGGTTCCGTCCGGATTGATACAGTCTGTCCACCACTGCAGTTCCCATACCGGATTGCGTTTGCCACGTTTACGTAGATTTCCCTTCTGATAACGTCGGCGAGCCATTTCTTTTTGCCAGCCTCCTAACTGGGCTAGCTCGCCTTGCTTTTCCGCGTTGAAAAGTATAGTCATAGTGAGCGAAGCTTCCAAACCTCACCTGCCGGACAGGGCAGACGGGTCCTTGCCCTCCTTGCTTGCCGCCAAAGCCCGCCGCACTCTCGACACTGGAACGCCTAGGATTTGCGCGATCTGACGGAGCGACCGGCCCTGGCGTCGCAATGTATTGACCTGCTCCGTGTTGATTTCTGCGAGCGGGCGTCCAATGCGCCTGCCCAGGGCTCGCGCTTGCGCTATCCCGGCTCTGACCCGCTCTGCGATCAGATCTCGTTCGAAGTGTGCGACCGCCCCCACGATGTGGAACAGCAACTGCCCGGTGGGAGTGGTGGTGTCGACCCCTTCGGTGTAGGAGACGAAGTCAATGCCCAAGGCCCGAAAATCGGCGAGACTGTCCACGAGGTGCTTGACCGAACGCGCGAAACGGTCGAACTTCCAGACCAGGACAACATCGAAACGCCGCTTCCGAGCCTGACTCATGAGCTCGTCAAGCTGGGGACGCCTGCGCTGGGTTCCACTTACTCCTTCGTCTACGAACTCGCAGCAGTGCCCGAACCTTTGGCTGGCATAGCGGCGTAAATCTTCCAGCTGCAAGTCGCAGCTCTGATCCATCGTGCTAACCCGGGCGTAGAGGGCGACCGTCTTGGGAGTGGAACTACTCATGCTGTTCCCCTCGGGGACGTTTGCTGTCCAGACTCCATCCCCGCTTGCGGGACCTCAACTGGCTCTCGAGGAGTCGCATGGATCGGGAGCCGTTGTAGAAGATCCGGGCCGAGCAGTAGCCGCAGTTGATGAAGGGTCGCTTGGTCTTGGTGACGAAGACCGTGACCCGACGCCTGCAAATCGGACACGGCGTGGTGCCCAGCTCGGGCAGGGCCGGGGCGAGAACTATTGATTCCTGTGTCTTACCCTTTTCCTTGCCCTTCTGGGCGTTCGCCTCTTGTTCTGGTGTGGCCTTCGGTCGCAAACTTTGGAAGATACTGCGGCGTGGCTTATTCTGGTCCTGGTTCATACTCAAATTCACCTCGACGAGATGGTTGACTCTGCTCTCCGGCCTTTAGAGATCTCTAAAGGCGAATGCCAGTATGCGGTCGATTTCAGAAAACGGCAGGAAGTGCGGGAATAGCTGATTTTGAAAGCGTGACAGATCAGGAGATGGTCGGAATGACCCACGGCAGAACAGCAGAACGGACTAAGAATCCACGAGCGAAAAATTTAAATATCCCCTTGACAGGGTTTTCGAAAGAATCGAACCAGGCTCTTGATTCGCTCGGTGCCAGCCTGGAGGCGAGGGTGGCGGATCTAGAAGAGAGGCTTGACCGACTGGATGGCATAGCACCCCCGTACTACTACGGAATCGCCGATGACACGAAGAAGAAGCCAGGCCCCGACAAGAAGATCGGTGACGCTGAGCTGTTGCACAACCGCGATGCCCTGGTGAATTGGTTGGAGGCGAACTGGCCGATGATTGCCGGTTCACTTCGCACGGCGAAAAACGCATCGGACTTGGCGATGGTT
>JBARIF010000424.1:0-3435 GCA_049799615.1 Terriglobales bacterium
GAGGAGACTTTATGGCGGACGACGGCGAAATTCCTGTCGCGTCGGAAGGCAGTGCGGGCAAGTGGATCCTGTTGGCGCTCGCAGTGATTTACGTGGCAGGATCGCTCTATTTCATCTTCGATCTGCGCGGGCGTCTGGACAAGATGAGCAAGGACCAGACCGCCAGCAGCGCGCAGATTGTTGACTTGAGCAAGCGCATGCAGTCCGCCGAAGCCGATGATGAGACCCTGGCCACGCAGTTGGGCATGACCAAGAAAGAGTTGGCGGCCCGGTCAGCGGAGTTGATGCGGCAGCAGAAGGCTTCGGAAGCGCGCCTCTCGGAACAGCAAAAGCAGCAGATCAGCGCGGTCAGCGGGGAAGTGGCGGGCGTCAAATCCGATGTCGGCGGAGTCAAAACCGATGTGGCTTCGACCAAGGCCGATCTGGAAGCGACCAAGGCGAAGCTGCAGAGCACCATTGGCGATCTCGGAGTGCAGAGCGGCCTGATTGCCAACACCCGCGGAGACCTGGAAATCCTCAAGCACAAGGGCGACCGCAACTATTACGAGTTCACCCTGATCAAGGGCGCGAAGCCTCAGCCGATCTCGACTGTCGGACTGCAACTGAAGAAGACCGATCAGAAGAAGGGCAAGTTCACCCTGGCCGTCACCTCTGACGACAAGACCATCGAGAAAAAGGATCGCAACATCAGCGAACCCATCCAGTTCTACAGCGGACGCGATCGCATGCTCTATGAACTCGTGGTCTGGAGCGTGGACAAGAAGAAAGCGACCGGCTACCTGAGCACGCCGAAGGGTGCACCGACGCCGGTCACGGCGACCCAGTAAAGCGCATGTATCCTGGCGGTCATGTTCTGATCGGCATCGCGCTGCGCACGACGGTGATTTATGGGGTCGTGCTGCTGGGCATGCGGCTGAGCGGCAAGCGTGAAGTGGGACAGATGACGCCCTTCGACCTGGTCCTGCTCCTGCTACTCAGCAATTCCGTGCAGAACGCAATGACCGGTCCGGATACCTCAGTTCTGGGCGGAGTCGTCGCCGCCGCGACCCTGCTGTTGCTCAATTACCTGATTGCCGAACTTTCCGGCGGGAACCGGCGCTTCCGCAAATTGGTGCAAGGCCAGCCCAGTTTGCTGGTGCATGACGGAAAAATCATTGCCGCCCACATGGCCCGCGAGCACGTCAGCCTGGATGAGTTACACCAGTCCCTGCGAGAACATGGCATTGCGGGTTTGCCCGACGTGGCCCTTGCGGTGCTCGAAGTCGATGGTTCCATCAGTTGCCTGAAGTACGACGAGATCCAGCCCACCGCCTCCACTCACCTGGCGCGCCGAAGATTCATAAAGAAACACGAATAAATGCAAGACCGGCCACGGATTTTCGCGGATTCATTGGAGATCAGCAATACCCCGCTGTCAGATTCTTCTTCGGTTTAAATCTTCAGCCTTGATCCGTGAAAATCCGCGTGAATCCGTGGCGAAGTTCCTGTGCCTGCACTCTTACTTGGTTAGCACGAGGGGCAGCGGCTGGTCGTAAGGTTGAATGACTACGCTTAGAGACTTGCGTTTGTCGAAGCCGTCCTGGGTCACGGGAAAGGTCACCACGATAGTGCCCTGGGCCTGGCCGCCGGGAGGGATTTTCGTCTCCGGCGGCAGAGGCGCCAGGGCGCGTTCCTTGAGCGCGGGAAAAGCCTGAAAGTAACGGTCAAAATCCATTGCCGAGGCGGCTTCATCGCTGAGTTCACGGCTATCGGTGGCGATCTTGGCCTTGATGTCATGAATCCACAGCGACTTCTCGCCTGAATTGTGGACGGTAACATTGATTGCCACCATGACCATGTGCTGGTCTGGAACTTCGACCGCAGTGATATTGTCCACGGAGCCTCCGCCCTGGGGCTTGGCGCGGTCAACGAAGGCGAAGATGCCAAGCAGGACCGCGGCAACGCCCAGGACGATGAGCACGATCTTGGCCGGGGGAAGATTGCGTTTCGCGGTACCAAATTCCTCAGCGATGTTGATTCCGGGACCGGGGCCGAGGTCTACGGACGGAGGGGCCTGCGATGCTGGCCCCGGCTCCGGGATGGGAGCGGGCGATGGTTGAGTAGGGACGTCTTCAGGCATGGCAGGCCTCGGCAGCGCTAATTCTATACGCTTCTGAAGCGCCCGATCGAAATCTTCGCCGCAAATCAGAATGTAGGCGCGAGCGTCCCGCTCGTGCTGGAAGTAAAGGGACCACTAGGAGTGGACGGGCGAGGACACCCGTCCTCCATGGTGAGTCACCGGGCGACCGGAGGCGGGTTGCGTTCGGCGAACTGCCCCTGGTGCCAGTAAGGATAGATCGGCTCCTGCTCGCTGGCGCGATCGAGCGCCGCGACTTGAGCCGGCGAGAGCGACCAGCCCTCCGCGGCGAGGTTCTGGCGCAACTGCTCCTCATTGCGGGCGCCGATGATGATGGTCGAGATCGTGGGCCGCTGCAAGAGCCAGTTCAGCGCGACCTGGGGTACGCTCTTTCCAGTTTCTTTGGCTACCTGCTCCAGGGCATCGACGACTTTGTACAAGCGCTCGTCTGCTACCTGCGGTCCCTTGTCACTGGTCTGGTGCAGCCGGCTGCCAGCGGGCAACGGTTGGCCGCGTCGGATCTTTCCCGTCAAGCGGCCCCATCCCAGCGGACTCCAGACCAGCGCGCCCACGCCCTGATCAAGCGCGAGCGGCATGAGTTCCCATTCGTACTCTCTTCCCAGCAGCGAATAGTAGACCTGGTGCCCCACGTAGCGGGTCCAGCCGTAGCGGTCGGAAACGGCAAGAGACTTCATCAAATGCCAGCCGGAAAAATTGGAGCAGGCGATGTAGCGCACCTTGCCGCTCTCAACCAAATGGTTGAGCGTGCTCAGGACCTCTTCGACAGGAGTCAGCGCATCGAATCCGTGCAGATGGTAGATATCGATGTAGTCGGTGCCCAGCCGGCGCAGGCTGGCTTCACAGGCCTGAATCAAATGATAGCGGGATGATCCCACATCGTTTGGCCCCGTACCCAGACGGAAGGTAGTCTTGGTCGAGATCAGGACATCCTGGCGCCTGCCCTCGATGGCCTTGCCGAGAATTTCCTCGGAAAGGCCGTTCGAATAGACATCCGCAGTATCGAAGAGATTGACGCCCGCCTCCAGGCAGATGGAGACGAGGCGAGTGGCTTCGGCTACATCGCTGGCGCCCCAGGCGCGAAAGAATTCAGTCCCTCCACCGAATGTGCCAGTGCCAAAGCTGAGTGCGGGTACTTTTAGGCCGGAACGGCCAAGCTGTCGGAATTCCATAGAAAATAGATGCAATGCGTTGGGAAGGGATGCGTCTTTGTTGTTGAACCGCGCGCCCGAAGCCCACGCATCATGTGTGGTCGCGGGCGACCCGCCCGCGGCTTTTGACTTTGACCTTCCAGCTTTTCG
>JBARIF010000425.1:0-5637 GCA_049799615.1 Terriglobales bacterium
TTCCACTACCATGCCGCGAGCGCAAACCTGACCAATCCTTTTCCAAGCGTCGGAGGCCACACCAGCACCCGCAGCTTCGACGTGCCCATTGGATATGTGCGGACCTTCGGCAAAGTGATCAACAACGCGCGCCTCGATTTCAACCGCTCCCGCATCAGCACGCAAAACCTCTACGCCTTCAAGCAGGACATCACGGGAAACCTCGGCATCAGCGGGGTTTCCGCCAATCCCTTTGACTGGGGCCTGCCCAACCTTTCATTCACGCATTTCGGCAGCCTCAACGACACCAATCCGCAGTTGCTGCGCAACCAGACCTGGACTTTCTCCGACAGCCTGATCTACCGCCACGGCAAGCACACCTGGCGCTGGGGCGGAGATTTTCGCCGGATTGAAGTCAACCCCGAGACTGACAGTAACGCGCGCGGAACTTTTACCTTCACCGGCGTGAACTCGGGTTACGACTTTGCCGACTTCCTGCTGGGCCTTCCGCAGCTGACTTCAGTCCAGTTTGGCAACAACAACTACCACTTTCGCGGCAATTCCTGGGACCTCTTCGTACAGGATGAATGGCGCCTGCGCGGTAACCTGACCTTGAATCTGGGAGTGCGCTACGAATACATCTCGCCCTTCTCTGAACTGAACGATCGCATTGTGAACCTGGACTTGCCGCTGGGCTTTACCTCGCCACCCGTCCCGGTCCAGGTGGGCCAGACCGGTCCGTACCACGGCCAGCTTCCCATCACTCTGGTTCGTCCCGACCGCAATAACTTCGCCCCCCGCCTCGGCCTGGCCTGGAAGCCGCTGCGCAACACGGTAGTACGCGCGGGATATGGCATCAACTACAACACCAGCGCCTACCAAAGCATGGTGCAGAACATGGCCTTCCAGCCGCCCTTTTCGACCACGGCGACCAACACGCAATCTGCGGCCGGACAACTCACTCTGCAGGATGGATTTCCGCCGGTCCCTCCCGGTTCCATCACCAACAACTTTGGAGTTGATCCCAATTACCGTCTGGGCTACGTGCAGATCTGGAACGTCGACGTTCAGCAGCAGATTCTTCCCACGCTGATCATGAACCTCGACTACACCGGGACCAAAGGCACGCGTCTAGATATTTTGGAGGCCCCAAACCGCACCGCGACCGGAGTGCTCTTCCCCGGCGTGCAGCCGTTTTACTGGGAAGACTCGGTGGGAGATTCCACCGCCAACGCGTTGTCGGTGCGCGTCCGCAAACGCCTGCAGGCGGGCTTTTCAATTGGCGGCCGTTACACTTTTTCTAAGTCGCTGGACAATGCCTCGACTATCGGCAGTGGCGAACCTTTGGTCGCGCAGGGCTCAGGACGCACCGCACTTTCTGGTACCACCAACGTCGCCCAGAATGCCTTCGACTTGGCAGCTGAGCGGGGGTTGTCCAGCTTTGATCAGCGCCACAGTTTCACGGCTGACTATCTCTGGGAGCTTCCCTTCGGTCATGACCGGCGCTGGCTCGCGAGCAACAGCCCGCTGCGCGCAATCCTCGGAGACTGGAACTGGAGCGGCGACTGGACCATCGCTTCGGGCCTGCCCTTCACTCCCCGTATTCTAGGCAACGAATTGGATGTGAGCCGCGGCACCAACGGAACGGTGCGGGCAGATGTGGTGGCGGGGCAGTCCATCGGCTTGCCGAATCCGTCGGTCGCGGAGTGGTTCAACACCGCCGCATTCGTCGCGCCCACGGGCCAATTCGGCGATGCGCGCCGCAACAGCATCGAAGGACCGGGCAGCCGGTTGTTCGATGTGGCGTTCACCAAGATCTTTCCCCTTAGTGAAACTCGTTTCCTGGAGTTCAGGTCGCAGTTCTCGAATATCTTCAACACTCCGCAATACGTGGGGATCGATACAGTTGTGAACTCGCCGACCTACGGCCGCGTGATTTCTGTGGCAGGCATGCGTTCCCTGCAACTTAGCGCGAGGTTCCGCTTCTGATGCGCTCTGTCACCCATGGCGCGCAACGGACGGGCGGGGACGCCCGTCGCTCCATAGTTGGGTCCGCGCTTGCGATCATTTTGCTCTGCAGCAACCTGATTTCGCAGGAACCGTCCAGCGAATACACCTTCCGCTCCAAGACCGAACTGGTGCTGGTGAACGTGACCGTGCGCGACCGGAATGGCAACCCGGTGCGCGACCTGAAGCGGGAAGACTTCACCCTGCTCGAAGACAACAAGCCGCAGCAGGTGGTTTCTTTCGATCTGGAGAACACCGACGCGGTGCTCTCGACCGCCGCGACCGAGGCGCCGCTGCTTCGCCCCGCCCAACCCCAGAGCACAGACGAAACTCCCGCTCTCGTCAACCGGCCATTGAAAGACCGCCGGCTCATCATCCTGTTTTTCGATCTCAGCTCCATGCAGCCGGATGAGATCGACCAGGCCACGACCGCGGCACAGAACTATGTAGACAAACAGATGGTGGCCGCCGACCTGGTGGCCGTGGTGTCGCTGGGGAGCACGCTCAGCGTGAATCAGGATTTCACTTCCGACCGGACCCTGCTCAAGAAAGCCCTGCAGGCCTTCAATCTGGGCGCCGGGGCGGGCTTCGAAGAAGGCGGCACCGGCACGACCGAAGGCACATCGGAGACCGGCGGATCCTTCACCGTGGACGATACTGAATACAACATCTTCAACACCGATCGCCGTCTGCAGGCCCTGCGCTCGATTGCCGAAAAGCTGGCGACGATCAATGAGAAGAAGTCGCTGATTTATTTCTCCAGCGGCATGGACCGCACCGGCATTGAAAACCAGTCACAGCTGCGTTCCGCGACCAACGCCGCAGTGCGGGCCAACATGTCCATTTACACTTTGGACATTCGGGGCCTGCAGGCCCTGGTGCCGGGCGGCGAAGCCCAGAATGCCAGCCTGCGCGGGACCTCGCCTTACTCCGGCAAGTCCGTGGCCGGCCAGTTCGATTCCAATGCCACCACCCAGGAAACGCTGGTCACGCTAGCCGGGGACACCGGCGGGCGCGCGTTCCTCGACTCCAACGATTTCGGCAAGGTGTTTACCGGCGTGCAGCAGGACACTTCGCTGTATTACCTGCTGGGGTATCACAGCACGAATCCGGCACGGGACGGGCGCTTCCGCCGCATCACGGTGCGAGTCAACCGGCCCGGCGTCAAAATTGATTTCCGTCGAGGCTACTACGCTCCCGCCGACTTCCAGCATTCCACCCGCGACGATCGCGAACGCCAACTCGACGAAGAGCTGGCCTCAGATCTCTCCACTACTGATTTGCCGGTGTATTTGTCCGCCGCCTACTTCCGCATCGCTGAGCGCAAATTCTATGTGCCGGTGTCGGTGGTCGTGCCCGGCTCCCAGATTCCTTTCACCCACAATAACGACCAGGACCGCGCCACGCTGGATGTGCTGGGTATCGTGACCGATCCGGAAAAGCGGCCGGTGGGACAGATACGGGACACGGTCAAGCTGGCGCTGAACGCATCGCAGCTGGTGCAACGCAAAAACGTGCAGTACAACACCGGCTTCGTTCTGCCCTCCGGCACCTATCATCTGAAGTTCGTGGTGCGGGAGAACCAGAGCGGCCGCTTGGGCTCGTTCGAGACCGACCTCACGATTCCCGACCTGAAATCGGTCCCAGTGAAGATGAGTTCCATCGTGCTGGCGAACCAGTTGCAGCCGGCAAGCAAGCACAAGAGCGACAACCCGCTGGTGCGCGATGGGTCAGAGGTGATTCCCAGCGTCACTCATGTCTTCTCCGCCGGCCAGCACCTGTACTTCTACTACGAGGTCTATGATCCGGCCCGCGCGCCTGTAAATGCCGGCATGCCGGCGAGCGATCGCAACAGCCCAGCCATCCATTTGCTGACCAACGTGGCCTTCTTTCGCGGAAACGCCAAGGCGTACGAGACTCCGCTGGTCGAAAGCGAGCAGCTCAATGCGCCCGGGCGCAAAGCCGCAGTTTTCCAGCTCGACGTGCCCCTTACCCAGCTCAAACCCGGTTTCTACACTTGCCAGGTCAACGTAATTGACGATGTCGCCGGAAAGTTCCGCTTCCCGCGATTGGCGTTATTGGTGCGCCCATAGCTTAGTCTGACTGGGTAACCTTGCCCATGCATTCCCTTTCGTAATCTCCTCCCCGGCGACCAGCAAGCACCATACTTTCTGTTTAGCATGACTTACCCGCCCCCAGCGTTCGCTCGCCGGGCCCCACGTGTCAAAACCACCGAATACACTCCCGCTGTACTTCGTTTCCCGACCGGGGACACGGTCACGGGAAGGGTGGAAGTGTTTTCCTCCACCGGAGGTCTGCTCTGCCTGCCCAAGCCCCTGATTCGCGGCACCCGCATCAATGTGATGTTCCTGACGCCAGGGGGGCCCGTGCTCGGCGCAGCCGAGATGTTGAGCCCGGTCTCATGGACGCAACAGCCATTCCGCTTCGTGACGCATGCTGGCGGGGATCAACGGCGACTGCCGCCCACTCCCGGGCGCTCCCCGAAACCGGTAGCACTCCTTCCGGAACCAATCGGTCAGATACCTGACTCGGAACCGCAATGGATTGACAAATACCGGGCTGCGGTCAGCCGCAACCCACCGCGCCGGCCGCTCCTGGTGCGAATGCTGGAAGTGCTTTGGCCGGGTCCAAAATAGGACCGGGCAGAAGCGGTGCGGGCGCATTCCCCAGAATCGTGGGACTCAATGTTGCTCTGAAGCATCTGGCCCCCTCCGGGCGTTCCGGTTTATAATGATGCATCCGAGTTGCAAGAAGGATTCCCTATGCCCTTGCCCCAGACCGAGATTCCGGGACGCCTGCAGGCGGAATTGATGTCGCGTGGACTGCGCATGACGCGCCAGCGCCGCACCATTCTGAGCGTGGTAGAGACCGCCAAGCAGCATCTTGACGCCAGTCAACTGTTGCGCCGCGCCCGCCGCCTCGATCCCCAGATTGACCGGGTGACGGTGTATCGCACTCTCGGCTTGCTCAAACGGCATGGCCTGATTGACGAGCTCGATCTTATGCACATGCAGGGCGAAAAACACTACTACGAACGCCGTCCCCAGCGGGACCACATCCATATGGCATGCCTGCGCTGCGGCAAGATTACGGAATTTGAAAGCGACCTGTTCGACCGTCTGAAGGGACAGATTCAAAGGGATTGCCGTTTCCATATCGTCGTCACCCGGCTGGAAGTCGGTGGTTACTGTGCGCAATGCCGCACCACGGATCACCCCAAGGATTAAGCCCTCGCCGAGCTGAAACCTGCCTTTGCGAAGGGGATGCGCTGGAGTTTCCCCGATGCCTTTCCTTGCCCTCATAGTCCGCAGCGCGAGGCACTGATCGTTGCATCTAGTTGCAACCGGAGTGCAACAGAAAATGTGACTGATGATTGACCTCTGCAGGGCAGACCGCTTAAAGTTACGAAGAGCTATTAGTTGCAACCGATTTGCAACTAGAAATGGGACCCGAATCCTTCTATGAGACTCGCACTCACTCTCTGCCTGCTTGTCGCGTTTTTCACTGGCGCTTCCAGGGCGCAGGAGCGCCCTTACTTCGTCACCTATTCTCCTGAACTGGAGGAGCCGGGGAATCTCGAAATCTAGCTCTTCAACGTGGTGGGAAGGCCAGTGGCCGGAAACCGCTTCC
>JBARIF010000426.1:0-1763 GCA_049799615.1 Terriglobales bacterium
GACCAGTCCTTCCCCGAGCATCGCATCAACATCCTCGACACCCCGGGGCACGTCGACTTCACCATCGAGGTGGAACGTTCCCTGCGCGTGCTCGACTCGGCCGTGGCGCTCTTCTGCGCCGTCTCAGGCGTGCAGCCGCAGTCGGAGACGGTGTGGCGGCAGATGAACAAGTACGGCGTGCCGCGCATCGCATTCATCAACAAGATGGACCGTGCCGGGGCCAACTTCTTCCGCTGCGTCGACCAGATCAGGTCACGCCTGCGCGCTAATCCGCTCGTGATCCAGCTGCCGATCGGCGCCGAGGACAACTTCGAGGGCGTGATCGACCTCATCCGCATGAAGGCCATCTACTGGGACATGGAAACCCAGGGGATGAAGTTCGAGTACAAGGACGTCCCGGCGAATCTCTTGGACCAGGCCAAGGAGTACCGCGCCAAGATGATCGAGGGTGCGGCCGAGGCCAACGACGATCTCATGCATAAGTACCTGGACGGTGTGGAACTGTCCGAGCAAGAGATTCGCCTGGGCCTGCGTCTGCGATCGGTACGCAACGAGATCGTGTTGTGCATGTGCGGCACCGCCTTCAAGAACAAAGGCGTGCAGGCGCTGCTCGATGCGGTCATCGAGTTCATGCCCTCGCCGATCGACATGCCCGACGTCAAGGGCATGAACGACGACGGTGATCCGGACACGCGCAAGGCGAGTGACGAGGCGCCCTTCTCCGCGCTCGCCTTCAAGATCCTGAACGACCCCTTCGTCGGCAATCTCACCTTCTTCCGCGTGTACTCCGGAGTCCTGAACTCGGGCGACACCGTGTATGTGCCGACCAAGGACAAGAAGGAGCGCATCGGGCGCCTGTTGCAAATGCACGCCTCCGATCGCACCGAGATCAAGGAAGTGCGCGCCGGCGACATCGCCGCGGCCGTGGGACTGAAGGACGTCATCACGGGCGACACGCTGTGTGACCTGGAAAAGATCATCACGCTGGAAAAGATGGAATTCCCGGCGCCGGTCATTTCCGTAGCCGTGGAGCCCAAGACCAAGGCCGACCAGGAGAAGATGGGCCTCGCGCTGCAGCGCCTCGCCAAGGAAGACCCCTCGTTCCGCGTGCACACCGACCAGGAGTCGGGGCAGACGATCATCTCCGGCATGGGCGAGCTGCACCTGGAAATCATCGTCGACCGCATGAAGCGCGAGTTCAAGGTCGAGGCGAATGTCGGCAAGCCGCAGGTCGCCTACCGTGAAACGATCCGCGGCAAGGTCGACTCGGAAGGCAAGTTCGTGCGCCAGTCCGGCGGGCGCGGCCAATACGGCCACGTGTGGCTGACGCTCGAGCCGAACGCGCAGGGCAAGGGCTACGAGTTCATCAACGGCATCGTCGGCGGCAGCGTGCCGCGCGAATACGTGCCGGCGGTGGACAAGGGCATCAAGGAAGCGGTCGAGACCGGTGTCATCGCCGGCTACCCGATCGTGGACGTGAAGGTGACGCTGTTCGACGGCTCGTACCACGACGTCGACTCGAACGAAATGGCCTTCAAGATCGCAGGCTCCATGGGCTTCAAGGAGGGCTTCCGCAAGGCGAAGCCGGTGCTGCTGGAGCCCATCATGAAGGTCGAGGTCGTGACCCCCGAGGAATACTCGGGCGATGTCATCGGCGACCTGAACCGCCGGCGCGGGCAGATCACCGGCATGGACGAGACGCCGGCGGGCAAGGCCATCACGGCCGACGTGCCGCTGTCGGAGATGTTCGGCTATGCCACGAC
>JBARIF010000427.1:0-3055 GCA_049799615.1 Terriglobales bacterium
GGACGGGGCACCCTCAAGAAATCTGTTGTACCTGCACAGGGACTTTCTCGGCCTTCCGCTCCGTGGTAGGTTTTTTTATCTGACCAATTCTTACGTGCGGAAGATCGTGATGCGCCGTGCCTGTTCCATCTGTCTCCTGATCTGCCTCTCGTGGGCTCCGCTGACTTTCGCTCACCACATCAAGCAGAGTTCCGCCAAGACGATGCCGGTGACCACGTCTTCGCCCAAGGCCCGGGAGCTGTTTGACCGCGCTCTCACCGACTACGAGAACCTTTATCTGGAGCGGGCCAACATCGGCTGGCGGGCGGCGGTTGAGGCTGACCCCAACTTCGCCGTGGCCTATGTCTTTATCGCCTACAACAGCAACGATCCTACGGAAGCCAACGCAGCGCGAGAAAAGGCCAAACGGCTGGCACCCAAGGCCTCGCCAGGAGAACGCCTGTTGATCCAGTGGATTGCCGGGGCCAAGGAAAATAACTTTATCGCCGCCATTTCCGCCATGAACGACTTGCTGGAGATGTTTCCCAAGGACAAGGGCCTGGCCTACCTGGCGGGAAACTGGATGATGGGGCAGAACAGTTATGAGCAGGCGCAAAAGACGCTGGAGCGGGCGCTGGCCATCGACAAGAATTATCCCCCGGCCCTGAACGATCTGGGCTATTGCTATGCGCAAAACCGGGAGTATCCCAAGGCCTTCGAAGCCATGGAGCGCTACGTCGCAGCGCTGCCTAACCTGCCCAATCCCCAGGATTCGTATGCCGAGATTCTGCGCATGTCGGGCAACTTCGACGCTGCCATCGAGCACTATCAGGCGGCGCTGAAGATCGATCCCGATTTCGACTACTCGCAACTCGGATTGGGGGACACGTACGCGCTGATGGGCAACGAAGTGCAGGCGCGGGTGGAATACGACAAGGCCATCCAGAAAGCGCACACTGAGGCGGACCGCTTGTCCTACGCATTGCAGAGTGCCACTACCTGGGCGCGTGAAAGCAATTTTGCCGAGGCTGACAAAGCGTTTGCCGCGGTTGCCGAAAAAGCTCACGCCGCCAGCTTCGACCTGATCGAAGCCGAAGCCCAGCGCATGATGAGCCTTTACCAGACCGACGATGTCGAGGCCCTGAAGCACCTGGCCTCCGCCGAAGAAGGCCTCAACCACCCGAGCAGCAGTATTTCGCAGTCCGACCGGGAGGACGAACGAGCTCGGATTTTGCGCTACCGCGCGGTCCGCGCCGATCACGCCGGCAACCGGGAACTGGCCACTCAAACTCTGCAACAGTTGGAGGCCATGGCAGGCAGCATGCGTAGCGCCGTAGTGCAGAGTTCGTATCATGGCGCCGCAGGGACATTGCTGATGAGCCAGCAGAAAGTTCCGGAGGCGATTGCCCACCTGGAAGAAGATGAAGACAATCCCTACTCGCTGGAACTGTTGTCGCGGGCCTACTCGATCAGCGGCGCCAGCGACAAAAGGCACGAAGTTGAAGTCAAACTGCGCGCCAGCAATGCGCCCACCATGGAACAAGCCCTGGTGGTTCCGGCGGTGCGCTCCCGGCGGCCGGAAGGCGAATAGCCCGGACGCAGGGTGCGGGTCGGTCACTCTGGTCCGACGTCTTTGACCTGGATTTGTAATTCACGAAGAACTCTGTAATCTTTAAATCAAGATCAACGACAAAAGCGTCGGACAGGAGTGTCCGACCCACACGCGGGTGTGGTACGCTCCATTTCTCATGACAGACGTCAAGCGTGAACGCCGATCCGGACAGCGGGTTGCGGCGCGGGTGCCGGTTTCCATCAAGGCCCAGGCCGGGTCGGTCGAAACCACTGGATTCACCCGCGATTTGAACATGGGCGGGATCTTTCTTTATACCGACTCTCGCATCGTTGCCGGCAGCGAGCTGGAAATGGTCCTGATTCTGCCGCCCGAACTCACCCAGGGCACGAAACAGTGGGTATGCTGCCGGGCGTCAGTGGTGAGAGTTGAAGACAGCGAAAACGGCGGAGACTTCGGCGTGGCCGCCAGCATCCGTAGCATTGAGGTCCTGCCCGAAATACCCAGCTAAATGTCTGATCCGGCGCGACTTGTGCGCGTCTGGCGCGCCTCGGGAAGAGGTGAATCCGCAAATGAGAAAAAAATTGCACAATACTGGGGATTTCTAATGCATGTGCATCAGTTTTGGTGCAATAATGCAGGCCCTTGAATTGCACTGGCTCAAGGTATCTCAGATTCAGTCGATGATTCAGTCGAATGCAGATTAGAGAGCTGCGATTCTGATCTGAGTCAACGGTGCTGAAATTTCGGGTGGTCCGGTATGTGGATGGAAAAATTGTTCGCCGGCGTGTTGCGTGTGCTTACCCCGCTGGGGCCGCGTTACATCAGACCTTCACTGGCGCAGCGGATTTACCTGCTGTGGGTCTTCCGCAACTTTCAGGTTCTGCCCTTGCAGGTGCTGACGCGGCGGCAACGGCGGGTGATCGACGCATTGTGCGTGGAGCCGCTGTTCGTGCCGCTCGCGGATTCGAATGGATGGGAAGCCCCGATTCTGGGCACGCTGGAGCGCCGCCCGCCCATCTCCCCAACGTCAAGGCGCCCCAACGCCAGAATTTCGGACGCGGTCTCGTCCTTCGGAGCAGACTTGTCCAACGCGGAGAATCGTTCCTGAGAGTCGCGCCGGAGAGTCAGGTATCAGAGTTTCAGGTTTCAAGTCAGGTTTGAAAGTTTCAAGTAAGAGACTTTGACACTGGAGACCTTCCAACCTTGAAACCTGAAACTTGGAACCTGAAATTCGAAACCTTAGTCCGACCGGCCCCGACCGGGCATTGGTACGGCTGCAATTCCCTGTGTTATATTCGTTAACGTAATTTTGCAGTCCGCTGATCAAGTGGTTCCGGCAAGCAGCTTCCCGGCTGCGGCATGAAGCGGTCACCCGCAACCCGCGACAGGATCGGCGGGTCCCCTGGGCTGAAATTCAATCCAGAAACGGGCGCGTAGCTCAATTGGCAGAGCAACTGACTCTTAATCAGTAGGTTGAAGGTTCGATTCCTTCCGCGCTCACCA
>JBARIF010000428.1:0-2062 GCA_049799615.1 Terriglobales bacterium
GTTATGGTCACCCACGAGCGGGCGCTGGCCGAGCGTTATGCCAGGCGCATGATTCTTCTGGCCGACGGTAAACTAGTTGACGATCGTCCCAATACAACGGGCACAGCCAGCGTGCAGGGAGAGTAGCGATGAAAACTTACGACCTTTCGGAACTCGCCCTACGCAATCTGCGTGAATCGTCGTTGCGCAACACGCTGACTACAATTGGTATCTCGGTCGGAGTGGCATCGCTGGTCGCCATGCTTTCGCTCGGCATCGGGCTGCAAAAGCTGGCCACCCGGCATCTGGCCAAGTCTGGTCTTTTCGATACCGTGGTAGTGACCTCGCGCCGCGAGTTGCGTGGCTTCAATCGTGAGGACCAAAGAAGCACTGCCTCCGCTGCGGAAAGTCGCACCCTGGATGAACCTGCCCGCCAGGAGATCGAACGCCTGCCCGACGTGCTGGAAGCTTATCCGGACATCCGATTCATTACTGAACTCAGTTATCAGGACAAGCCCCACCTGACCATGGTGTCCGGCATTCCGGACTCGGCGCGCTCGAACGACGCCTTCACTGGGATCCCAGGCAGTTTTTTCTCATCCGAAACAGCGCCTGAGGTCATGTTGCAGAAATCGTTCGCCCTGGAGCTGTTGGGCAAGACGCCGCCGCCCGGGCACGAGGACGATATTCCGGTCAGCGAGTTGGCGAAGCCGCTTTTGGGGCAAGAGTTAACCATGCGCTACGCGCAGCGCGTTTCCGCGCCAGAGTCCGTTCCAGGCACCCCCGCGAAATCTGGTGCATCGGGTGAATCCGATTCCGACGCGGCCTATTCCGTGATCTCGCGCGAACAGAAGCTGAAAATTGTGGGCATCTCCGATCTCGACCCTGACAGCATGCGGGGTGCTGCCCGGGCGCGGGTGTTCCTGCCGTTGAAGCTGGCCCAGGACCTGCGCGTCATGCAGCCTTCGGACGTGCGCGACAGCATGCGCGGCTTCAGCAAGCAGCCCAGCTATTCCACAGTGAGCGTGCGAGTAAAGAACCCCAAGAACGTGGAAGCGGTTGAGCAGGCCATCAAGAAGGTGGGATTCAATACGTTTTCCATACTGGACGCCACCCGCAGCCTGCGGCAATTCTTTGCTGTGCTCGATCTGTTTCTGGGAATTTTCGGTAGCCTCGCGCTGGCCGTGGCTTCGATCGGCATCGTGAACACCCTGGTCATGGCCATCCTGGAGCGGCGCCGCGAAATCGGGATTATGAAGGCCATCGGCGCCAGTGATGGCGACGTTAAGAAACTCTTCTTCGCCGAGGCCGGAGCCATGGGCCTGCTGGGCGGAGTGGTAGGAGTGGCACTGGGCTGGGCCATCGGCCACTTCATCAACCTGGGAACGAATATTTACCTGAAGCGCCAGGCGCTCCCGCCCGAGAGTTTCTGGTCAGTGCCTTGGTGGCTGGTCGGGGCAGCCATCGTTTTTGCTCTTGTCGTCAGCCTAGTGTCTGGCCTGTACCCGGCCGCGCGCGCGGCCCGTCTCGATCCCGTTCAGGCGCTGCGTTACGAGTAAACTGAGATCCATGCCTCGATTGTGGTGGCTATTGCTTGGCCTGAGCATCCTTCCCCCTCTTGTAGCGAACGCGCAGGGCCGGACTGACTGCAACGTCATCAACAGCCATATCCTCAGGCAGGCGGTTCACTACTGTGTGCAATTGCCGCCGGACTATGACGCCAAAGGCTCCGCTCAACGGCGCTACCCGGTGCTTTACTTTCTGCACGGCCTTGGCCAGAGCGAGCAGACCCTGTTCAGCACAGGGGGATGGAGCGTAATCGAAGACCTGCGGCGCCAGCACAAGATCACTGACTTTCTGGTGGCGGCGCCGGAAGGCAAGCGCAGTTTCTATATCAATTCGCCCAGCAACAAGCTCCGCTACAGCGATTTCTTCCTTCAGGAGTTCATGCCTTACATCGAAAGCAAATATCGCGTACGCCCGGGACGGAAGGGTCGGGCCATCACCGGCGTCTCCATGGGAGGGTACGGGGCGCTGCTTTTTGCCTTCGCCCATCCCGAACTGTTTTCCGCGGTCAGCGCGC
>JBARIF010000429.1:0-9022 GCA_049799615.1 Terriglobales bacterium
CTGGTACACCAGCCGCCACTCTTTGTGTTTCAATTCTTTCGCTACCAGCCTGCCAGTTTCCTTGAGTTGTTTTTCGTAGTCACAGCCTTGCGCCATCGCCAGTGGAATGCTGTGCGCGGTATAGATAAGGTGCGCCGCCTCACGCCGGTCGTCTGGAATCTTTGCCAGCGCCTGCTGCAAACGATCTACGACGGCCTCCACAAATCCAGGATGGTTGTGGAACGCGCGAATCTTGTCCACCACCGGCGCGCCCTCGCCTGTCGCCTCTTGTGCCCGCGCTATGTCTTCGCGGTACTGCCGGCAGCTCGAGTACGAACTGTAAGCGGACGTCACGAATGCTAGTGCACGGCGGACTCCGTCCGCCTTCATCTGGCACAGCGTGTCGGTGAGCATGGGATGCCAGTTGCGGTTTCCCCAATAGACGGGCAGGCCAGGGCCGTGCTGAGCCAGTTCCGCCTCAAGAGCTGCGATGAGTTGCCTATTCTGGTCGTTGATCGGGCTCTTACCGCCGAAGTGGTAGTAGTGCTCGGCCACCTCCAGCATGCGCTCGCGCGGCACGTTCTTGCCGCGCAAAACATTCTCCAGGAATGGCATGGCGTCATCGGGGCCTTCGGGACCCCCGAAGGAAGTAACCAGAATCGCGTCGTAGTTCATGGGGTTGCCAGTTAGCCCTCGGGTCCTTACCGCGAGCCGCCGCTTTGTTTCTGCAGGTCGGCGAGAGCTACCAAAACTTCTTCACTATGCTTGTTGGGGTTTACCTCGGTGAATACCTTAGCCACCTTGCCTTCTGGATTGATGATGAAGGTGTGGCGGGAAGCGAACTTCACCAGGCCGAGGTTCGTCAACGAGCCATAGGTACCCGACACCTTGTGATCGGTGTCGGCCAGCAGTTTGAAGTTCAACCCCTCTTTGGTGCAGAACTGCTTGTGGGAATCCGCGCTTTGCACGCTGACGCCAAGCACGACGGCACCTTTTTGCTGGTATTGGGGCTGGTCGCGCTGGAAGTTGTGCGCCTCGATCGTGCAGCCGCTGGTAAAGTCTTTTGGGTAAAAGTACAAGACCACCCACTTGCCGCGATATTCCTTCAGGCTGACGGGCGTGCCTTCCTGCGAGGTGAGCGTGAATTCGGGCGCCACGCTGCCCACCGACGGTACGGAAGCGGCAAAGACCATCAACGGCGTAATCGCGAAGGTCATAAAAAGAAGCGCGGTTGTCACTACTCGTTGCGACATCAAGATCTCTCCTGCCATGCTGACTCCATCTCCGGTTCATTCATCAATTGAATTTCGTTGGTCACCTTGCTAAGGACTAGTTGCACATCGCTGATATAGCGTTCGCGGAATGCCCCTTCGCAATAAGCCAGGTAGTAATCCCACATGCGCACAAAGCGCTCTTCGAATCCCAGCTGCTGTACATCATCGAGGTGCTCCAGAAAACGGCGCCGCCATTCGTTAAGGGTCAGGGCGTAGTGCATGCCGATGTCTTCCAAATGGAAAAGTTGCATGCGACTTTTTCTGGCCAGCGATCGCTGGATCTCCACCACCGAAGCTAGTTCAGCCCCAGGAAAAATGTGCTTCTTGATCCAATCGCTCTGCTTCCGGTATTGCTGATACTTCGCCTCCAGCATGGTGATGGTCTGTAGCACCATGCTGCCGTTCGGCTTGAGCAGGCGATCACAGGCTCCGAAATAGTCGTCGTAGTGCTCGTAGCCCACGGCTTCGAACATTTCGATGCTGACGATCTTGTCGTACTGCCCGCGCAGGTTGCGGTAGTCTTCGAACAACAACTGGATACGCTCCCCCGCTGTGCTCCGTGAGAACACTCCCCGGGCGTAGTCGTGCTGCTGGCGGCTGATGGTCGTGGTAGTCACGCGGCATCCGTAAGTCTCAGCCACATAAGCGGCGAAGCCGCCCCAGCCAGTTCCGATTTCGAGAATGTGGTCACGCGGACTCAACTGGAGCTTCCTGCAGATGCGGTCGAATTTGCCTATCTGCGCCTGTTCCAGCGTGTTATCCACGCTGTCGTAGTAGGCGCAGGAATAAGTCAGATTGCGGTCGAGGAACAGGCGATAGAACTCGTTGCTCAGGTCGTAGTGATACGCGATGTTACGCCGGCTGCCGGATTGTGTGTTCCGGTTACGCCGGTGAGCGAGCAAGTCGGCGATTCTGCGGAATGCAGTGAAGAAGCGATTGCTGTTGTCCAGTTGATCCAGGTTTCGCACCGCCAAGCGGACAACCGCAACCAGATCGGGAGTTGACCAGTCGCCGTCCATGTAGGCTTCCCCGACACCAACATCCCCCGCCAATAGCGCGCGCAGGAAAAAGCGGTCATCGTGCACGGCTAGAACCGCGTGCAGTGGATCTTGTAACTGACCGAAGCAGTACGTGTCCTCCGGACAAACCACTTCCAGATAGCCCACCCGAAGCCCCGCCAGCGTTTTCAGGAATGTCTTCTTGGCTAACTTCGTTACTAGTCTGCTCGCCATGATGCCCCCAGGTGTTGCGCTGTCGATCGCCCGAAACGCCCTGCTCCGGGATGCGAGACCACCGGGACCCGCTTCAGCAGCAGGCGGAACGCCTGCCAGTGGATCGCGGCAATTACCTTGGCGGTCATCCAAGGGAAGCGAATCAGCGCAGCGTGTAATTCGCGCCGCGACCACTCCCGGCGCTCCAGTATTAACGTCGAATCAAAGATATGCAGCCCATCTTCATAACTGACGCTCTGAGTAATTAACCGCTCACCCGGTGGCGTGAAGGTCCAATCGTATTCGTGCCCAAGCTTCAGAAAGGGGGACACATGAAACGTCTTCGAAAAGCGGTATCTCTTGCTGTCGCCTGCGGGGTATTCGACGCCGGGCGTGAGCCAGTAGTTTTCCGTCTCACCGAACGTGTTGTTCACTTCGGCCATGATCATCTGCAACCTGTCTTCGCCGTCGTAACAGTAATAGAAAGAAACCGGATTGAAGTTGTACCCAAGATAACGGAGGTGGGTGAGAAGGTAGATTCGTCCTTCCGGAATCACAACGCCTTTTTTGCGTGCATCGCGCGACAACCTCTCGCGAAGAGTCTTCGCCGGATCACCGAAGTGATCCCGCTCCTGGTAGGAAACCCAGTTCCGCTGGTTGTACCCTGCCATGGGAGACACTTTCATGAGTTCTGGCAGCTGGTCGATGTCCAGGAAGACCATGAACAAAGGATAGGTAAACTCGTGACGGGCAGGACTGAACCTGCGGTGACGCAACGTGCCGACGTAGATTCCGGATTCCATCACGCCGCCTTCCGCGTCGATTCCCAGCGGACGCCCAGTGACTCCGCCACCCGAATCGCCGAATTCAGTCCGTCTTCGTGAAAACCATAGAACCAGTATGCGCCGCAGAAGTGCGTGCGGTTGCGCCCGCTGATCTCCGCCCAGCGCGCTTGGGCACGCACAGCCGCCCCCGTATAAAGAGGATGGAAGTAGACCATCTCCCGCAGAATCTTGCCCTTTTCCACGGACTGTGTGTCGTTCAAGGTGACACAGTAGTCTTCCCGCGTGGGCAGGCTCTGCAGACGGTTCATGTGGTAGGTGAGCGTGGCTTGTCGCGGTCGCGTTCCAAGATGATAGTTCCACGACGCACGGGCCCCGAGTCTCCGGGGGAGTAGATTTGAGTCGGTGTGCAGCACGGTCTCGTTGCGACTGGTGCGAAAGCCGTTCAACACTTGCCGCTCGACGGGCGTTGCGTCTTTCAGTAGCTGTGCCGTTTGTGGGGCGTGACAGGCGAACACCACCTCGTCGAACGTCTCGGGAGGGCGGTCTTCGAACCCTATCAGTGCTCCCTGGGGTATCCTCGTCACTCCTTCGATTTTCGCCCCTAATCGGATCCGTTTTTTGTAGGGAGCCGTGAGCGGACGAATGTAAACACTGCTGCCGCCTTCGAGCACATACCACTGAGGCGCACTCGTCAATCCAAGCAACCCGTGATTTTCGAGAAAACGAATCAAAGTAAAAGCCGGGAAGTCTTCAATTTCCTCCGGCGAAGTGGACCACACGGCGGCGGCCATCGGATGCAAGTAGTAGCGCGTGAAATCCCCTTGGAATTGATGGGCCCGCAGATAATCGCGCAACGTAAGGTTGGCATTAGCCGGGTCCAGAAGCAGCTCGCGGGCTTCCCGGTTGAACCGCATGATCTCCGCCAGAAAGCGGTAGTGTCCCAGGCGAAACCAATTGCGCCGGCCCGCGAAGAATCCGCTCAGCCCGCGGCTGCTGTATTCAAATCCAGTCTCCCGGCAGGACACACCAAACGACATGTCACTGGCCTTCCGGGCAATGCCCATCTCGCGGAACAATCGAACCAGGTTCGGATATGTGCGGTCGTTGTGCACGATGAAACCTGTATCAATCGGCAAAACGCCGTGACTGGTTTCAATTGGATGCGTATGGGTATGGCCCCCGAGACGGTCTTCTTTCTCGAACAGCCATACTTCGTGTTTCTGGCTGAGCAGGTAAGCCGCCGCCATTCCGGAGATCCCTGCCCCGATTACCGCGATCCGGCTCATGACGCCTTCCCTTCCGAGAAAGGCAGCCGGATTCCCCGCAGATCTCTGGCAACTCCAAGCCAGCTCAACATCTTCAACACGTAGTAGGTAATGTCCACTTCCCACCAGCGAATTCCCTGCTGGCACGCATACATGAATTTATGGTGATTGTTATGCCAGCCTTCTCCGAGCGTGATGATGGCGAGGACCAGGTTGTTCCGACTGTCGTCCGGAGTCTCGAAGCGGCGTGTACCCCACAGATGCGCCAACGAATTGATGGTGAACGTCCCGTGAAACAGAAGGACCGTTGAGGCCGCGAATCCCCAGACGAAAGCTCCGAGCCCGCCGCTCAGCAGAATTGCTCCTGCTAGCACCACCGGCGGAACCAGGTAATGTCTATCCAGCCAACGCAGTTCGGGATATTTGCCGAAATCCTGAATCAGCGCAGGGTCGTACTTGTCGTATTCGTTCGACAGGACCCACCCCACATGTGCCCACCAGAAGCCGCGCTTCAACGGAGAGTGGATATCCCGCTCGTGGTCCGCGTGCCGATGATGCACGCGGTGGTGCGCGGCCCACCACAACACGCCTTTCTGCCCGGAGGTCTCGGCCAAAAATGCCATCAGAAACTGCCACCCGCGTCCCAGTTTGTAGGTGCGGTGGCTGAAATAGCGGTGATATCCGGCGGTAATGGCAAACATACGAACACAGTACGTAGCCAACATGAGAACCACCCACGACCAGTGGAAAGGGACAAAGAATAGTGCTACGCAGCCCACATGCAGCAACACGAAGGGAATGACCGTCCCGAAACTGTAGTTTTGCAGTGGCTTGATCACAAAGTTCCGTTGGCTTTTGCCTCTGACGGCTGCCTTGGGGGCCTCTTCTATCCAGGTACGCTGCCAGCCGGGGCGCCGGATTGCTTCCCTACTTTTGTACAGCCCCGCTTGAATATTGTCAAGCCTTTGTCCATGACATATGCTTGACAGGCCAAAACCTGACTGTTAAGATCCGCGTTCAGATGCCGAATTTTTATCCCATCAGTGCTGCAGCCAAGCTCACCGGAATTCCCCTCGACACTTTGCGGGCTTGGGAACGGCGGTATCGAGCCGTTATTCCGAAACGATCTGCGCGCGGGCGGGTCTATTCCGAAGAACAAATCAAGCGGCTGCTGCTATTGCGGCAAGCGGTCGAAGAGGGGCACTCCATCGGCCAGGTCGCCGGAGTGGGGGATCGGCAACTTCGCGATCTTCTCGAGAAAAGCTCTTCCCTGACGGCGCGGGGAATAGTCTCTAAAGCGTCGGCCTCGCAAGAGATCCTGACGCCTATTCTAGGGGCTCTTGACCGCTTCGATTACGCCGCGACAGACCGTGAAATCAATCGCCTGGCGGCGACCATGGCCAGTCCCAGGGACTTTGTCCATCAGGCTGCGCTTCCTTTGATGCGCACGATCGGGGAGCGCTGGCACGACGGAAAGTGCAGCATTGCGCAAGAGCATATGCTGACCCAACTGCTCAGCGCGTTGCTGGCCTCGCTCGTCCGAACCTATTCGCCGTCGAATCCGCCAGCGCGAGCTTTGTTAGCCACACCACGCAACGAACGCCACGCTTTCCCTACTCTGGCCGCCGCCATGCTGACGGCAATAGGCGGGCTGGGCGTCATTTACCTAGGCACGGACCTGCCGGCGGCGGACATTGTCCTGGCTGCCCGAAAAAGTGAGGCGGACATTGTTTTGCTCAGCCTCTCCACTACACCTGGTCCAGAAACCTTGGAGGAAATCAATTACATGGCCCGCAAGCTGCCTCGCTCCAGCGCTCTCTGGCTGGGCGGTGCTCCAGAACTGCACCTGGAACAGGCAACCGCTGGTTCTCGCTGGTTGGTGTTGCACGACTTCTCCGCCCTGGAACACCAACTGGCTGCGCTGGGAGGAAGATTTTAGCGGTCGCCTCAGGCAATCTGCAGCGTCGCTCACAAACGTACTCAGGGGAGTGGAATCTAAGACGGGAAATCATGAGACTGCTTTTGAAAATCATCTTCGCGGCCATTTTTCTCTGGATGGTCGGTATGACGACTTACGTCAGCCTGCACAAGTCGTTGCTGCTGGCGGGATCAGAATTCAGCTGGATCAGCAGTCCCTGGGCCGTGGCCACACTTTTCGATGCTTACTTTGGCTTCCTCACATTTTTTGTCTGGGTCTGCTTCAAAGAGCGGAGCCTGGCAGCAAAGTTCATTTGGTTCTTGCTCATCATGGGGCTGGGAAACATTGCAATGTCCGGCTATGTTCTGATTCAGCTTTTCAAACTGAAATCGGAAGAGCCACTTTCCAACCTGGTGCTGAGGACCGCATCATGAAACGCGGGTTTTTCTATCGCCGTGTGGTTGGGCCCATAGTTGCTCTTCTCACCCAAGGGATCACGCCCGAGAAGATTGCCTTGAGCCTTGCTTTTGGGATTGTGCTGGGCGTCTTTCCTGTGCTCGGTTCAACTACCATCCTGTGTGCAGCCGCCGCCTTGATTTTCCGCCTGAACCTCCCGGCCATCCAGCTGGTGAACTACCTGATTTATCCTTTGCAACTATTCTTCCTGTTACCGTTCATCCGCCTGGGTGAGATGTTGTTTCGCGCCACTCCCCTCCGTTTGTCTCTGGCGCAGATGTTGGCGATGGCGCGCGCCGACATGCCGCATGCGGTCGCGACCCTGTGGCTAGCGGGAGTGCACGCCATGTCCGCATGGCTGTTGATCGGTCCGCCTGCGATTCTTCTCCTCTATTTACTGCTGTCCCGCGCGCTGCGCCAAATGGCCGCCTCTTCTGGGCGGCGTAGAACCATCGCCGAGGCCGCCTAGATTCCCAATGCTTTATTGGAGCCGCTAAATGAAAATTGTCGTTTGGACTATTGCATCGCTTCTGGCTTCGTTGATCGCGGGTTCCAAAGAAGGCCGCAGCGCGGCACCGCCCGACAACTCGCCGGGTGCGCACTTCCCCAGCGTGAAGGCCTCCAACCTCGAAAAGCGGGACTTCAACTTGCCGGCCGATTTCGAGGGCGACCGCAACCTACTGTTGGTTGCATTTGAACGGGAGCAGCAGAAAGATGTGGACACCTGGTTGCGCGAAATGAAGCGCTTCGAAGAATTGGACCCCGGTTTTCATTACTACGAGTTGCCCACCATTCAAAGGCCAAAAGCTTTCATGCGCTGGTTTATCGACACCGGAATGCGCCGCGGCATACCGGATCGCAAGGCGCGCGAACGCACCATCACTTTGTATCTGGACAGAAAACCTTTCTGCGACGCACTTCTCATCACGGACCAAAAGAAGATCTATGCCTTCCTAGTGGATCGCGATGGCAAAGTGTTGTGGCGGTCGGAAGGTGTATTCGATGAAACCAAGGGAGTCAGCCTACGCAGCGCTCTCGGAGGGCATCGCCAGTGAATTTCCGCCTAGGACGCAGCATTCTTTGTTTTGCGGCCATGAGTTTTTCTGCGATATGCATGGCGCAGTCCGCTTCGGCTCCTCCAGGCGATCCCCGTTACACACCCCTGAACGGTAAAGAGCGGTCGGATCGCTTCTTCAAGGAGTATCTCGGCTCGCCCTTCACGTACATCGCTGCGGCAGGAGCCGCAAGCGGAGGACAGATCGGAAACGATCCAAGGGAATGGGGGCGCACTTGGAAAGGCTACGGCAAGCGTGTCGGCACTACTTTCGCGATGTTCACCATCGACTCCGCTGTGCACGAAGCCGGAGATGCGGCCCTTGGGCTGGATCCACGCAACTTCCGGTGAGGATGCCGCGGCGGTTTACGGCGGAGCTGGAACGCGATCCAGATGAGCTTTCTCGCCTATGACAGTGAAGGGCACAAGCGTGTTGATTTTCCACAACTCGCCGGCGCTTACGGCAGCGGCATGATTGTCACCACTTGGTATCCGAAGCGCTACGACCCCCTAGTCCAGGGGGTACAGATGGGCCACGCGCAGATAGGATTTGCAGTAGGAGTAAACGTGATTCGAGAGTTCAGCCCCGAGTTGAAGCGATTCTTTGGGAAGCTCAACCCCCGCTAGTCCGCAGCTTGGACTCTTTGGGACAAAAGGAATTCTTAACAATGGACGATACGCACGAACTGCTTCGTTCCGTTCCCTCAAAGGCCGCTGAGACGCCGTGGTCCTTGGCTCTGCTCGAACGCAACCTGGTCCCCGATACCGTCATCCGCATCGCCATTCGACGGCTGCTGCGCCAGCGATTGCGCGAGGAAGATAAGGGCGACCCGGAACGCCAGCAAGCCCACCTGATGTCCCTGATCGCGCGCCTGAAGGCGAGCCCGATTGCGATCGCGACAACCGCAGCCAACGCTCAGCACTACGAGGTGCCTGCCCGCTTTTTCGAGCTGGTACTAGGCAAGCATTTGAAGTACAGCTCCGCGTTGTGGCTGGAAGGCACCCGCACGTTAGATGAAGCAGAGGAAGCGATGCTGGCCCTGACGACCGAGCGCGCTGGCCTGGTCGACGGGCAACGGG
>JBARIF010000430.1:0-9397 GCA_049799615.1 Terriglobales bacterium
ATTGAAGACTGCAGTGGAGGCCACGCTGCAGAAAGTCTAGAGTCAGTCTTCAGTCGTCGGTCTTCAGTCGTCAGTAAACCCCAGATTTTTCTGAGGACTGACGACCGAAGACTGACGACTGTTTTTCCGAGGTTCTTATGTCACGTCGTGTTCCGGTCATCATTTTGCTGGGTGTGCTGGCGTTCGCTGTCGGCTGCACCAATAAGAAGGTCAATAATCCCCTGGCGAACGTGGGCTCCAAGCAGCCCGACAAGGTCCTGTTCGATCGGGCCATGGACGCAATGAAGCACAATCGCTTTGATGTGGCTCGGATCACGCTGCAAACCCTGATCAACACCTACCCGGATTCGGAATACATTGCCCGCGCCAAACTGGCGGTGGCGGATTCCTGGTACGCCGAAGGCGGAGGCACGGCGCTGGCGCAGGCGGAGATCGAGTACAAGGACTTTGAGACTTTCTTTCCCAACATGCCGGAAGCGGCCGAAGCCCAGCTGAAGATTGCCAACATCCATTATCAGCAGATGGAAAAGCCGGACCGCGACTACACCCACGCCATGCGCGCGGAAGAAGAATACCGCCAGCTGATTCTGCAATACCCGGACAACAAGAAAGTAGTGGCCGAGGGTAAACAGCGTCTGCTGGAAGTGCAGGAAGTGATCGCGGAGCGCGAATTCCGGGTGGGGCGCTTCTACTATCTGCGCCAGTCCTACCCTGCGTCCATCGCCAGGCTACGCTCCCTGGTGGACAAGTATCCTCTGTACAGCAAAGCGGATGAGGCGCTTTATCTTCTGGGGCAAGCCTACGAAGGTGAGATCGCGATGCTGCGATCGCGGCCCGGTAACGAGGTGTACAAGGCGCGGATGATCGAGGACTTTGCCAAGAATGCAACCGACGCCTACTCCCGCATCCTGACCCGGTATCCGCTCATGGAGCGGACGGTGGACGCCAAGGCGCGGCTGGAGGCTTTGCATCAGCCCATACCCAGGCCGACAAAGGCAGCGCTGGCGCAGAACAAGGCGGAAGAAGACAGCCGACGGGAAGCAGGCACGGTCTCCAGGCTGATGGGAAATTTCCAGAAACACCCTGATGTGGCCGAGGCAGCCAGAGTTGGTGAACCAACGTTGGTGGACCCGCAAATGGTCAGCGCCACCTCAGTAGTTCAGGAGGCGACGCGGGCCATGATGGGCGGCGCGGCCGCAGGGGACAAGAACTCGGTGGCGATCGAGACCGTGGGCAAAGGGGCCCTAGCTGCCGACCAGCCAGCTCCGCGTTCGGACACGCTGGCGCCGGAGACGGCCGTGACGCCAGCCGACAACCCAGCACCGGCAACTGATTCCAATGAACTGAAGCCCAACGTGGCCGCCGACCCCAACGAGCTCAAACCTAACGTCGATAACAGCGCGCAAACTGCGCCACCCCCTACCCAGGTCAACGAACTCGACCCGGGGACAAACGGACAAGCCGCCGCCGGCGCAAATGGCAGCACGGCCGCCGGGTCATCATCAGCCACGGCCGACGACAAGGACATTGAGGCGGCAACGTCCTCCAGCAAGCACAAGAAAAAGAAGGGCCTGCACAAGGTCATTCCCTTCTAGACTCGGCGAGCAAAGGAAACGGATCGCAGCTTCGGGCCCAATAAGCAAGCCAAGGGCCGTTGCTCCCACTTGTCACTGACCACTGGTAACCTGCTTACTGTCTTCTTGTCATTGACTTACGATCCGGCACCAATTAACTTCAGGCTGTCTCCCCCTCACCAAAGGAAATCCCTTGGCGCGAAGAATACTGCTTGCCGACGATAGCGTGACCGCCCAGAACATGGGCCGACGCATCCTCACGGACGCGGGCTATGAAGTCGTCACCGTCAACAACGGCTCAGCAGCGCTCAAGAAGATTGCGGAAAACAAGCCGGACATCATCGTCCTGGACGTCTATATGCCGGGCTATGGCGGCCTGGAAGTTTGCCAGCGGGTAAAAGAAGCCGCCGAGACGGCGCGCATTCCGGTGTTGCTGACGGTGGGCAAACTGGAGCCCTTCCGGCCCGAGGAAGCGCGTCGTGTGGGCGCTGATGCTTTCATCATCAAGCCCTTTGAAGCCACCGAACTTCTCACCGCGCTGACCAGGCTAGAAGACAAGATTGTGGCTGCGCCGCAGCCCCAGAAGTCGGGCCGTTTCGCCAAGGCCCTGGCGGCGGTCGAGGGGTCCGATTTCGGCGACAAGGAAACCGGGTGGAAGAACCGCCTCACTATCCCCGGTCCGAACGCAAAATCAAGGCAGGTGGAAGCCGAAGGGCCGCCGGAAGCGGTTGCCGGTCCGTCGCGCGATTTCGCGCCCAGCGAGACTGGCAAGCCCACGCAGCCGAAGCAGGAGTTCGAGCGTCCGATCCCAGCCGGCCTGCCGGCTGACATAACGCCCGAGGAAATCGCCGCCATCACTGCCGCAGCAGCATCTTTCGACGGCAAGGCCGGACATCCGATCGTCATTGCCGAAGGATCCGCATCAGAATCCGCGGCCGCGATGCCGGCGGCATCGCCAGAGACTACCGCGGTCGAGCCGAGCGAGCCCGAGCCACCGGCTGCAACTCTGGCCTCCGCGACAGAATTGGAACCGGCACCTCCGGCGGAAGTTGTCGCCGAGCCCACCCCAGTGGCGGCTGAGGCCGTTGCCGAAGCGGTTGCAAGCCCCGAGGCTGCGAAAGATGCAGATCACGCTGCCGCAACCGAATTGCCGGCGGCCGTGGCGGAAACTGACAGCGCACCTCAAGCGACGTCTGTGGCACAGGTTGCCGAGAGCGAGAAACCGTCCGCCAGAGATGCCGAGGTCATGGCAGCGATTGCATCTTTAGCGCCCTCGAATGGCCAGGGCGAAAGCATACAGCCGACCTCAGGCACGAATGAATCGGGTCAAGAGGCTGCGGTGGCCGCCCGTTCCGTGGCGGCTGCCGAAGCCACCATCACCGGACCGCGATGGATTGCGGAATCGGTCGCCGTAGCCCTCGAGGAGTCAGCGTCCACGCTGGAACAGGAGATGGAACGGGCCTCATTGTCGAGGACCCCGGCTGAATCCGCCGCCAGCGATCTGGCCGCTGCGCCAGCGGTTGAGGTTGCCCCTCCGGCTCCGGTAGTCGAAACACTCGAACCCGCAGTCGCCGAGGCAGTGAGCGCCACCGAAGCCGTTGCCTGTGCGGAAGCGGTTCCGGACTCGATGGCTGTCGAGAGCGGCAGCGGCGAAAGCCCAGCGGTTCAGGAAATCGCGCCACCATCTGAGCCCACAGCGCCGAAAGAAGAGTCCGCTTTCGCAGCCGCTGCGGCGGCGGGTTCGGGCTCAGAACCCCTGCCCCCGGTGGAAGCGGTATCTTCAACTACCGTTGCGCCAGAAATCTCAGGGAGTGCTCCCGTCGCCAGCGTGGAAGCCGTTCCGCAACGCGAAGCGGAACTGGCCGCCGCCTGGCAAAACTGGAAGCAGATCCGCGAATCGTTTGTCAGCACACCGCCTCCCGAGCCTGTGGCGGAGCCGGCAGCCGAAGCCAGCGCTCCGGAGAGCGTGCTTCAGGAAGAGCCGAGCGCGCCCGCCCCGCTTGCAGAACAGGTTGCGGAAACGGAGCCAGAGACTTCCGAGGTGGAAGCGGCACCCGCTGAGGCGCCGGGAGAGTCCACCGCGATCGCGAGCATCGTCGATACCATGCTGGCGGAGTTGAGGCCCAAATTGGTGGAAGAAATCGCCAAGAAGATGAGCTCGGAAAAGAAAGAAAAAGAAAAAAAGAAGAAGAAGTAATCCTGCCCGTAACTTCCCAGTTCAAAGCAGTCCGTCGGTGGTGAGAATTTGGCGGAGATCCTGCGCCGATACATCAGTGAGATTGCGTGGAGCGAGCCTCGCGCAATAAAAAAGGGACAGCCCGGAGCCCCCCGAGACTGTCCTGAACCCTCCCGGTTAGAAGGGATGCCACTGCCGCAAATCTAGTCCAGACATGTTGCAGGAACGTTGCGGACAAATGAATATCCGGTAAATTTAGATCTAGCGCTGTTGGCGCAGTGCAGGGCTGGGATCAGGCGGGTGTAGCGGGGCTTCAAGCCCTGCATGGAAACCTTGGCTGTGACGCTTCAGCAGTTGAGCTACCGCGCTGATGTGGACCCCGGCTACAAGACCTCAACGCTTTCAGGTTCGGGTCTTTAATCCACCTTGCTCCACCGCGTGATTTCACTGCTATATTTATGGGTCTTACGGCAACTACCATGGCCCGCCACGTCGAAGCTTCACACAAGTTGCAGAAGCGCGCCGAACAGATGATTCCCGGCGGGGTCAATTCTCCCGTCCGCGCCTTCCGCTCGGTCGGAGGCGACCCACTCTTCATCGTTCGCGGGCAAGGCTCGCACCTTTGGGATGTCGACGAAAACAGGTACATCGACTATGTGGGCTCATGGGGACCGCTGATCCTCGGTCATGCTCCGCCGGGTGTGCCGGAAGCGATCGGCGCCGCGGCGAAAAACGGGACCAGCTTCGGGGCCTCGACCGCGGCCGAGGCTGACCTGGCTGAGATTGTGATCTCAGCCTTCCCTCACGTGGAAAAGATCCGCTTCGTCAACTCGGGCACGGAGGCCACCATGTCGGCCATCCGCCTGGCCCGCGCCTACACTCAGCGCAAATACATTGTGAAGTTCGAGGGCTGCTATCACGGCCATGCGGACGCGTTGCTGGTGAAAGCAGGCTCGGGCGTGGCCACGCTGGGCATTCCCGGTTCAGCAGGTGTGCCGGAGGAATTCACTCAGTTGACCCTGGCACTTCCCTTCAACGACGTGGACGCCCTGGAACTGGCCTTCAAGAAGTTCAGCAACCAGATCGCCTGCGTGATCGTGGAGCCGGTAGTGGGCAACATGGGATGCGTCCCGCCCGCACCCCTCTATCTGGACACCTTGCGCGAGATCACTCTGCGCAACAAGTCCCTGCTCATTTTTGACGAAGTGATGACCGGCTTTCGCCTGGCTTTCGGCGGCGCCCAGGAACGCTATGGCATTCTTCCCGACCTGACTACCTTCGGAAAGATCATCGGCGGCGGGCTGCCAGTAGGGGCGTATGGCGGGCCAGCCCACATCATGGACATGGTGGCGCCCCTGGGCCCGGTTTATCAGGCGGGAACGCTTTCCGGGAATCCCCTGGCCATGGCTGCAGGCCTCGCCACTCTGCGCTACCTGCGCAGCCACAAGAGCACGATCTATACCGGATTGGAAATACTGGCGGGACAGTTGGCCGATGGAGTGACCGCAGCCGCCAGAGACGCCGGAGTGCCGGTCTGCTGCAACCGCGTTGGATCAATGTTTACCTGGTTCTTTACTGAAGGCCCAGTCACCAACTGGACCTCGGCTGCGAAGTGCGACACGGCAGCCTTCGCCCGCTTCTTCCGCGCCATGCTGGACAACGGCGTGTACCTGCCGCCGTCGCAGTTCGAGGCCGCATTCCTGAGCGCCGCCCACACGGAAAAAGACATCCATCAGACCATCGCTGCCGCGAAACAGACATTCGCGAAAGCGCAGGTCTAACTGAGATCCGAGAACTGCGATCTGACAGCTGCTTTCATTTCTGGAATGGTCACGAACTCGTAACCTTCCGCGCGATAGCGGGAAATCAATCGATCCGACGCGGCGACGGTGTACGAACGATCAGTCCCAAAGTGAAGATGTCCGCCATCGTGCAACAAGATCACGTCCCCGCCGCGAACCTGTCGCGTTACCTTGCGCTCGATATGTTCAACCGACGGCGCATTCCAGTCGTAGCCAGTCACGTTCCACATGATGGGCTCCAGTCCCATTTGCCGCGCGATGCTCAACACGGCAGGCCGCCGGCCGCCAAAAGGTGGACGGAACAAGTTAGAGTGCTCGCCGACCGCGTCAGTCAAGGCATGCTCACACCTGGTGAGCTGTGCTTTAAGTTCCCGCGCGCTCTTGAAGGTCAACAGAGGATGGTTGAAAGTATGGTTCCCGATTACGTGACCGGCTTTCAGCACTTCACGAACGATGTCCGGGCGCTGCTCGACATAACGGCCGATCAGGAAAAATGTGGCGTGAACATCGTGGCGAGCCAGAACTTCCAGCAGACGCAAAGTATGCGGATCGTTGGGGCCGTCATCGTAAGTGAGTGCTAGGCGTTTGGAGCCGCGGTGCAGCCCGGTGAAGGTGCAGCCGAACCACTGCCCCGTCGGCGCCATGGACTGGTAGCCCGCGGAAGCGGCGATAGCGGTGGCGGCAGAACCGATCAGGTAGCGCAACATGGTGCGATTGTAAACGCTGTAGCTAGAGAGAGGGTTTCGCAGGTGAGATCGCTCGCTTCTGGGCGGGGTCGTGTCTGACTGGAGTTGGCTCCCGAGTTCCCAGTCCGATCAGCATCGACATGTCCTTGGGATAGTTCACGTCGCGCCCTCGGGCCAGGAAGTGGGAGTAAACCGACATTGCCGCCCCATAGAAGCCGAAACCCGAGGAGACGACTCGGGAGTGGGCAAGGGCTCCGACGATTGTGCCCAGAAAGCGAAATCCGGAAGCTCCGTTGGCTGCACCCTGGCCTGCGCCTCCGCCGTCGGCTCCGTGAATGCCCGCATCGCGGTCGTGGTCTGCCATCGACGAACTCGCTAATGCCACCGAGATCGCAGTGGTCAGATATCGCGTTTTCGGCGTCGTGACTTGCGCACCGCCTTCGGAGTCGAGAGTCAAGTGTTCGCCCCGCGCCACGGCGACGCTCTCCAGGCTAGCTTCCACCGTCTGCTGAATGCCATGGGGAGGAACCAGTTCGTGAAATACGATGCGGAGCTGCCCGTTCCGGCCCAGCCTGCGGGCCGGCCGCGACTGAAGGACCGAACCTTTGATATGGCTTCCTTGCGGAAGAAGCAAATGATTTGAGACCACAAGAGGCTGGCTCACGACCGCGTCGACCAGGTCTCCCTTTTTTGTTCTGGATGAGTTCAGGGGAGTAATCAGCAGAGCATGCACCACGCTGCCGGAGGGAGGTTGAGTTCCAATCGCAGACAGCATTTCTGGCCTGGCCGTCTCAGTTCCGAATTCAAGCGGTTGCCGAAGATCAGCGTTAAAGCTCGTCCCAGCATCCATGTATTGCGGATGGTAGGGCAGTTGAGCCATACCGTATCGCTCGAGACGATGTACCTTCCCTGGCTCGTGCAGTTGCTTCTTGACGGCATCCCATTCTCGTTTGACCTCCTGCCGGGCCTCGGTGACTTCCCGAGACGCCAGGTTCTTGCCCGCGTCCTTCACGCTCTCTTTTTTCTCTGCTCGGGCAGGAACAAACTGCAAGACCCCACTCGATCCTCGGGCCACGGTTGTCCGCAGAGGCAGGTGACGGCCATCGGCAAGCACCAGTTCGTCAAAATCGATCTGGACCTCCCGATAGGGCGAGAAATCGGCGTTCAGAGCTGCGACGGTACGCCTCTTTTTCGAGACCGCCGCGATCTGGGCGATCTTGCCATTGACTTCGCAGCCCGCCGGGACCACGAGCCTGTCAAAGGCGTATACCGGTTCCGCAATTCTCCCATGAACTGGCTGACCAACCTCGCGGACGCGCACTTCCTGGTCCAGCGCCACTTTCAGCGGTGTTCCCGCTGGGATGTTCAGTGAAATGGAAGGGGCAGCGGCTGCGGCAGGGCTGGGGATGGTAGCGGGCTGAGAAGATCCTGCTGGACGAACCTTGAGAGTCTGGCCCACAGCCACAACATCGCAGAGCAGGAAGAGCGCCCAAATGGAGTACCGCACGGGCCTTTCTCCTTGTCTCAGCCTTACGCCCGAGCGTTCTGGTGGCAAAGGCTGATAAAGCAAAATGATACAGGAAAATTTACGGTGGAAGCCGTCGATGCCCCCGGCTATCGTTCCTACCATCGGATGTAACGTCCGGTAAAATTGTTGTACGGCGAACGATTTTCTGATCGCAGACTGCTGTTAACTCTTTCCACAATTGCCTCATGACCAGAAGCAAGATATGCTGCAAAACGAATCCCGATTCTCTCTAACCCATGGCTAATCTTTTTGAGCTGCCCCGCTATATTGCAGTCGAAGGTCCCATACGAGTCGGCAAGAGCACGCTGGCGCGAATTCTGGCCGAGCGTCTCAACGCGCAGCAGGTGATGGAATCGGAGGACAATCCCTTCCTCGGCGCCTTCTACAAAGGCGAGCCCGGGGCCGGCTTCCAGACGCAATTTGCCTTCATGATTCGCCGCTTCGAGCAGCTTCGCGCCCTCGACCTGGGCCCGCGCTCGCAGAAAACCGTGGTCACCGATTTCGTCTTCGAAAAAGACAAGGTCTTTGCCTGCCTCAACCTGACCGATCAGGAACTGGAAATCTATAACCGCTACTACAACCATTTCCGCGAGCAGTTGCCCACGCCCGACCTGGTCATCTACCTGCAAGCCACGCCCGAAGTGCTGAAAAAGCGCCTGAAAAAGAAAAACGCGCCGGGAGAAAAGGCGATCAACGAAGATTATCTGGAAGAGGTGATCAAGGCCTATGAGCACTTTTTCTTCCACTACACGTCGTCCGACCTGCTGATTGTGAATACCTCGGAGATCGACTTCGTGGAGCGTAATCAGGACTTGCAGGAGTTGCTACGAAAGGTTTCGGCGCCGATCAAGGGGACGCAGTATTTCCTGCCGCTGGGGAGCCAGGAAGCGGCCAGCGCTTAGGAGGGTGTCGTTGGTCATTGGCCGATGGTCGTTGTCCCCTAATTTAAGAGGAGCGGAGCCTCAGTCCGAAGATGTCTGCCTGTGTGAATTACTACCGATGTCCTAAAGATTCGACCGAATGGGCCGATGCGTGTTCCTGCGCATGCAACGACAAATGCCCGATCTGCAATGCCGAGGTCGGACCATTCCGAAGTGATCCAATCGATGCCCCGCTAGTTCATGAACTTACGCTGCCGCATTGAGCTTGCCGCGCGCTACAAGGCTGGTTCTCAGATCGCGCGGGTCCTGAGTGAGGATTGGTGTAATCGCGAACTCTACTGTCCAGCTTGCGATTCCAATCGCATATTGCGATCAAGAACGAACACTCCAGCCATTGATTTCACCTGCCCGAAGTGTGAACAATCCTTCCAGCTGAAGAGTCTGCGAAATTGGAATCCGAATAAGGTCGTGGACGCCGGATACAGCGCGATGATCCGTGCAATTCGGTCAGACACGGCTCCAAATCTAATCTTGTTGCAATACACCAGCGAATGGTGCGTTGAGAACGTGCTGCTAATTCCAAGGGTGTTTTTTACAGAGAGCACGATTGAGAAACGCAAACCCCTCAGCCCAACCGCACGGCGAGCGGGATGGGTCGGATGCAACATACTGTTGAGCGGCATTCCGGCGGACGGCAAAATCGGGATCGTTTCCTGCGGTGTCCCCGAGCCAACGAGGCGTGTGAGGAGC
>JBARIF010000431.1:0-1919 GCA_049799615.1 Terriglobales bacterium
GCCGGACGAGCGGGCAACTTACCGCGAAGTCCATATCCATCAAAGACGCGAAGCGTAGATTCGGCGGCTGTGCACGGAAGGCGGTTGAGCTTACCCCAGGAGATCTGCTCGGCGTCGCCTCGGCGACTGAGGTGGTCGAAAGGCCGCCTGACCGCAGAGCAGAAGTCAGCATAAGGCATAGTAGGTCATGACGTCGGCGAAGCTAGTGAGGCACTCCGATCCGAAAGGTGGAGAAACAGATAGGCTGAGCCGGGAACGGTGGCCGAAGGCCGGAACGAGAAGGAGAGGCAAGTAGGACATGAATCTCAGGAACGATAAGCGGCAGAACGTCCAGGGAGAACTGGACTTCTCGTCTTCGCCAGCGGGTGAAGCCCGTGAAGCAAGAAGGGAAGAGACCGAACCGTCCTCGGCGATGCATGACCCCGAAAGCCCAGCCAGCACGAACCGATTGATGGAGGAAATATGTGAGCGAGAAAACCTGAAGCAAGCTTTGCAGCAGGTGAAGGCTAATAAAGGTAGTGCGGGCGTCGATGGGATGACCGTCGGCGGAATCACCGACTACCTGAAGCAGCACTGGCCAGCGATCCGAGAACAACTGCTGAGTGGGACCTACGAGCCGAAACCGGTGAGGCGGGTGGAAATCCCCAAGCCGGACGGAGGGGTGCGAAAGCTTGGTATCCCGACGGTGCTGGATCTCTTGATACAGCAAGCGGTGATGCAGGTTCTGCAGAAGCAGTGGGACTCGACGTTCTCCGATCACAGCTACGGTTTTCGACCGGGACGATCCGCGCATCAAGCAGTGGCCCGGGCACAGCAGTACATTGCCGCGGGCTACGGCTGGGTGGTTGATCTCGATTTGGAGAAATTTTTCGATCGAGTCAATCACGACAAACTGATGGGTCAGATCGCCAAACGAGTCGAAGACAAGCGGCTGTTGAAACTCATCCGGGCATTCTTGAATGTTGGGGTGATGGAGAACGGACTGGTCAGCCCAAGCGTGGAAGGCACTCCACAAGGAGGTCCACTTTCTCCACTGCTGTCCAACCTCGTGCTCGACGAACTCGACCGTGAGTTGGAGCGCCGAGGACATCGCTATGTTCGCTACGCGGACGACAGCAACATCTACGTTCGCAGCGAGCGCGCGGGTCAACGGGTGATGGAAAGCATCACGCGATTCATCACGCAAAAGCTCAAACTCAAGGTGAATGAGAGCAAGAGCGCGGTAGCGCGACCGCAGGAACGGAAGTTTCTCGGGTTTAGCTTTAGCGCCGGTCCAGAAGTTAAGCGCACTATCGCGCCGAAAGCTCTGGAGCGGTTTAAGCATCGCATCCGGGAAGTTACACTTCGGGCGAAAGGCGTCAGTCTGGAGACGACGATAGCAGAGCTAGCTTCGTATCTGCGAGGTTGGCGCAGCTATTTTGGCTTCTGCGAAACGCCTGTGGTGCTGGAGTCCTTGACCCGCTGGGTCCGGCTCCGATTGCGAGCCGCTATGTGGCGGCAATGGAAAACACCACGCCGTCGCCGAGCGGCTCTACTAGCACTGGGGGTTCGCCCGCGACTGGCCAACAACACGGCCGGCAGCGGACTCGGCCCCTGGTATCTGGCTCGGGCCAAAGCCCTCTCTGTGGGGCTCTCCAATGCTTACTTCAAATCGCTCGGCCTTCCAACATTGATCGATGATGCTGGCGTAACCAACTCGAACCGCCGTGTACGGACCCGTACGCACGGTGGTGTGGCAGGGGTCGGCGGGTGACCGCCGCCCCTATGCCGATCTGACGGGCTATCCTGAAGTACCTGTTGCAAACAGGAGTGGTGTTGAAAAACCCCCTCTTTTGAAAAAACGGTCTCCGCGAAGGGATAGCAAATGTCCACCAAAATCGAGGACGTCGTTTATAGGGCATCCTAGCGCAAATTTTTTT
>JBARIF010000432.1:0-5057 GCA_049799615.1 Terriglobales bacterium
TCCACTTCCTGGGTCTTGCGGTCGAGCTGGGTCAGGAGGCGGTCGATGGCCGGCATCACCGAAGGAATGTCCTGGATGATCAGAGCATTGGTCCGGTCGTCGGAGATCACGTCGCCGCGCTGGGTGAGGAAGTTCTTCACCGTGGGGACGACATCCTTGGAGTGGGCATAGCTCAGGAAACGGGTGACTGTGACCTTGTCCACTGCCAGGGCCTCGGCTTCGATCTGGGCGCGCCGAGACTCGGCTTCCTTGCGCATGGTATCAACGGTGGCGATGCGCAGTACGTTGCCTTCCAGTTGCCGAGACAGATCGTTGTTCTTCAGAACGATGTCCAGCGCCTGGTCCCACGGCACGTCATCGAGCACGATGGTCAAAGTGCCCTTGACGTTGGGGTCAAGAACAACGTTCAGCCCGCTGATCTCGTGGATCAGGCGGAAGAAATCTTTCAGGTCCACATCCTTCAGGTTCACCGAGATGGGTTCACCGGTGTACTTCGGTCCGGTGATCGCGGGCGCCTGCGCAGCCTGTACTTTCTGCTCGGCGGCCATGTTCACGGCCGGTTGCAGACCGCTGGACTGCATGGCGGCGCTGGGCAGAGGCAGCAGGTTGCCCTCGGGACGAGCGGCAAACTTTCCGGCGGCTGCAGTGGCCCGTGCGGAAGGATCGATCGCCGCCGGCTTGGTGTCATCGGCGGAGGCTGAATCCTTGGGTCGATAAGAAGGCTCGATGAAGGCGAAATCAGTGGCGCGGGCCGAGGTCTGGTTTGACGAAGACTGGTGCAACGAGGCCTGGCTCAACGAGGCCAGCATCAACTTGGCGTCCTTCGCCGGCGCAACAATCTCCGCCACCGAGGGCGCGACTGCAACTTCATTCTTAGCCAGGGTGGGCTGCGCGGCCGGGGCCTTTACTACGAGCGGCGCCGCTTTGGCCACTGCTGCCCTGGTGTAGAGCTTCAGGACCATAGAATTGTCGCTGCCCGAAACCAGCTCGTGACGGCACGCCTGGGTCAGATCGACCACGATGCGAGAGGTGGGAGTGGTCCGGCCGTCCATGCCGAGGCGTACGTCCTTCACGCCGTCGCCGTTGACGCTGATCAGACCATGCGAGGTGGCGACTACCGTGTTGGGCAGATCGACCACGATGCGGGCCGGATGGTCCAGCGTGCTCAGCCGCGGTTTCACAGTGCCGTGGGCCCTGATCTCCACGCTGACGCCGTCGGCGGTGCGCACGACGTTGACCTTCTGCAGTGCGGCGTGCTGCGGAGCATCCGTGCCCGCGCCCTGCGTCTGGGCCGAGGCGGTCATGAGCACCATGACCAGCATCGGCAGTAAGACTGTCAGAAATTGCTTTCGCATTTCGCTCTCCCCACGGGCTTTGCGCTTGGCTCGCCCCGTATCTTTCTCGCAAGATTCGTTTCTGCCGGGTTCCCGGCTAAACACCCTCGCCGTCCTAGACTGCAGACGTCGTAATCTTCTTGGTCACTTCCCGGGTCATGGCCTTGCCCAGGCGGTCCTGAATGGTTTCCTTGAAAATGATCGAATCGCCGGTAATCTTGACCACGTAGCCGTTGAACACCGGATCGTTCTCCCGCAGGAAATACGCCTTGTTCAAGCTGTTGACCACGACGGCGATCATTCCTGAGTCAGCCTTCACCACGCCCTTGAGATTGATCTGGTCGATGGCCAGGCAGCGTTTTCCGACGCTGCAGCCCGAACCCATCATGCTGCGATTCACCACCGGGCTGACGAAGGGGTCCCGCCGGCTGGACAGGTTGATCTGCTTGGGCGCATCCGATTTGGCCTTCGCGGGTTGCTTCTGGTTCTCCACCGCGATCTGCTGTTTAGGCTGCGATTTCTTGTGTCCGGCGACGGGCTTCACTTTGGCTGGGACGCTGCTCGTCTTCCTGGCCGAGTGCTTGGCCGGGCCGCTGGCAGGCAGGGCTGGATTGGCTGCGCCTCCCTTGGAGGACGCCAAGGCCGCATTCGAGTTGACCGCCGGTTTGTGCTGCACACCCTTGAGCGTGCTCTGCGTGTCGTGGATGACGTTCGGGTTCTGCCCCCAGGCAGTCGCCGCCACCATCCCCAGGAAAACAATTCCAATCGTCAGCTTCATATGCTCCCCTGCTTTTTCGCCGCCGCGGGCTGACCTGGTTTTCCAGGCGCGCCCGCTGCTGGTGCCATGTCATGACTGAAGAATGTGGTGGCCGTGCAGGTGGCCACAACACTCTCGTTCGGCGCGTACTGATAGGTATGCTTGGCCTTGGCTTCTGTGGGTTTCTTGGTGGTTGCCACCATCAGACCCGAGACATTGACGATGCGTTCCAGCTTGCCCACCTTGTCGAAGAAATTCAGCATCGAGTAATAAGGCCCGTCGAGTTCCATCTCGAAAGGGACTTCGGTATAGAAGTCCTTGGACGCGGTTGCCTTGGCGGTATAGCGGCGCAGTTCGATCCCGGCCTTCATGGCCTCGGCGTTCATCATCTTCATGAAGCCAGGCACTTCCTTCTCGTCGGGCACGATCTTGCGTTCGATCTCCAACTGCTGCTTGAGGCTGGCCAGCTGGCGTTCGATGTCCACCAGCTTGGGCCGGTAGGATTCCAGTTCCGCGTTTTCACGGAGCTTGGTCTCGAGCGCAGCTTGCGCCGCCGCATTGGCTTCGCGCTGACTCTTGAACACGGTGAAGTACAGGGCCGCGGAAAGCACCAGCCCCACGCCCACCATGGCTCCCCACTGTTTAATGCCCGACATTTCGCTAAAGTTGGCCATATTTTCCCGCCTCCCTAGGACTTCGCCTTCTCACAGGTCAACGTAAAATTGAAAGCCTGCATTTCTTTAAAAGTGTCGTCCTGGTAGGTCTCTTTGATTTCGATGTTGGAGAAGTATCCGGTCTTCTGCAGATTGGAGATCAGACTGGCTACCGCGTCCGTGCTCAGGGCCATGCCGTCGATATCGACGCTGGTCCCCGAATCTTTCATGCTGTTCAGCCAGACCGCTTCGGTGTTGTTCACGGTTTGGCCAATCGTGTTCAGCAGGTTGACTGGGCCGCCCTGGGCCGCGCGCAGTTGGTCAATCACGTCCACCCGGCGCTTGTAGTTCTCGGCTTCCCGCTGGCGCTCCATGTAGCGGGCCTTGACGTCGGCCAATTCGGCGTTCTTCCGCATCGCCACTTCCATCTTGGCGGCGATGTCCCGGTGCTCCTTGTCGAGCTGGTACCAGTAGCCCGCGTTGACCAGGGCAGCCAGGACCAGCACCACCAGGACCTTCATCTTCGGCGAGCCTACGTCACCCACTTCCATGACGGCGGCCGCCGAAGCTGCGGATCGCTTGTTCTTTCCCTTTTGTGCTCCCAGCAGGTTGATTCGGATCATAAGTCTTCAAAACTCCTTAAGGCCAAACCCACCGCAACTGCCAGCTGGCCCGCGTTCTGCTCAATCAACTGCACTCCCGGTCCTTCCGTCGGCATGCCGATCTTCTGGAACGGATTGAAGATCTCCACCGGCAACGAAAACTCCTGGCGCAAGGCCTCGACCAACCCGGGGACCTTGGACGAGCCGCCCGCCAGATAAATCTTCTCGATGTGCTCGCCCGCCGAACTGGCACGGAAGAAGTCGAACGTCTTCTGAATTTCGAGCACGATAATCTCGGTCACCTGTTGCAGGATGGGCGTCTTGGCGTCTTCGCTTACCGTGCCCACCTTGTGGCCCAGCTTCAGCGACTCGGCATCGTCGAAGCTCAGGTCCAGTTCCTTCTGCAGCGAATCGGTGTACTGGTGCCCGCCCACGCTGACGTCACGTGGGAACAGAGGTGTCGTGCCCTTCACGATGTTGATGTTCATCACGCTCGCGCCCAGGTTCAACAGAGCCACCACTTGTCCGGGCGCGGGTTCGTAGTTGTACTCGTAGCAGTTCTGCAAGGCCAGGGCATCGATATCCACAATAGCCGGAGTCTTGCCGGCCATCGAGAGTACGTTGGTGTAGTTGAGAATCTTGTCTTTCTTGACAGCCACCAGCAAAACGTCCATCTGCGGGTTGCCGGCGTCTTCAGAAAGGATCTGGTAGTCGAGGTTTACATCAGCCAGATCGAAGGGAATGTGCTGCGCCGCTTCCTTCTCGATGGTCTCGGCCAGTTCCTGGTCGCTCATCGAGGGCAGCGAGATTTTCTTCACGATCACCGAGTGCCCGCTCACCGCCGTGGCCACGGCCCGCGCCTTGATCGCGTTGTCCAGGAACAGCTTGGAGATCGCGCTCGACACCGTTCCCGAATCCACAATCATGGAGTCCACGACGATATCCGGCGCCAGCGGTTCCAGGCCCAGATGCGCCACTTCGATGCCGTTGCGTCCCTTCCTCAGCTCCACAGCCTTGATGCTGGAGGAACCCACATCCAGACCAACAATCGTTTTTGATCCCAATCCAAACATGTGCCCGCCTTTTACGGTTGCCCGGCAGCCTTACCAGCCGCCTTCGGTTTCCTCTTGCTCTTGGCTTCCATCTGGGTTGACTTCTCTTCCATCCACTGGTCCAGCCTCGACTTCTTGAAGCGCCAGCGGTTGCCCAGCTTGAAAGCCGGAATCTTCTGTTCGCCTACATACTTGTAAAGCGTGTCCGGACTCACTCCCAGGTATTGCGACGCCTGGCGAATGTTCATGACTTCACGCGAGTCGGCCATAGTTCCAAACCCTTTCCACAGATTCAGGCCCGCTATCGGGCAAACGTTGGGAGAAAATTCCTCGCACAAAACTGCGTTCGAGTGAATTTAGGTGTGCTGAGCATATATCAACCCCGAAAGTGCCAAGGTCAAGGCGTATCTTCGGGTTTTACCGGGTTTTATACCTGTTTTCTGGAAAGTAGCTTGATGGGAGTTACACGTTGATACTATAACTTGTGTTTTCTTACAACATTGATGCTACTAATAGTAGTGTTTATACAGTCGGTTCGAGCAGTACCCCCATTGCGTAACCAAAGTACTACAGACGTTACTCAGGTATCTGGACAGACGGGAAGGGGTGGAAAGCCGCAACTAGCACTTGGCAACCGGCATTGGCCCGGCGGTTGACCC
>JBARIF010000433.1:0-5740 GCA_049799615.1 Terriglobales bacterium
GCCCAGCGCCTGCAGGATGTGGGCGCGGTGGCGGAACAGTTCCGGCCCAGCCCTCTGGTGGGAGTCTTTGAAGGCGGCTTCGAGGAGTACCGCCGTCAGGGAGCCATGGCCAACGGCATCATCAGGAGTCCGCTGGCCATACAGCGCGCCATGCAGATCGCGAACTCGGAAGAGTTGACCCGCTTTGAGCGCAACTTGCCCTGGCTGGCGATCACCGGCGCGGTCACGCCGTTTGTTGGCTTGTTCGGAACGGTGTGGGGCATCATTGATGCCTTCCACGGCCTGGGCACGGCGGGCGCCGCCACCCTGCGCGCGGTCGCGCCTGGGATTTCGGAAGCGCTGATCACGACCGCTGCCGGACTGGTGGCTGCCATCCCGGCGGTGATTGCCTACAACCTGATTGGCGGATCGATTCGCGAACTGGCCGCGCGGGGCGACGACTTTGCCATGGAAGTGTTGAACGCCGTCGAACGCCAGCAGCCGCAGCCCGCCTACCGTACCGCGGAAGCTCCGGGGGTGCAGCGGTAATGGCCTTTACGGCTTCGAACGGACGAACCCAAACCTCCCTCTCCGACATCAACATCACGCCGCTGGTGGACGTGGTCTTAGTCCTGCTGATCATCTTCATGGTGACCGCCCCGGTGCTGCAATCGGGCATCGAAGTAAGTGTGCCCAAGACCCGAACGGTGAAAGAGATCACCGAAGAGCGGCTGGTGATCAGCATCAACAAACAGCAGCGGGTCTTTCTGGGCAACGACGCCATCAACATCAACGAAATCGCCGCCCGGATCAAGCAGAAGATTCGCGACCCTCAGCACCAGTCCATCTTCGTCCGCGCCGATGAAGATGTGCCCTTCGGCGCCTTCGCCACCGTCATGGACGCGGTCAAATCATCCGGCATCACCAACGTGAGCATCGTCACTCAACCCCTGGACGCGCATGGCAGCAAACGCTGAGATTTTTTTCGAACACGACCGCTGGGGCCGCAACCTCACGTGGTCGCTCGGGTTGCATATCGCGATCGCGGGCGCCATTGTGCTTTACGCCGTGGTCGCGCCCACTAGTCATGGTGAAGGTTGGGGGGCGGGCGGCGGCGGCGATGCCATGGGCGTAAGCCTGGTGAGTACCGTCCCCCTGCCAGCCAATCCTGTAAAGACGGAAAACGTTCTGGCCAACGATTCCAAGGGGCTGACGCAGTCGCAACCCAAGCCGGTGGAGAAAGAGCCGGACGCGATTCCCATCCCGGACAAAGCCACAAAGATCAAGCCCATACCAAAGACCAGCGCGACCCACCAGAAGCCCCAACCGGAGCCCGTAGTCGAAGCCGACAACGTTGTCCCCTTCGGACAGGGCGGCCCGGTCAGCGGACCTTATGGCAACTTCAACGCCAACGGGGCCAAGGGCGGCTTCGGCTTCACCGGCGGGGGAGGCGATTTCGGTTCGCGCTATGCCTGGTATGTGCGCGTAGTGCAGCAGAAGGTTTCCGAGAACTGGCTGAAATATGAAGTTGACCCCAGCATCACGACGGCACAACGGGTGTACATCACCTTCGACGTAATGCGCGACGGCCACCCGGCGAACGTTCAGGTGGAGCAATCAAGCGGTGTCCCATCGCTTGACCAGTCGGCCACGCGGGCCATCCAGCGCATTGACACTTTTGGTCCCTTGCCCTCGGATTATGCGGCGAATAAGGTGTCGGTAGAGTTCTGGTTCGATTACAAAAGATAGCAAGGTGCTTTTGGACTTACAGTTTGCGGTTGGTTCAGTTCGGATCTCTGCACTTTTGTACGGGGCGTCATCCCGAGCTTGCGAGGGATCTGGCGAGCGGCGCCTGTGCACTTGGGTGGGTTCGTAGGAGTACGCGCGAGATCCTTCGGGACTAAAGTTCCTCAGGATGACGCCGGACCAAAAATGTTAGGAAGCCATCATTAATGAAGCGATTTTTCTTAGTACTGATACCTCTGTTTTTGTTGACCTCGAGCTTCGCCCAGGACTGGATTAAAACCGGTACCGGGCTGGGCGTTGAAAAAGTTCGCTTGGCCGTGCCCGATTTCAATGCATCCACGCAGGACGCCAAGAATGCCGACCTGCTCAAGGCGTTCAACGAAACCTTGTGGAATGATCTGGACAATGCCGGCATCTTCGACATGGTTTCGAAGAGCTTCTATCCCCTGGGGCAAGTGGGCACGCCCGCGGATGTGAAGTTCGAGGGCTGGAGCGCGCCGCCGCCGAATGCGGCCATGCTGGCCTTTGGCAACCTGGGCGTGACCGGCAACAGCATGACGGTGCAGGGCTGGCTTTATGATGTGAAAAATATCACCTCGCCGCAGGTGCTGGGCAAGCAATATCAGGATGCCGCCACCAGCGACGCTGCCCGCACCACGGCGCACAAATTCGCCGATGAAATTATCTTCCGCCTGGGTGGCGGAATTCCCGGGATTGCGGAAACCAAGATTTATTTCGTGAGCAGCCGCAGCGGACACAAGGAAATCTGGGCGATGGATTATGACGGCGCCAACCAGCACGCCGTTACTCATCTAGGCTCGATCTCGTTGTCGCCACGGGTCTCGCCCGATGGCTCGCGCATCGCCTTCAGTTCGATGACCAAGTCGGGATGGGAGATTCTGATGTATTCGCTCGACCTGAATCGCCTGGTCTCATTTCCGCGGTTCGGTGGGACTAATCTTTCGCCAGCATGGTCTCCGGACGGAACCAGAATCGCTTTCTCCTCTTCGCGCAGCGGGGATCCTGAAATCTATTCTGTGGACACCGCCGGCGGCGGTCTGAAGCGCATTACATCTTCGAAGGGTCCCGACGTTTCTCCTGCATGGAACCGCAAGACGGGCTCACAAATTGCATGGGTAAGCGGACGCACAGGCCTGCCGCAGGTTTACACCATGGAAGCCGACGGCACCAACGTGCAGCGCCTTACTGATCAGGGCTACGCCGTCTCTCCTGCGTGGTCGCCCAATGGGCAGTTTCTGGTGGTTTCGTGGATGCGCAAATACGGCCCGGGAGCGCCGGGGGCGCAAGACATTTACATCATGGACATTGCCAGCAAGCAGTGGGTGCAGCTGACCCACGATGGCGGGCGCAATGATTTCCCCTATTGGTCGCCGGATGGAAGGCACATCATTTTCCAGTCCAGCCGTGCGGGCAGCCTCCAGATATGGACCATGCTGGCCGATGGGACAAATCAGAAGCAGCTGACGTTTGCGGGCGCTAACAGTCAACCCAACTGGAGTTGGAAGTGATTTTGGGAATGAATCTTCGGGAATGAAGTAATGGAATCATATTTGCCGTTTTTGCAGTTAATTCCCGGAAGAGGCGGGGCACGATTCCCCCTCTCCGGACCTGAGCCGGGCGCGGCGATCGCAGTCACTGCGCACCAAGAGTACGGAGGAGCAGAGTGAAGCAACGAAACCTGAGATGGATGATGTTAGCGTTCGTCTTGATGACGATCATGACGCTGGGTGCCTGCAAGAAGAAAGTGGCGCCCCCGCCACCACCGCCACCCCCACCGCCGGCTGCGCCGACGGCTTCGCTCACGGCCAACCCCAACACCGTCGAGAAGGGCGGGTCCACCACGTTGACCTGGCAGACCAGCAACGCGACCGACGTCAGCATTGATGGCGTAGGTGCAGTCCAACCCAGCGGATCGCAGAGCGTCACCCCTGCCGACTCTACCACCTACACCCTGACCGCCAAGGGAGCGGGCGGAACTCAGACCGCCACGGCACGGGTTACCGTGACCTCGCCGCCACCGCCGCCGCCTCAACCGTCGGCCACCGAGGAAGAATTGTTCTCACAAACGGTGAAGGACATCTACTTCGATTACGACAAGAGCGATATCAGGACGGAAGAGCAGTCTTCCCTGCAGGGCGATATCGAGTTCCTCAAGCAGCATCCCAACATCAGCTTTACGGTGGAAGGACACTGCGACGAACGGGGATCGACGGAATACAACCTGGCCCTGGGCGATAGCCGAGCCAACTCCGTACGCAATGCCCTGGTACAGGGAGGCGTTGCCGCCGATCACGTCAAGACCATCAGCTACGGCAAAGAAAAGCCGTTCTGCACCGAATCCAACGAGCAGTGCTGGCAGCAGAACCGGCGTGGTCATTTCGTGTACGGTAAGTAAGGCTTTGTAGCGCCGGCGTCCCGCCGGCTGTCGCGAGGGCGTCTCGCCCTCGCCCGCTCGGAGGTACTGATGTCACCTCCCTGCCGCAGCGACAAGCCGGCGCTACATTACTGCTTCGTCCTCTGGCCTGGACGCAATACACACTCTTCGCATCGTAGGTATTGGACTATGAGAATCCAACGATATCCCTTCTTGCTTGCTCTTGTTGCCCTGCTCTGCACCGGCATCACACCGGTCTGGGCCGTTAACAAAGACATGGTGCAACTTCAGACCCAGGTGCAGGACCTGCAGGACAGAATTGCGCACATGCAGCAGTCTTTTGACGAGCGCATGGGCGTGCTGCAGCACCTTATCGAACAAAGTACAGACCGAGCCAACAAGGTCGCGACCTCGGTGACCGACCTCCAGACCACTCTGCAGAAGCAACAGAGTGACAGTGGTACTCATGCCGACCAGCTTTCGGGCCAGATCCAGTCCTTGAACGATACCCTGGATGAACTCAAAGCCAGGCTGGGCAAGGTGAGCAAACAACTGGAGGACATGCAGGCGGCCCAGCAAAGCATGGCCGTGCAGCAGACCCAGCAACAGCAGCAGGCGGCAGCCGCTCCGCCTCCTGATGTTCTCTACAACAATGCCCTGCGCGACTACCAGGCGGGCAAAAACGACTTGGCGGCACAGGAATTCGGGGACTACGTGAAGTTTTATCCCAACACAGACTTGGCCGGGAATTCGAGCTTCTATCTGGCCGACATCCAGTACAAGCAGGGAAACTACGCGGCTGCAGTGAAGAGTTACGATCAGGTGCTGCAGAGTTTTCCCGATGGCAATAAAGCAGCCTCGGCCGAACTGAAAAAGGGTCTGGCTCTGATTGAACTGGGACAGCAGGAGGCCGGAATTGCATCCCTCCGCCACGTAATGCAGCGCTATCCCAAATCGAACGAGGCCTTGCAGGCCCGAGACCGGCTGCGCAAACTGGGAGTGGCCACAACGGGATCCTCGCGGAAGCCGGAGTAAAGATCGCTGTGAACGATCCGGCTACGCCTTGCCATGGCGGCGATGATTGCGGTGCCGGCGGTGTTGATGATGGCGCGCGGCGTGCTCCTTGGCTTCGCGCTTGTGAGCGGCCACGCTGGCATTCGCCTGTTGCCCCGACGAAGTCTGCCCCCAGCCGGCCAACGTCAAGAGCATGATTGCTGAAAGAACCAGTAGCAGAGCCCTCATTCCGCCCTCCTCATACTCTTCGTCAAATCTACAGGATTAACCCTTCCCACAGGCAAAAGTTTCGCGATAGGCTAACCAGGCCGGGCCGAGTGTGACTACGCGCCTGGATGAGGACACGCCATGACTGACTCGACAAAAGATCTGGACGCCGCTCTCGCCGACGACCAGGACCGGGGCAAAGGCGCCGTAGAACAGGATAGACCAATGGGGCCGGACAATACCTCCATGCCGGGTCAACTCGGACATCGCGACCAGGACCCCATGTTGAAATCTTCGGACACAGATTTTCCCGAGCCCGGTGGTAGCCCTGAACACTCCGGCGAACCCACTGAGCCGTCCACGGGACCGAAGAAGCGCGGCGCGGCTTAGGGTCTACCC
>JBARIF010000434.1:0-12903 GCA_049799615.1 Terriglobales bacterium
GGGTTAGACGCTGTGTAGGTAAATCCATTGGCCAAAGTACCGCTCTGGGTATCGGTGTTGGTGACCATGACGCTGACTGCGCCGGCCGCGTGGGCGGGAGCGATGGCCGTGATCGAGGTGCTGTTCACCACTGCGACACTGGTGGCGGATGTCCCGCCCAGCTTCACTGTGGCTCCTGCCAGAAAACCTGTGCCGGTGATAGTCACGGCTGTCCCGCCGGTGGTTGGTCCGGAGTTGGGCGTGATGGCAGTCACCGTAGGCGCCGGGTTAGACGCTGTGTAGGTAAAGCCATTGGTCAAGGTACCGCTCTTGGCATCGGTGTTGGTGACCACGACGCTTACGGCGCCGGCTGCGTGAGCGGGAGTGATGACTGTGATCGAGGTGCTGCTCACCACTGCGACACTGGTGGCCGAGGTCCCGCCCAGCTTCACTGTGGCTCCCGCCAGAAAACCTGTGCCGGTGATGGTCACGGCTGTACCGCCACTGAGTGATCCAGAGTTGGGCGTGATCGCAGTCGCCGTCGGCGCCGGATTGGGCGCTGTGTAGGTAAAGCCATTGGTCAAGGTACCGGTCTTGGCGTCCGTGTTGGTGACCACAACGCTCACGGCTCCAGCCGCGTGGGCTGGGGTGGTGGCTGTGATGGCGTTGCTATTCACCACGGTCACGCCGGTCGCGAGCGTCCCGCCCAGTTGCAGTGTGGCTCCCGCCAGAAAGCCCGTGCCCGTGATCGCTATAGCCGTGCCGCCGTTGATGGTGCCGGAGACAGGCGAGATCGCCGTCACAGTCGGTGCTGGGTTATTCGCTGCGATGTACGTGTAGCCGTTGGTCAAGGTACCGCTCTGGGCATCCGTGTTGGTGACCACGACGCTCACAGCGCCGGCGACGTGGGCTGGGGTTGTGGCCGTGATCGACGTTCCGCTGACAACCGTTACTCCTGCCGCGGAGGTCCCGCCCAGTTTCACTGTAGCTCCTGCCAGGAAACCTGTGCCCGTGATGGTCACTGCGCCGCCGCCGTTGGTTGTTCCGGAGTTCGGCGTGATCGCAGTCACGGTCGGAGCCGGATTAGAGGCTGCATATGTATAGCCACCGGCCAAGGTGCCGTTTTGCGCATCGGTGTTGACGATCATTACATTCACAGCGCCGGCGGCGTGGGCGGGAGTGGTCGCCGTGATCGATGTGCTGCTCACCAGGGTCACGCTAGTGGCGGGGATCCCACCCAGGCTTACGGTTGCTCCCGTCAGAAAGCCCGTGCCTGTGATCGTTACCCTGGTGCCGCCGCTGGTGGTTCCTGTGTTGGGCGTGATCAAGGCTACGTTGGGCGCCGGGTTTGAGGGCGGGTTGGAGGTGGCCGCGAGACCGCCGCCGCATCCGGGCAAAAACACCATGAGAAGCAACAGGGAACAGGCCGGCAAAAAATATTTGTGTGACATTAAGAAGAACTTAATCCCGGCGAGGCTGGGCCAGCCAGTCTCCGATGGGCATACCCAGGCGAATATGGGCGGGGCACTGGTTACTGGTCCAATCTGGTCTCTCTTACGACCTGCGTAACCTTGGAAGTTTCTCCGGAGATACTTTTGGGACCGCTTATTGCGTGGACCGCGGTTGCACGAACACGAAGCTCGTGCCCACATTTTGTCCCGGCGAGGTTCTGTGGCAGACTCCTTGGGGCGCAAAACGATAACTATGTTCGGTTCGATCGAAGCAGGGGGGACAAAATTCGTTTGTGGCGTGGGGACCGGGCCGGCGGACGTGAAGACGATGCAATTTCCCACGACCACGCCCGAGGCCACGCTGGCCCTCGCCATTGAGTTCCTGCGCGAGGAGTCCGGCGGCGAACTGAAGGCGGTGGGGATCGGATCTTTTGGACCGATCGATCTCCATAGCACTTCGCTCACATTTGGCTATGTCACCTCCACGCCGAAGCCAGGCTGGCAGAACTACAATCTGGCCGGCACAGTGCGCGATGCGCTGGGAGTGCCGGTTGGTTTTGACACTGACGTGGATGCTGCGGCGCTGGGCGAGGCCCGCTGGGGCGCGGCGCAAAACCTGACCGACTTCCTTTATCTGACCATCGGCACCGGCATCGGCGGCGGCGCGATCATCAACGGCCGCGTTCTTCATGGGCTGGTGCATCCGGAGATGGGACACATCCGGGTACCGCATGATCTGGCACGTGACCCGTTCCCCGGTAGTTGCCCTTATCACGGCGATTGCCTGGAAGGATTGGCTTCTGGCCCGGCGATGCAGGCACGGTGGGGCAAAGCGGGCCAGGATCTTCCGTTCGATCATCCGGCATGGACATTGGAAGCGCACTACCTGGCGCATGGCCTGGCGAACTGGGTGCTTACACTTTCACCGCAGCGCATTCTGCTGGGCGGAGGAGTGTTGCGGCAGTCGCATCTGTTCGGTCGAATTCGCCAGGATCTGGTGGGATTGCTGAATGGGTATGTGCGGGCTACCGAAGTGACGCGCGATATTGACCAGTATGTGGTCCCGCCGCAACTCGGAGGCCGGGCCGGGGTCCTGGGTGGACTGGTGCTGGCGGAGCAAGCTTATGCCAGTCTGGACCGCGAATAAAGTGGATTTCAAAGAATCAGTTTCGAGCGTGTAGGTCGGACACTCTTGTCCGACGCCTTTGATTTGGCCTTTGACCCGGCTTTCGATTTGCTTTGATTTTACGACCCCCGGGGTCACGGCGTAAGCCAGAAACGCAAATGTGATTGCAGTTCAAACGTCGAAGTCAAAGGCGTCGGACAGGAGTGTCCGGCCCACACTTTGGGTCGCTTCAATGACTGATTATTCAGGGGTGTTGGACGCGGTCGTGGGCATTTCGACCCAGGGCACGTGGCATTCGTACTGCTCCAGTTCGAAACGGGCATCGTGCTCAGGGGTGTGATCGGAAGTCCGGCCACACCTCACGCAGAACCATTCCTGAGTGGCAGGGTTCCAACTGACAGATTCGTGTTTCCATCGACTCTGGACCATCTCAGCGACAGTAATCGGACTAGGGAAGTGAGTTGTTGGACACGGAGTGCGCGGCGGATCTCTCTTCGACCAGCCGGTGCTTGAGCACAGACAGCATCTGCCGGGCCTCCGCATCCAGTGGGTCCCGGACCGCTTCCAGTTTCGCCTGGGCGGCGGCAGGCTCCAGGATTCGCAGAGCTGGAGCGCGATAGGGCTTCTTTGCAGTTTTGCTGTCCCGAACCACCAAACGCACCTCCGACTCCGGCCTTAGACAGGCAGCGGGCCATCTCGAGCAACTCTTCGTGAGCTGATCTCCAGCACAAAGGGCCTGTAAGAAAATTGTTACAGCAAAAAAACTCGGCACAAGAAAAAGAATGATTCAAGTCGCTTTTCCGACGCTGCTGGGCGATAGGCTCTCTTGACGTCGGGAATTCGAAGAGACTGTGGGCTTGGTCCGGTAAGGTTATCCGATGGCGTGTTGGCGCACCGGGCTGTGCTCGACCGTTCTCAGGTCACTTGCGGCTGGGGCAAGCGATGGTGCTCAACATTTCGTGCTAGTTTGCGGCTGATTGCTGAGGATCAGTTGGATGGTTCCAGAACACCTTCGGTGGTGATCCTGTTGGCCTTGCGGATTTCAGCGGCAACTTTCACCAGCGCTTCATCGGCGCGTGCCGGCCCGTCATCCGAAATCATCGAGCTGGCGGCCAGGGTAAAGAGCAGCGCGTCCTCCTGCTTATCAAAATAAAGAACCACCTGACTCGCTGCCATGTGAAGACCTCCGGGGTTAGTCTCCGAAATCATAGGCCGGATTGGAAGCGGATTGGAGGTACTCTCTTGATGCCTCCTGTTCTTCCCAACGAGAAATACGTAAGGACGGGTGCCCCCACCCGCCCGGCGGAGCGAAGCTCGGCTCGATCTGAGAACCTGCCAAGGCAGTTTACGACGAGATTGAACGGCGGAAGGAGGCGAGCTACGCTCGCCCGCCCGGACGAGGGCCTCCTGGCCTTCGTGAATCCGCCGCGCCGGCAAGATGCTACAGTTAAAGAATCAATGTCTGCTCCTGAATCCCGCTTCGTGAAGGCTTGCCGGGCGCTCCCAGTTGATCGCACCCCAGTCTGGTTCATGCGCCAGGCGGGGCGTTACATGCCGGAATATCGCGCCGTGCGTAAGCAGTATTCGCTGATTGAGATATGCAAGCGTCCGGAAGTAGCGGCCGAGGTCACGATCACGGCCGCGGAAGCCTTGGGAGTAGATGCCGCCATCATCTTCGCCGATTTGCTGCTTCCCCTTGAAGTGATGGGGCTGCCCTTTCACTTTTCGCCCGGCGAAGGCCCGGTGATAGAGAAACCGGTGCGCGACCAGGCCGACATCTCTCAACTACGCACCGACCGCGCCTCCGATCTGGGATATGTTGCCAGGGCTGTGCGGCTGGTGAGCAAGCACTTCGGAACAAGCCTGCCCGTGATTGGCTTCTGCGGAGCTCCCTTTACGCTGGCCAGCTACATGATCGAGGGCGGCAGCTCGCGCAATTATGTAAACACCAAGAAGATGATGTATTCCGCGCCCGCGGCCTGGGATGAGCTTCTGGGCAAACTGGTTACGGTGGTCGCTGAGTACGCGGCGGAGCAGGTGCGCGCGGGCGCGGATGTGATCCAGGTGTTCGATAGTTGGGTGGGTTGCCTCAGCGTGCAGGACTATCGGCGTTATGTGCGGCCTCGCACCAGCGAACTGGTAAAAAGTTTGCGGCGGGCTGGAGTGCCGATCATCTATTTTGGTACTGACAGCGCCACTCTGTTGCCCTCGATGAAGGAAACCGGCGCCGAAGTGATTGGCCTCGACTGGCGGATTCCGCTGGACCAGGGTTGGACCGCAGTCGGGTCCGGGGCGGTACAGGGAAATCTGGATCCGGTGTTGCTTTTTGCGGATTGGAAAGAAGTCAAGGCAGGTGCGGCAGAGGTCCTGCGGCTCGCCGGCGGACGTCCCGGGCACATTTTTAATTTGGGGCATGGCATTCTCCCCGAAACGCCGGTGGAGAATGTGAAGGCGCTGGCCAGGTTTGTGCAGGAATATTGAATTGGCTCGCAATGCTAAAGGCCAGGCTAGTCGCAGGCCAGACCAGGAGTTGTGAAATTGCCAGCTGACGCAAGAATCGCGGTTCTGCTGTTGGCCCATGGGAGTCCCGATTCCGTGGACGAGATACCAGAATTCTTGAATCAGATCACGCGCGGCCGGCCGGTCCCAGCGGAAGTGATTGAGGAAGTAAAACACCGCTACGGGCTGATTGGCCGGTCCCCGCTGACTGAGCTCACGCTACGTCAGGGCGAGTTATTGGCCGAAGAACTCAAGTTGCCGGTTTACGTCGGCATGCGTAACTGGAAGCCGTATGTGGCGGACACAATCGCCGCCATGAAGGCCGACGGCGTAGAGGGGGCTGTGGTCATTTGTCTGGCCCCGCAGAACTCGCGCACCAGCGTGGGTCTTTATCGCGCTGCGTTGAATGTCGAAGGCGGCATGCCTTTTGCCGTGGAGTTCGTGGAATCGTGGCATGATCATCCCCTCCTGATCGCAGCCTTTGCCGAGAAGTTGTGCGCGGGATGGGACCGAGCCTGCGGTGAGATGGGGGCGCCGGTGCCGGTCATTTTTACTGCCCATAGCGTTCCGCAGCGGACCATTGCGGAAGGCGATCCCTATGAGACTCAGGCGAAGGAGACCGCCAGGCTGGTGGCGCTGACAGCGCGGCTTGCGGCGGACGTCTGGAGGTTTGCTTTCCAGAGCCAAGGGATGTCAGGTGGGGCATGGCTTGGACCGACCGTCGAAAATACGATTCTCGAATTGAAGGACAAAGGTCACCGCGGAGTGTTTGTACAACCCATCGGATTTCTCTGCGATCACGTCGAGGTGCTGTACGACATCGACATCGCGTTCAAGGAGTTTGCCGCAAAGGAAGGCATGAAGTTGTGGCGCGCGGAATCGCTGAATGATTCGCGGTTGTTGACCGCGGCCCTGGCGGACGTGGCCCGGTCACCGGTTCGAAAATGAAACGGATCGCCATTGTCGGCGGCGGCATCTCGGGGCTGGCGTCGGCGTTTGCGATTGAGGAGCGCCGCCGGGCGGGCGAGGCGCTCGAGTATGCAGTTTACGAATCGGGCCCGCGCTTCGGCGGTGTGTTGCTCACCGAGCAGGTAGAGGGTTGCCTGATCGAGGCTGGCCCTGATTCATTTCTCACGGAAAAACCCTGGGCCGCGGATCTCTGTCGCCGGCTCGGGATTGAAGACCAACTCATCGGTTCCAACGACGGCGATCGCAAAACCTGCATCCTGGTGAAGGGCAGGCTTGTGCCCATGCCCGATGGGCTGATGTTCATGGTTCCGACCCAGCTTGCGCCAGCAATCCTGTCGTCGCTGTTTTCTCCGGCTACAAAGCTGCGCGTGGCGCGTGAATGGTGGTACCGGTCGCGCCAGTCGAATGGCGATGAGAGCGTGGCCGCGCTGGTAGAGCGTCACTATGGCGCGGAAATGGTCGATCGCCTGGCGGACCCGTTGCTCGCCGGCGTGTATGGCGGCGAAGCCTCGCAACTCAGCGCGCGCGCGGTGCTGCCACGCTTGGTTGCGATGGAGTCAAAGTATGGCAGCCTGGGACGAGGGATGCTGGCGGCCCGCAAAAACGTGAGTCGTTCGCAGCCGGGCCCGCCGATTTTTTCCTCTCTGAAGGGAGGAATGCAGCAACTGGCGGACGCATTGGTGGGCAGTTTTTCCCGGAAGGCTTTGCGGGAGAACGCTCCCGTGCAGGCTGTCCAAAGGCAAGATCGGGGTTGGGTTGTATCGGCGGGCTATGCTTCCGATCAATTCGATGCGGTGATCGTGGCCACGCCAGCCCCGGCCGCTGCAACCCTGCTTGAAATAGCCAGCCCCGAACTTGCCTCCGAACTCAGGGTCATTTCGTACAGTTCCTCAGTGACGGTGGCGCTGGGTTTCGACCGGGATGTGCGTGCTACATTGCCCGCGGGCTTTGGATTTCTGGTGCCTCGCAGCGAAGGCAAGCGCTTGCTGGCTGCAACTTTTGTCCATAACAAGTTTCCGCATCGTGCTCCCGCAGACCGTGCCCTGCTGCGCTGCTTTCTCGGCGGCAGCCGGGACGAGCAGGTGCTGGGACTCTCGGACGAAAATATTCTGGGCATCGTGCGCGACGAACTTCGGCAAATTCTCGGCGTGAAGGCTGATCCCCTCTTCGCTCGCATCTTCCGCTGGCAAGGCGCGATGGCGCAATATACCGTTGGCCATTTGGATCGCTTGCAACGGATCGATGGCCTGGTCAAACAGCTGCCGGGCCTGGCTTTGGCGGGCAACGGTTATCGCGGAATTGGCGTGCCCGACTGCATACGTTCCGGCGAGGCCGCAGTTCAACAGCTGTTGGCGGAGTAGGTTCTTGTAGCGCCGCCGTCCCGGTGGCTCTCGTGGGGGCGTCTCCGCCCCCACCGGCGAGGGCGAGACGCCCTCGGGACCGCGGGCGAGACGCCGGCGCTACAGGAACCCTGTGTTTCATTACTGCCGTAATAGAGGTACCTGCTCTCCTATTGCAGAAACATCCTGGCTCCGTCAGGGTTAATAGAATCGGTAAGCCTTATGAGCAGACGGATTCCGGCCCTGTTTTTGCTCACGCTGTTCGCGTTCCTGCCTTTGCGGGCGCAAGGGCAGAAATCGCAGGATGACATTCCGGTTGGCGACGAGCCTGCGTCAATCTCTCCGGCTGACGCGCCACAGGATCCTTCCGCACCGCCCAGCAACACGTCCCGGGACGCGCCCCACGAAGCGCCAGGCATGAGCAGCATGCCCATGCCGGATTTAAAGGGCATGCATAATGACGGCAGCGCCCACGCCATGCTTTCGATGTCCGCTCGCAACATGGACATGGGGCCGCACATGAAGATGACGACCCTGCGCGATCTGAAACCGGGAGACCAGGAGAAGGCCGATCAGGTGGTGGCTGCCGCGCGCCAGGCGGCTGAGAAATACACTGACTACAGAGTCGCTCTGGCCGATGGTTACAAGATTTTTCTTCCCAACCTGCCGCAGAAGCAATACCACTTCACCAATTACCGTTATGCCTTTGAGGCGGCAATTCAGTTCAATCCCGACCATCCCACATCGCTGCTCTATGAGAAGACCGGCGATGGCTACAAGCTGATCGGCGTGATGTACACTGCGCCCAAAAAAGCCACCTGGAATGATCTGGACCAGCGTATTCCCCTAAGCATTGCGCAGTGGCACGCGCACATTAATCTGTGCCTTCCGCCGTCCGATAGAAGGAGCGAAGCCTGGGGACCGCAGCCGAGATTCGGTCTGGCCGGCTCCATCACGACCCGGGCCGATTGCGATGCCGCCGGCGGAACATTCACGCCCCAGATATTCGGCTGGATGGTGCACGTTTATCCCTTTGAGCAAAAGCCGGAAGATATCTGGTCGGTCGAGCGCCAGGCCAGCCATCACACGGACTGAGTTTCACATCTTCCGCGAAGACAAAACCATCGCTGACCAGAAAGTTGACGACGGAACAGGCCGTGATCGTGATTCCGTTGGCCAGCAGATAGTTCATATGCCCAAAGTCCACCAGCAGCTTCATCAGCGCCAGGTTCCCGCCGATGGAAAACAAGCCAGTAGTCAGGTTGAACTTGAGGAAGCGGTCAAGGCTTGCTCCGGTGCGCTCCGCCCAGGTGAAGCGTTCGTGCCAGAGAAAGTTGTGGATGACGGCGGTCTCGACCGCCAGAGCGGTGGCGATCAAATAGTTGAAGTGCAGCCCATTCTTCAGCACAACCAAAGCGAGCAACTGCACAGCGATACCTATTCCACCTACGAGATTGAACTTGAGCCAGCGAATCGCGGTGGCACGGCAGGCACCAGGCCTCATCGGATTCGCTCCGCTACATATAGGCGACGGGTGTTTCGAACCGTGAAGAAGATCAGCATGGCTGCCATGCCGACAATGCCAACCGCTCCGCCTACATCGAACAGACGGTAGTGTCCGTGGAAGACCATGGGGTGATACAAGAGGGCCACGTTGCCGATGGACAAGAGAATGCGCAACTCGGTGGGGCCGAAGTTCCAGAACGAGAGTTGAAATTCTCCCAGCGTGTAGGTGGCCAGGTAGGACTGGATGGAAAGCAGCAGGAACCCGACCAGCAGGGCGATCGCGATATATGGATGCATGTATCTCGACAGCGCCAGCCCAGCCATGAGCACTAGCCCGCCGAAGCTGTCGATGATGTGGTCAACGTAGAAGCCGTAGCGCGGGCGCTGCTGCCGGCGCACCCGGGCCAGCGTGCCGTCAAGGCTGTCGCCCAGCCAGTTGAGGGCCAGGAAAAGGATTCCGGCTACGAGCCAGTAACTGTCCCATCGAGCCAAAGCGTAGCTGACGCCCGCCATCACCTGGGCAACGAATCCCAATAAGGTGAGATGGTCGGAGCTGATCCAGCGCGGAGTGCGTTCTGCCATCCAGACTAGCGCCCGTTTTTCAGGGCTATTGGTCAGGCTGTTGTGGATTCGGTTGGCGTTTTCGAAGCGCTTGATGCGGCGCACCTCGGTAAGAACTCTAGGGTCGGTCTGCTCGCAGAAATCGATCAGTGGAGTTGTCATTATCTTTGCTCCGGGGCCCAGTTTCGTGGGGCAGGCGAGGGAGCGCAATGCACTGGGGGTAAACTGCGTGTCAACCGGGGATCAACTAGTAAGTGTTTGACCGCGTTTGGGATGGTGCGACGTCTAACTCCTCATGAACGGGGCCACTTGCCCCCGTGGGGGCGGGATGCCCCCACGACTGCCGGCGGGACGCCGGCGCTACTTGAGTGCGTCAGTCACTTCTTCGATCGAGTCTCTCAGTTGCCCGATCGCCCAGTCGATTTGCCCGGAGGTGATGACCGCCGGGGGCGCGATCAGCAGGTGGTCGCCGGAGATTCCGTCCACGCAACCCTGAATGGGATAAACCAGCAGGCCGCGCTTGAGGGCTGCGCTGGTTACGGCTGCCGCGAAGTTCAATTCCGGAGCGAAGGGCTTCTTGGTTTCCTTGTTGGAGACGAACTCCACGCCGCGCAGCAAGCCGATGCCGCGGACTTCGCCAACGCTTTTCAAGTCGAGCAGAGTCGAGAGCGAACGTTCGAGCTTGGCGGCGATGCTGCCCTCACGTCCGGAGTCAAATGCCTGCACCAGCTTCTGCTGCAGCAAACGGCGCAGCACGGCGCGTCCGGCGGCCAGTGAAACGGGATGGGCGTTGTAGGTAAAGCCATGCAGAAATGCTCCAGAGACAATTCCGTCAACCACTTTTTTCGTCGCAATCACCGCGCCCAGCGGAGCGTAGCCGCTGGAGAGACCCTTGGCTGCGATCAGGATGTCGGGCGTGATGTCCCAGTGTTCGATGGCGAAGTTCCGCCCGGTGCGGCCCATGCCAGTCATGACTTCATCAGCGATGAGCAAGACGCCATGACGCCGGCAAACTTCTGCGACCTTTTGCAGGTATCCCGGCGGCGGCACCACCGCGCCCAGCGTGGCCCCGCTCACCGGCTCGAAGATAAAAGCCGCGGCTTCGCCCTTGGCCGCCTCGATCGCTTTCTCTAACTCAGCTGCGTACTCGAGGCCGCAGTTGCGGCAGCCGTCGGTGCAGTCGTAGACGCAGCGATAACAATATGGAATTCCTACGTGAGCGAACTCGCGCACCATGGGCAGATAGATTTCGCGTCGCCGCTTGTTGCCGGAGACCGCGAGCGCGCCCAGGGTCGAGCCGTGATAGCTCTGCGATCGGCTCAGCACCTGGTAACGACCGGTTTGCCCAACCTCTACCTGATATTGCCGCGCCAGCTTGAGCGCGGTTTCGACCGATTCCGAACCGCCGCAGGTGAAGTACACGGCGCCGCCACAAAAATTCTCGCCGGCAAATTCGAGCAGCGCGCGCGCGTACTCCTCTGCGATGGGCGTGGTGAACTGGCTGGTATGGACGAACTCAAGCTGCTTCGCCTGCTCGGCCATGGCGTCAGCGATCTCCGGAATTCCGTGCCCGATCAGGTTTACCGCCGCGGAGCCGGAAAAATCCAGATAGCGCTTACCTTCTGTATCCCAGAGATACGCGCCTTCCCCACGAACGGCAGAAGGGAAAGTTTTGCGAAAAGAGCGCCGAAAAACAGGGGAGCGAGCGGAGTTCTGCGCTGCGGTGGAATCAGACACAGTGTGGATTATCCAGCGGGCGTCGCCGCAGTGTCAAAATCACACGTGATCGTGTGGGGACCGGATCTTCGACCCGGTCAAACCGGGCAACGGCCGGCGACATGCTCTCGCCTCTTCCGGGCTCTCCCGCTTCTCGATCATACCCACATCATACCCACGGCTCACGCCGTGGGCTCTGTCCTTCTGCCGCTTGCGGCTGTCCTTGCGTTCACTGTCTGCGCCTGTTCACGCGAGGCGCTTGACAGTCCTGATCGGAACCTTGAAACTTCTCTGTCCTAATCTCAATCCGTCCTATTCCGAGCCAGGAGCGGCCCCTTGAACTACGCCAGATCGAGAAACAGATTCGTCAGTGCACTTGCTTGTCTGATGCTGTCATCTATCGCGTTCGGGCAGGCGAGCCCGATCGCTGACAAGCCCGCTCCCAAGGTCAGCTACATCCTCGCGGGGCGCCTGTTTGACGCCACCAGCGACAACGTTCGTGAAAACCTGGTCATTGTGGTGGAGGATGACCGGATCAGGAGCGTTGCCCCGGCCGCCGATATCAAGATTCCACATGGCGCCAAAGTGATCGACCTGTCGCAGGCGACGGTGCTTCCCGGGCTGATCGATTGCCACACTCATCTTGGTTCTCGGGCGGACCGCTACAACGAAATCTACAATTTCAAGGACTCACCCTTCGACCACGCCTTCGCCGCCGTCCTGAATGCGCGCAAGACGCTGGAAGCCGGGTTTACATCAGTGCGCGACGTGGGCTCAGATCCGTTTCTGGCAGTGGACTTGCGCAACTCGATCAACGAAGGCCTGTTGGTGGGCCCGCGCGTAGTGGCCAGCGGTCCCGGTATCTCCATCACCGGGGGCCACGGCGACTTGAATAATTTCTCGCCCCAGACCCGGGTCATGATGTTTCCCGAAGAACGCGATTTCCAGATCGCTGACAGCGTTGACCAGGTTCGCCACGTGGTTCGCGCCCAGGAAAAATACGGCGTAGATGTGATCAAGATCCTGGCTACTGGCGGCGTGCTCTCGCGGGGAGACAGTCCGGGAGCAGCCCAATTTACCTTTGAAGAACTGAAGGCAGCGGCGGACACGGCGCACATGGGCGGCCGGAAAATTGCTGCCCACGCCCATGGAACCGAAGGCATCAAGAATGCGATCCGGGCGGGCATCGACTCAATCGAGCATGCCAGCCTGATTGATGACGAAGGTATACGCCTGGCCAAGGAGCACGGAACTTATCTGGTGATGGATATTTACAACGACGACTACATCCTGAACGAGGCCCCCAAGTGGGGATTGCCGACCGAAAACCTGGACAAAGAGAGAATGGTCGGGCGCCTGCAGCGGGAAAATTTCCGTAAGGCGTTTCAGGCGGGCGTAAAGATGGCGTTTGGCACCGACGCAGGTGTCTATCCTCACGGCGACAATGCGAAACAGTTCTTCTACATGGTGAAGTATGGCATGACCCCGGCGCAAGCCATCCGTGCGGCCACATCGAGCGCCGCCGATCTGATTGGGCGGGCCAAGGACGTGGGCACGATTGAGACCGGCAAGTATGCCGATATCATTGCAGTGAATGCCGATCCGCTGGCCGACGTGCGCGCCCTGGAGCATGTCGATTTTGTGATGAAGGGGGGCGTGGTCTACAAGGACACGCGGATCGCCCATCCTGCGGCAAACTGAAATCGCTGGTGTGGGGCGGGCGCCCTCGCCCGCCGATTCTGGGGTTGTTCAGGCT